>NZ_JAGQEH010000014.1:0-94563 GCF_018101095.1 Paenibacillus sp. Marseille-P2973
AAGCCCTCCAGCGCCGATGGTACTTGGACCGAAGGGTCCTGGGAGAGTAGGACGCCGCCAAGCAATGAAGAAGAGCACTGCCGATAACCTCGGCGGTGCTTTTTTGCTATTTAGGACTATCTCAACAGCAACTTAGCTGTAAAACCTGCAGTTATTTTCGCAAGATGAGCTTGTTTGAGACAAATAACTGTAAAATCTACAGTTAATTCTGCGGTTTTCACTCGGAATGGTCTAAATTCGCTGAAATAGCTGTACTTTTTGCAGTTAATTTAGACCGGAAAGCTAATGGAGTAAAATTAGATGTAGCAATTACAGTTAATTTAAATAAGGTTGGTTTAAGTGAGATTTGAGTAAGATTAGTTTAAGTGAGGTTTTAGTAAGGTTATTTTAAGTAAGGTTATTTTAAGTAAGGTTAGTTTATGCAAAGTTTGCAAAATGTGCAGTTTTGCAATTTGAGGTTGAGGAATGTATAAATTAACAATGTATAGATCACATGTGTAGATCACATGTGAAGATCAACAAAGTCAGATTAGTAAATGTGCCCGATTATCAGCATGTTTATTGATATAAAGCGACTGAGTAACGGGTTGTAAAACGAGCGACTTCGGCCTTCATGCAGCCAAACCATACGCTGGGCTAATTAGTGCGCTTTAAATTAATTTTTGCATATCCTACCGTATCTACAAGATGCGTTTTTTCGTTTATAACAATGAGATCGAGGAAGATCTTCAGGAGGTGAGCCAAGATGCATAACGAAATAGAGGAAGGTCTGTCGGCGACTGCGGATCGAAAGGGTCTGTCGGATATATCGGAGTGGATAGGAGCGCACCAGCAGGCACTTCGTCTATACTGCCGTTCCTTAGCGGGTTCACCTTGGGAGGGCGACGATCTGGCTCAGGATACCTGGCTCAAGGTATGGTCAGCTTTGTTAGGTGGGAAGGATGACGAACAAATTACACGCGCATATTTATACCGAATAGCCCGTAACGCATGGATTGACCGTAGCCGTAAGAGAATGGTATCGACCGTGCGTGAACCGCTGGAAGACGAGTTACATGTGCCCCAGATAAGTCCTCTAGAGATTTATACGGCTATGGAAACTCTGGTGCAGACGCTGGTCCCTGCACAGCGTACGGCTTTGCTGCTGATCGATATTTTGAAATATAGTGCAGCGGAAGCAGCCAAGCTTATAGGCTCTACGGAAGGTGCGGTAAAGGCAGCTCTACACCGGGCCCGAACGAAGCTAAAGATGGCCGTAGCAGTGAATAACGACGACAAAGGGTATCGAGCCAAGGATGGAGCCAAGGAGAGAACCAAGGAGAGAGCGACCGAAGGAGATAAGTCGGAGACCGATGAGTTGATGACTTATGCTTATCTGGAAGCTTTTCGCCAGCAGAACACCACTGCTATGGTTATGCTGATGAATGATTCCGCGCCTAAAGAAGCCGTTGTTTCCTTGTTGCATGCCCGGCAAAAAGCCGAGCGTCCACAGATCCGCACCCATTCGCCGAGCATTCACAACCTCTATATGCAATTGGCCGCCTAAAAATAGGAGGTATAGGTATGAGCACGGTAATTCCTTATGTTATTGAGCAAACGGGGCATGGAGAAAGGTCCTATGACATTTACTCTCGTTTGTTGAAGGACCGGATTGTGTTCTTGGGCACTGCGATTGATGATCAGGTGGCCAACAGCATCACGGCGCAAATGTTATTTCTCGCCGCGGAGGATCCTGAAAAGGACATCCATTTTTATATAAACAGTCCTGGCGGATCTACTTCTGCGGGCTTTGCGATCTACGATACGATGCAATATGTGAAGCCCGATGTTCAAACGATATGTTCGGGTATGGCTGCTTCCTTTGCCGCCATTCTGCTCATGTCCGGTGCCCATGGCAAACGATTTGCGCTTCCTAACAGTGAAGTGATGATTCATCAGCCGCATGGAGGGGCGCAAGGCCAAGCCAGCGACATCGAAATCAGTGCCAGACGGATTATCCGGACCAGAGAACGCTTGAATCAAATCGCCGCCGAGCGAACAGGTCAACCGATTGAACGGATTGCTCAGGATATGGACCGGGATTATTTTATGACGGCAGAGGAAGCAAAAGCTTACGGGATCCTCGATCAAGTCATTCAAAATCCGAAAGCTGTAAAATAAGCATATCCGGTCATAAGCCCGGCCAAACTGAACCGTTATCCAGGGGATAACGGTTTTTTCATATGCGTAATACCTCGTCGGGAATGGGATTCGGTGGTTTAGGGCAGTTTATTTTCAAATCGAATATATACGCTCAAGATAGAATGTGCATTCCCAAGAGACAGTAGTGTGCGCTGAAAAGGCGATTCGTATTTCCACAGGCTTATCCTTGACAGCCTATAGGCCCTTTGCTAAGATGGCAATAATATATTTTCGTAAGTAACCATTCGGCCTTGATTTATAAGGAAATTAGACCGGAAACCGATCATAAACAAGGAGGAAAACCAAAGGTGTGGGAAAGTAAATTTGATAAGGAAGGCCTTACATTTGACGATGTATTGCTCGTTCCTCGCAAGTCGGAAGTATTGCCAAAAGAGGTGGACGTGTCCACAAAACTGAGCGACAAGGTGAAGCTCAATCTGCCACTGATCAGCGCAGGAATGGATACGGTAACTGAGGCGGCGCTGGCGATCGCTATGGCGCGTGAGGGCGGTATCGGGATTATTCACAAGAATATGCCGATCGAGCAACAAGCGGAGGAAGTGGACCGGGTTAAACGCTCGGAGAGCGGCGTTATCACGAATCCGTTCTCGTTGTCGGCGGATCACCTTGTTTCTGATGCAGAGGCCGTCATGGGCAAATTCCGGATTTCCGGCGTGCCGATCGTGGATGACGAGCATAAACTGATCGGGATTTTGACCAACCGTGACCTGCGTTTTGTTCATGACTACAGCATTAAAATCAGCGAAGTCATGACTCACGAGAACCTGGTAACCGCTCCGGTTGGCACGACCTTGCAGGAGGCCGAAGTAATCCTTCAACAACACAAAATCGAGAAGCTGCCTTTGGTGGATGAGAATAATGTGTTGAAGGGCCTTATCACCATTAAAGATATTGAAAAAGCAATTCAATTCCCGAACGCAGCCAAAGATGCCCAAGGCAGACTGCTTGTAGGTGCGGCTGTCGGGATTTCCAAGGACACCTTTGACCGGACTGAAGCTCTTGTAAAAGCCGGAGTAGACGTAATTACGGTCGACTCCGCGCATGGCCATCATATTAATATTCTGGAAGCCGTAGCCGAACTGCGTAAACGTTACCCGGATCTCACCATTATCGCGGGCAATGTCGCAACTGGCGAAGCGACCCGGGCTTTGATTGAAGCCGGCGCTTCTGTAGTCAAAGTCGGGATCGGCCCAGGCTCCATTTGTACGACTCGCGTTATCGCAGGTATTGGCGTACCGCAAGTTACGGCTGTATATGACTGCGCAACGGTAGCCCGCGAATACGGCGTGCCGATCATCGCGGACGGCGGAATTAAATATTCCGGCGAGATTACAAAAGCGATTGCCGCAGGCGCTCACGCGGTTATGCTCGGCAGCTTGTTTGCCGGCACCGAAGAAAGCCCTGGCGACTCTGAGATCTACCAAGGACGTCGCTACAAAGTGTATAGAGGTATGGGCTCCCTGGCTGCCATGAAACAAGGCAGTAAGGACCGTTACTTCCAGGATGACGATAAGAAGCTGGTTCCGGAAGGAATCGAAGGCCGCGTGGCCTATAAAGGCCCGCTCTCCGACACGATTACCCAACTGATCGGCGGTTTGCGCTCCGGTATGGGATATTGCGGTACCAAAACATTGGACGAGCTGCGCAATGATACGCAGTTTGTACGGATTACCGGTGCTGGTCTCCGGGAAAGCCATCCGCACGACGTACAAATTACAAAAGAAGCGCCAAACTACTCTCTCTAAGATTCCAAGCTCCGGTTTACGGACATGGGAGAAGGCAGGCGCCAATATATACCAAGACAGGCAGGGCGAAATAGGCCCTACCTGTCTTTTTTTGCGGTAGGCCCTGTGATAGAATAGATAAAGCAAATGAACGAGAATATGAGAGGAGCTTTAAGAACATTGAAACTGAAAGAAAACAACCGCACAACTTCGAAATCAAAACGGAAATTACTCCGTAAAGGGGTAGCGTCCGTTCTGTTGCTGAATATGCTGTGCTTCTCTCTGGTCCCGGCGATGGCGCTGGCTGAGGGAGAGCAGACCGAATCTACCACTTCTACCAAACCTGCTTCAGTACAAGCTGGGGCTACTCAAATTCCATCCGCCGAATCCCTGGATCTGCAAGTAAGCTCCGCGATTTTGCTGGAGCCGGTCTCGGGACAGGTCCTTCTCAATATTAATGGAAACCAGCCTCTTCCTCCGGCAAGTATGACGAAAATGATGACGGAATATATCGTTGCGGATCTCGTCAAGCAAGGCAAATTTAACTGGGACGATGTAGTAACGGTTCAAAAGAATGCCGCTAACACCGTCGGTTCCCGGATCTTTCTTGCTGAAGGAGATCAACATACTATAGAAGAATTGTATACGGCGATGGCTATGGCATCCGCGAATGACGCAACGGTAGCGCTAGCGGAACATGTTGCCGGTTCAGAACAAGCTTTTGTTAAAATGATGAATGATGAAGCCAAGAGAATGGGAATGAAAACTGCGCATTTCGCCAATTCGACCGGATTGGACATTGCCGATATGCCTGCAGAATTCAGAACGCAAGACGGCAAAGAGACCGTAATGTCGGCCATGGATGCAGCGATTCTTGCCAAATATATCGTAACCGATCACCCTGATTTTACCCGTTTTACCACGATTCAAAGCAAAAAGTTTCGGGAGCGCGATAAAGCGCCTATGTCGAACTTGAATTGGATGCTGGAAGCCAATAAAGATGTAACTAATTTTAAGCAGTTTGCCTATGAGGGCCTTGACGGTCTGAAAACGGGACATACGGCAAATGCCGGCAATTGCTTTACCGGGACGGCCGAACGGAACGGTATGCGTTTGATCAGCGTAGTTATGGGAACAAAAACAGAGAAGGCCCGTTTCGTAGAAACCCGCAAAGTTCTCGATTTCGGTTTTAACAACTTTGAAACCAAGCAAATCATTCCGCCCAAATCGACGGTAGCAGGTACGGAAACCGTTACGGTGAAAAAGGCGAAGAATACCTCTGTGCCAGTCGTCAGCGACCAAGGCGTTAGCTTTGTTATTCCTAAGGGCGCAGACATTAGCGGAGTTCAAGCTACAGTTACATTGGGTAACGAGACCTTGACGGCACCGTTGAAGCAGGGCACTAGCGTGGGAACGGTTAAGTATTCGTTTAAACCTGCGGGCATGGATCAGACGCTGGAGAAAACAGTGAACCTGATTACAGCTGAAGACGCTGAGAAAGCAGGCTGGTTCAAGCTGTTTATGCGCGCTATCGGCGACTTCTTCCGCGATTTGTTCAACGGTATCAAAAACCTGTTCTAGCAAATTAGTATTCCGACTATACGGGTTGTATATTTGAGGGGAATATTGTAAAATATCAAGTTAGATTATTATCGGGGGGCATGGATATGGAAACTGGAACATCGCGAGTAAAAAGAGGCATGGCTGAGATGCAAAAGGGCGGCGTCATCATGGACGTCATGAATGCCGAACAAGCTAAGATCGCTGAAGCCGCTGGGGCAACTGCCGTTATGGCATTGGAGCGGGTTCCTTCAGATATTCGTGCAGCAGGCGGGGTAGCCCGCATGGCGGACCCTACTATTGTAGAAGAGGTTATGAAGGTAGTGTCCATTCCTGTTATGGCTAAAGCGCGGATCGGACATTATGTCGAAGCGAAAGTTCTGGAATCTCTCGGGGTAGACTATTTGGATGAAAGTGAAGTATTGACTCCGGCAGATGAAGTGTTCCATATCGATAAACGTGATTTTACTGTTCCATTTGTTTGTGGAGCTAAGGATCTGGGCGAAGCCTTGCGCCGGATCAGCGAGGGAGCATCCATGATCCGTACCAAAGGAGAACCGGGAACAGGTAATATCGTGGAGGCTGTTCGCCATATGCGTTTGATCAACAGCCAAATCCGCAAAGTGAAGAATATGTCTAAGGACGAGCTGTATGCCGAAGCAAAAAACCTGGGCGTAGCTTATGACCTGCTGCTCGAGGTTCATGAGAACGGCAAATTGCCGGTTGTTAATTTCGCCGCGGGCGGTGTGGCCACTCCGGCGGATGCTGCTCTGATGATGCATTTAGGTGCGGACGGCGTATTTGTCGGGTCGGGGATTTTTAAATCCGACAGCCCGGAGAAATTCGCCCGCGCTATTGTGGAAGCTACGACGCATTTCACCGATTATAAATTGATTGCCGAAGTGTCCAAAAACTTGGGCACACCGATGAAAGGCATCGAGATTTCGAAATTGACCGCGGCTGAACGGATGTCGGATCGCGGCTGGTAATCATAGCGCTTAGTGTTTAACGCGCAGAGATAGGGTCAGACAGCCTGGGCAAGGGAAGAAGGGTAAAAGGATGAAGGTAGGCGTATTGGCGCTTCAGGGCGCTGTTGCAGAGCATATACGAAGTATTGAGAGTGCAGGCGCCGAGGGCGTTGTCGTGAAGCATCCCGAACAGCTGGACGAGCTTGAAGGGCTGATTATTCCTGGCGGGGAAAGCACAACCATCGGGAAGCTGATGCGCAAATACGGTTTTATCGAAGCGATCCGTTACTTTGCGGAGAAAGGTAAGCCGGTATTCGGAACTTGCGCAGGGCTGATCGTCATGGCCAAGGAAATCGAAGGCGGGGAAGAAGCGCATCTCGAACTGATGAATATCAGAGTCTCCCGTAACGCCTTTGGGCGTCAACGGGAGAGCTTTGAGACCGATCTGGACGTAAAGGGGCTGGAGAAGCCTCTTCGTGCGGTGTTTATCCGTGCTCCGCTCATAACGGAGGTCGGGAAGGATGTAGAGGTGTTGTCCACGTATAAGGATGAGATCGTAACGGCCCGTCAGGGACATTTACTGGTTTCTTCCTTTCATCCGGAATTGACGGACGACTACTCCCTACACGGCTACTTTTTAGAGATGATTAAGACGAACAAAGCAGTCGTGAATTAAAGCTATAGGAAAACCTTGACTCTTTTCCAAGGGTTAAGGTTGTTTTCTTTCTTAAATTAATGTATGTTTTCCTGCGATCCCGGCGGTCATGTTCTAGCGTAGAACGCCGGCATGGCTGCAGGTGGGATGATTCTAGGAGGGACTACCCATGTTGGATGTTAAAATATTGCGAAATGATTATGCGCGTGTCGAAGAGGCGCTGAAGAACCGGGGCAAATCCTTGGATTTGATCTCTGGCTTCCCGAAGCTTGACGAGAAGCGCCGGGAGTTGCTTCAAGAGAGCGAAGCGCTTAAAAACCGCCGTAATACCGTGTCTGCAGAAGTGGCACAGCGGAAGAAAAATAAAGAAAACGCAGATGAGCTCATTTTGGAAATGAGAGAGGTAGGCGACCGGATCAAGCAGTTGGACGATGAAGTCCGGGAGCTTGAAGTCAAAATCGATGAGCTGACGATGAACATTCCGAACATCCCTAGCAGCAGCGTACCGGTTGGTGCTTCAGAGGAAGAGAATGTAGAGATCCGTCGTTGGAGCGAGCCAAGAAAATTTGACTTCGCGCCTAAAGCGCATTGGGACGTTGCTGGAGAACTCGGCATTCTTGATTTTGAAGCCGGAGCGAAGGTGACCGGATCCCGGTTTACTTTTTACAAAGGCTTGGGTGCGCGTCTCGAGCGTGCGCTGATCAGCTTTATGATGGATTTGCACAGTAATGACCACGGCTATGAGGAAATGCTGCCACCATATATTGTGAATCGGGACAGCCTATACGGGACCGGACAGCTGCCGAAGTTTGAAGAGGATCTCTTTAAGCTGACGGAAAGCGACTATTATCTTATTCCGACGGCTGAGGTGCCGGTCACGAACTATCATCGTGACGAGATTCTGAGCACGGAAGACTTGCCCCGCAAGTATGTAGCCTACAGCTCTTGCTTCCGTTCCGAAGCCGGTGCGGCAGGCCGGGATACGCGAGGCCTTATCCGCCAGCACCAGTTCAATAAGGTCGAGATGATCAAAATCGTTCATCCCGAAACCTCTTATGATGAGCTGGAGCAAATGACGGCCAATGCGGAGCGGGTCCTTCAGCTGTTGAACCTGCCTTACCGCGTTCTTGCACTGTGTACAGGCGATCTTGGTTTTACGGCTGCGAAGACCTATGACCTCGAGGTATGGCTGCCGGAAAGCGGCGTATACCGCGAGATCTCGTCGTGTTCCAATGTGGAGGACTTCCAGGCACGCCGGGCTAATATTCGTTTCCGTCCGGAGCCGAAGGCCAAGCCGGAATTCGTGCATACGCTGAATGGATCCGGATTAGCGGTTGGACGTACGGTAGCCGCCATTTTGGAAAATTACCAGCTTGAAGACGGAAGCGTAGAGATTCCGGAAGTGCTGCGTCCTTACATGGGTAATTTACAGGTTATTTCCAAGCGGAAATAGCTTGATATCGTTTATGGTCTGTGATAGAATCTGATTTGTTACTCGAATCAGATTCACTTTTTGGAGAGGTACCGAAGCGGTCATAACGGGGCGGTCTTGAAAACCGTTAGGGGGCAACTCCACATGGGTTCGAATCCCATCCTCTCCGCCAGTTATTACAAATTAGCGCCGTATAAGGCATTGCGGTGATTATGGCTAAAACGCACTTGACTGTTGAACAGCGGTCTAGTGCGTTTTTTTGTGTTCGTGACCGTTAGAGAAAACTCTAACGGGAGGTACGGAATATGAGTATAATCAATGGAAAAACACCGCATAAACGCGGGCAAAGGAAGAACAATTTACCTCAGCGGTTATTAGACCGCCTTACTCCTTCGGTCTTAGAAGCGCCCCGCCCTACACTTCAAGAAACCGAAAAACCTCATTCAGAGACGTTGACACTGGACAAGCTGTTTAAGCGCTATTATGTCGCACGGCAGGCAGCAGGGGCGGCAGAACGCACCTTAGAGGACTATAGGAAGCACATGAACTGGTTTCGCCGCTTCTTGGCATCAGAGTACAGCGGTCTTGATAACTTTGTACCTAATAGAGACGTGATTCGTTCTTGGATTTCCCATATGTTGACGGTGCAGAAGTTAAAGCCTTCTACAATAAACATTAGACTGAGGACAATTAAGGCGATGTTCAATTGGGGTATGAGCGAAAGAATAATTAAAGAATCTCCGTTTGAAAATGTGGAACTGTTGAAAGTGCCAGAGGAAGACTTTCAAGTGATTTCAAAAGTACAGGAACGGAAGCTGTTCAATTGCTGTGAATTAACAACTTTCACTGGACTTCGTGATGCATTATTAATGTCATTTCTGCTTGATACAGGTGTTCGTATTGGGGAGTGCATGAGAATTTTTGTAGAGGAAGTTGATCTACAAAATCGCTCCGCATCTGTTAGGGCTGAATCAGCTAAAACCAGAAAGGCACGGATAGTGTACTTTGGGGTGCGAACACAAGAGCTACTGTTTATCTACCTTGCGTGGCATAAAAATAACGCAGAAGCTCCAAACTTGTTTCTTAACGAGTTTGGTCAACCCTTAGATAAGAATTGGGCAACTAGATGTATCAGTTTCATTGGTAAGAAGGCTAAAATTACAGGCGTTCGCATTAGCCCCCACACTTTCCGACATACTTTTGCGACTCGTTATATAAAGGCAACAGGCGACCCATTTTCATTACGTAGATTGCTTGGACATTCTTCTATGGAAATGGTTAATCGCTATGTTAATCAGGATACTACAGATGTTCGTGAGCAGTATGAGAAATTCATGAATGGGGGAACCGAACGATAGCATATTGGTTGACTATGGGCATATTTTTATAAAAGGCTCGTAGAACAAGATTATAGCGGAATGTAAAGCTTGTGAAAGTGTTGAGGTAATTTAATTTAGTTTAACTGAAGTATCACCCATTCGACCAAATAGTGAATGGGTGATTTGTTATTTGAGCTTATCGTATGTTCCCAGCACTTCCTTAGCAAGACGAAGTACTAGCTTCACTTCCTCAATCTTTCTCCCAGCCAATAGCGAGTTAAGTGCTTCAATTAATTCTTGCTTATTAGCCCTTTCCTCAATGCCCTCAATACCTTCAAATCTAAATACCTCAACGGGCCTTATTTCTAAAGCGATAATTACCTTTTCCAGTGTTTCCATTGAAATGTTTCGTTCGCCACGCTCAATATCTGATATATATGTAACATGTATTCCGCTTTTTTCCGATAAATACTCTTGTGTATATTCCTTTTCTTTACGCAAAGTCCTAATACGTTCACCAATAAGTTTAATTAGATCAGAAGACATAAATCCAATCCCCCTTCACAAAAAGCGTAGAAGAGTTAATGGTTTACTTACAGATAACTAGAACAGATATTATGTTGAATTATTCGTATATAAACGATATTATATCTTTGTACATATTCCACAGGGAGACATATTATGAAGAAGACACTTATATTACCTATTTTATTATCGTTAGCACTCACAGCTTGCGGTGGCATGTCCGAAGAGGAAAAAGAATTTGCTGAATTGTATGAGCAAGTAACAGGAGAGAAATACACTAAAGGAAAAGGAGAAGAATTGCAGAAGCAGTATGAACAGTTGCAGGAAGAATCGAAAATAAAAAATGAACAAAAAGAGCAATCAAGTGATTACTTATTTGGATTTTTGCAGATCGACGATTTCATCATTGACAGAGGAATCAATAGGAATGATAAGGCAAAAGCTAAATTGACTAACAATTCCCGCTGGACTCTTGACGGTCATATCGGATTGGTTGTTTATGATAAGGATATGAGTATCATTGACACGCAATATGTAAGCTTGCCAAATGTCGGATTAGAACCAGATGAAGCCTTTATAGTTGATGAGTACATAAACAAAGACAATTACTATACATTGAAATTCGCTGATGTAGATATGCTTCGTCAGAAATAAGTTTTACATTATATATTGAAAGTAAATAAGACCATTTTATGACAACAAGCAGTTGAACAAAGTGAACTCGATCATATAAGTCCATGAACGCGGAGTGACTCAGAGTGGGTGGATAGTACATTCTAATGCATTGAAAAATTGAAAAGTCAAAAGTAACAATTTTCTCATCTTATAATAAGTAGAAATAATTATTTATTACAACATTAATTCAAATTAGCAGTACAAAATTTGTTTTGAACGTGTGATTTTTGTGCGTTGTCATATAGATATATATAGAGAGATAAAACTGTTAAGCATAACTCAGGGGCTCATTGTACGTTTTTGCTTAACCCACTCACAGAACAATACAACGCAGACTTCCCTATAAATTTTTTTGCGATACGAAAGAGATAATCGATTCCTTTATACAATTAGAAAACTCAAATATTTACTTGTTTGAAATCACTTCGAATTTCATTTTTAATTTTCTAACCAAGCCCATCCCCAGCAGCCTTTCCCATAACTGAAATTATGTGAAAAGACTTAATGAAGGCCGGGGGGATGGTTTACAGATGAAAACCACTTTCCTCCATTTCAGAAGAGCCGAACACATATATCCAGACTTCCGACCTCGATTCTACGAGCGGTTCATTCTCTAAAACCTCGCTCGTTACCACGATAAGGCTCTATCGTAAATCTAGTTAAGTTATACTGGCTTTGACTCGATGCTTTGGAGGGGTTTCAGGTCTTTCCAGCAATATGAGTCCTATATAGGCGTCTGCCTTTCCTGGAAAATTGCAATAGTATTCGGAACCTCTTCGATTAGTTATGGATAAAGTGTACTCGATCATATGAGTCCATGGCACTGGTCATGGACATTATTGTTTGGCTCTCAGGCGAATGGAAAGGGGGCATAGAGACTCAGAACGATCTAAAGGGAATAGTTGGTGGGTCGCGGGATAAAATTGATCTGGGATAGCGCAAGGACGCCAAAAACGATGGTCGTTACTTTCTCGGTATTTAAAAAAAGTAAAAAACCTAAAAGTAACAAATTCTGCACCCCTTATAAATAGATATGTTATTTATATTATATATTACTTATATAGTATATTATATATTCTATTTATAAAGGGTGCGAAATTTGTTGCTTTTGGGTTTTGCACTTTTAAAGTGTAGCCGAGTGGCCCCTTTATTGATACTTCTTAACAATTCATATTCTGTGCTATTACTAATCTGAGATATCGAGAAGATTGAGGAAGTTTCAATCCCGTTTAAAGGTTTAAAAGAACTTTTAATGAGTTTTGAACCTTTCAAACCTTTAAAACTCGTTCACTGCCAAAGTGATAGAACTATATCCCTATTAATCAGTATTAGAAGTGAGACACCTTCGAGAAGATATCTCGAGGGTTTTATTTTTTGTTGGACAGATCACAGCATCATTAAGTCAAAGAGGAGAGATGATAGAGATGAATGACCAAGAATTGCGAGCATCAGTATTGCAGATTCAGAACAGGTACGGAACGCCAATTGCCTTTATTGCAAGTAAATGTGGGGTGTCGAGAGAACATATATCCAGATGGATGAACAATGATTCGTATCTAATTTCTGATGAATTAAAGACAAAAATTAAATTGATTACTAAAGGAATAGTCGATTGACAACGGGAAACACAAAATCGTTAGAATCTTATTGTCGATATATACGAGGTAGTGACAATGACAATCAAGGCACGTAATAAGTAGCGCAAACTCACGAGATTCCATGATCGTGGGTTTATTTTCTTTTGAGGAGTGATAATTTTGAGCAATGCTTTAGTGTTTCAGACAAGAGATCAAGTATTTATTTCTGCGGATTCTGCGGTATCAGTAACAATTGATGGAGTGATTTATAGGGCAGGAACAGCAGCACAGAAGCTATTTCATATTGATAATTCTATTATTTTCTGTAGTGGAGAGTTAGAATACTGTTACAAAGTTATGGAGGAGTATAGGTCTCAAAGATATAGAAATATACACTCATTACGTAACTTGATATATCAAAGTTATACAAATGAAGCTATAGATATTGTTGTTGCAGAGTATGTTGGAGAGCAGACCAAGGTAACTCAGCTATCTCCTTATAATGATTTTATTCCAGTTGTTGTTACTGATTTGCCTGTGGGTGCGCTCAACGTCATTTCAGCAGGGATTCGCACAAAAGAAGCTCATGAAATTTCATATAAGTATCTATTGCAAGGGAATAAATTGGAGAGTGTATATAAGGATACATATAATCAAATAAGCTTTGAAGGTATTGGTGGGATGCTGTATGTGTATAGAGTTAGTAAAAATGGAGTGCAATTGCATTTAACGCATCAGATTACAGAGCCAAATGATATGAGGATATTCAGCTTCGACGTTTTCAAAGAGTTTTATCATAAACAGAAGAAGCATTGTATCGTTGGTGAGCGAATCTACGGAAAAGTTTTTATGGGTACGAATCTGGCACTTGAAGACGAAGATGGCGTTTTGATATTCCGAGGATCGAAAGGTGAAATCTTTGATCGCAACGGAAGACTTGTAACAAAGCTTGGTTTGGTTAATGAGAATCCTGACGTATTCGGACTCTGGTCTTTCAACGATATAACAAGAGTAAAAGTTGATGACAGAGAAGGATTTGTGATCGACAGAGCAACAACTGATTTAAACAAACATCCTGACGGATGGGAAAAGATCACGTGGGCAGACCCAAGTGAAGGAACACTCTACACTCATGATCTTGTTGCTGAGAACATTAAGATTGTTAATGATATCGGCAAAACCATTCTGGATGCAGAAAACAATTACTTGGATATCGGTGATTTCAAAGATATCGTGATGGATAACAAGCTTACCACGCTAGAAAAGATGCAGATTATCACTGAGCTTTATAAGATCGAAGCAGGATACCATAGAATGCTCGAGCAAGCAGAGGAATATAAGCGTTCTCAGCGTGACGATATCTTCGATATGGAAGCTCAGTTCTTATCTAAATCTCCTAGTACAATTGATCTTTATTCCACAACACCACTCACAAACGGCTACTTCGATTTACTGAACTATATGTCTCAGTACATCGACATCGTGACACAAGCACCTCTTAACATTAATGTGAATTCTCCTAAAACAGAACAGACGAGTGAAGTTCCTGATCGTGCAGAATTCATTCTAAAATTCAAAACATATTATGATGAAGAGAAAAATCTTCGCAATAAGATTGAGGACGCACAATTCTATTCTGGACTGAATATGGGCCAATTCTACAATAACGTTGTTATTGGTGAATATGGCTTTATTGCGTTGCGAAGCGATGGGAAGTATCGATCTGTTTTAAACGCGACCAATGGATTAGCTTTGCAAAAGTGGGAAAAGAACAGGTGGGTAAACAAGGTTTATGCTTCGATTGGCAATTCCACATACGAGGATGGAACACTCATTGCAGAAGACTTAGTTGCGAAGCGTTTGCGGATTGAAACAAAGCTTGGTGATGTACTGTTGGATAGCGATGCACTCAACATTGACTTCTCAGTTTTGGATTCCATTATCATTGACGATGTAATCGTGTCCACAGAGAAGATTACTTTAGCTAACCAATATAAAGGTATTACTAAACAATACGTGACCCTAAAAGAGCAAATTAACGACTATGTAAACACTATTTATAATGACAGAGACTCTTCATACTATGAGCTTGATGACGCAAAAAATCAACTGCAATCCGCAGGAAATGATTTGACTGCTTCATATAACGCTTTGACCACTTACATGACTCCTATCTTTGCCGACATGAACAAGACGACTCATATTGTCACTGAACTTCGATCTACAAGATTAGAGTTTCATCAGAAGTGGGAGAACTTCTACAAGGCATATGAGAGCGCGAGATCGAAGCTTGCAGACTTCTTGGAGAAGTCTTCATTGCAGTTAGGGAGAAACTACAACAACACTGTTATAGACGCTCTGAATGGCATCGTGGTTACGCGAGGTAACATGATGAACCGAACGACACTCAATGCCACAGAGGGAATCAAGATTGAGAAGAATGTCGGCACTGCTGGAAATCCAGTTTGGGAGAAACGCTTTTATGTTGACCTTGAAGGCAATCTGTTCGCAGATGAATTGAGCACAAGGAAGCTTAGAATTCTCGATGGTAAACTTGGGGACGCAATCATATTGGATTGGCTGGAAGGTATTACGATCAATGGTCAACATGGGGAACAAATCAGGTTGAATGCCAATGAAGGTATAGCCATTGATGTCAATGGGGAGCCAAGGTTTTGGATTGGTAAAGATGGAACTCTTAGAGCGAAAAGACTTATTATTATCGGAGATGATGATGAAGGGCCGTTGGAACTTCCAGATGGATCATTTATTTCCAAGCTTACAGTTAATGAAGTAAGGACAATGGAAGACAGAAACAAGCAGGATTATGTTTGGGTAAAAGATCAGTTTATCAAGTTTATTTCAGGAAATGGTACAAGTATCGATGAAGAGAAAATGGCTCTTTATCTCGATAATCCTACAGGAAGTCTCAATGGAATACCTACAATTAAAATGGGTTTAGGTAGCAATGCATTAAATGATAACGAGGTTGGTTACATTATCAAGGATAATGATGCATTCAAATTAAGCTATAAAGCAACTAACGGAAATGAGCGTAGACTTTGGTTTAATCGTAATGGTGTAGACGGAGTTATCCTCGAATCTAATGGCGACACCCTCAAACTTAAATCTAATACGAAGATTATGCTTGAAGTAAATTCCGATAATTATATAGAACTCACTCCACATGGCATAAAGCTCAACGGAACGAGGATTGACTTGAATTAATGCTTATTTAAACAATGGGGAGAAATAAGGGGAGCTGCATTGCCGTGTTTATAGATATAAAATTGTTTTAAACACTTTCAAAGGAATCATATTTTGTGCGTGTAAAGCTTTAATAGATTTTAAAAGTCTTATAAACCTTTAAAATCTTTTGCATTCTGAGATTGATAAAAATAAAAGGCTTTGAGTAGCCTTTTAACAAGAATTTGCCGAAAAATGCAATCGACCAACTACATGACACTATATAAAGTGAACCCCTCCGAGAAATCGGAGGGGTTTTATTTTACTGGTCATATCACAGGTTCACATACTCATGAAAGAGAGATGATTTATATGAATGACAAGGAATTACGAGAAGCATTATTCAGATTAAAGCAGGGATTTGGAACGCCAACGACTTTCATTGCCCATAGTGTAGGAGTTTCCAGAGAACATTTGTCCAGATGGCTTCACGATGAGTCATATGTAATTTCAAATGAGCTACAAAATAGACTAAAACAGTTTGTAAAAAGAAGTGAGGTGAAAATTGATGAATAAAGTTTCTGATAATACTGAAGTTATAGAGAAGATGATGGGTTATTTAAGTGAAGATCATAAAGGGAATATACATCAGGCGGCTTTCTTCGATATCGCGAATATTTATTTGAGATTTGTTAATGAATATAAAGGGCAATTCAAAGAATATATTGGAGTTAAAAATCCATCGGATGTTAAACAGATCAAACAGAATTCTGTTTCATGGGTTTGTAATGCCAGTATGGGCCATGGAAAGACAACAGTATTAATTTCCTTTCTCAAGTGGTTAGTTAGTGAAAGTGAGAAATTTAAGGTTCCAGTACTAGTAGCTGTAAGAGAAAATAATATGGCAGATGAAATTTATAGTGAATTACGAGACTTTGATAAGAATTGTGTCCTAAGGATAGACAAGGATAATAAGCATGAAGCAGGACAATACATTCCATATTATCAAATAGTTATTATTACTCATGCAAGATTAAAGAGATTGGCTCTTGGCTACGAAAATGCTCAGGAGTATAGATTATTTCAGCAATATTCAATGGATTTGTTTACAGAGGAATCTCCAGTAATTGAGGAGCTAATCACTAACCGATGGAATAGATTATTAATCATTGATGAAAAACCTGACTTCATCAATAATAGCATTTTTGATCTGGGCAAAGAACACAATGCAGTTGAATGGTTTGACAGATTAAGTGGATGCTTGGAATTTGATTCATATAAGAGCCAATCAATCAAATCACTTATAATTCATCTGATTGCTAATGAATTAGCTGAAAACACTGGCACAATTTCAATGGCATTAGTCCCTAAAAATGAGCGAAATACTAAAAGAATACTAAACCTAATAGCTACATTAGCTCAAATTGAAGAAAAAGCAGTTGGCTATGATGTTCTTGATATGGAAAAGCTTAAAGCATTCAAAAAAATGCTGTTTCGTAATGAAGTTGCAAGGATAGATGAATATCAAGATCGGAATAAGGTTGGTAGAAAGATTCATTACGCTGAACGAGTAGATTATACTAAGCTAGGATTGAATACATTGATATTAGATGGAACTTGCCAATTAAACAAAAAGCAATACAAGGACTTTGAATTTATGCCAATAAAAAATTATAATGACTACTCTAGGCTGACAATTACTCAGGATATAATAAACACCTCAAATTGGAGTAGGAGTAAGAAGGGGCAACCAACACAAAAAGCAATAGGGATTAGAGTGGGAGAACTAAAGAACCAGCACGAAAATTTATTTCTTCTTCCTTTGAAGTCAGACCTAGATACTTACATTAAACTAGGCACAATTTCACCTGAGTTTGCTACTCAATACTTTGGAAAGAATGATACTGAAGAATCAAGTCCACTGAACTTACTAAATACAACTGGAAAGAATCAATTGAGAGATGTTACAGAATTATACTTGCCTTCTCTTCCTCGTAGAAATCCTGACCATTACAAAGCAATTGCTATTAGTTTGTATGGTAAAGAGGTTGATTTATCAATTAATAACGAGACAGATGATTATAACTGGTTTAAAGATGAAAAGCTTGAGAGGATTTATAGAGGAGAACTTTACGCTGAAATACTTCAGATTATTCACAGGACAGCATTAAGGAAAATTCAAGATGAAAATGAAATTCGTATTTTCCTAGCTTTTGATGACACAAAACATAATCCTGTTTTAGAAGAAGCTCAAATCCTATTAAGTGAGATTAATGGAAATTACATGGGTGGACAAGCACAATTAGATACTTACCATGTTCAAGACGAAACACTTTATGGTATTGGTGAAAGAATTAGGCAGTTTGCTGAAGATATTGATAATTGGGTGAAAAAGAATACTACATTCTTCAATTCTTCAACGTTCAAACTATCTGAAGTGGACAAAAAAAGTGGGCTGGGCGAAGAGTTTAGAAAGTGGCTCTCTAAGAATAATCATTGGGAAAAAGATCGAGGAATTATAGACCGCATTTTTCGCGAATTTGGTTATGTCATATACTCTGATCCTTTTGATAAACGTGGAACAAAAATGATTACTACTATTGCTAATTATGAAAGATTAATTGGAAACAAATATTGACCTCATTTACTTCTATATTAGAAGAAAGTGGGGTCAACTTTTTATATGTTTAAATGATGTAGCATGTTAATACTGTTTCTTTAATGAAGTATTGCTTAGTATCCAGACGATTCGAAAAGCGAAGCGTTCGAATCGTGACAAGCAACAAAAGCGAAGCTTTTGTGCGCGTCAGGAACTCGAAGTCTTTCTCCTACGATCAGTACTTTATTTGGCATTCATAGAAAAAATTGACAGCAACTTTCTGTTCTGATAATGTAGTGTCTGACATGATTATATAAACCTTAAAAGAGGGATAACGACAATATGAAGCATGATAACCAAGAACAAGGTAAAAGAATAAACAGTTCAAATAAGTTAAGAGAGCAACGTTTAAAGCAAATACCTAATACTTTGAGGTCTAGACAAAAAGAGCGTATCTCCTACACTTTTAATAATCGTTGCGCATTAACAGATAAAGAGTCCAATATTCATTACGACCATTTTGTACCGGTCCAATGGGGGGGGATTGTAAGGAGACACGGCATCGGCGGTACTACCTATGCCAATATAATTCCACTTCATCGTTCAATTAACGCTTCAAAAAGCTCAATGAATCCATTTATTTGGTTCGAACGTTACGGGGATAGGCATGGTGTAACATTAGAAAAATGGAATAGAATTGTAGACTATATAGCCGGTATGCACGGCATGACTACTATTGATTATATCAATAGAGTTAATACATGTTATTGTGAGTATCTAGCTATTAGATGGGTAAATCGTATCAGCCAACTGGTGGAAAGGAATGGAACGGTCCGTCGTTTTTTCATCGATAATGCATTGAGAAATAATCTTAATATTCACATCGTTGTTGAATTATTTGGGAGCTTAGAAGTAAAGGAGTATTTCAATAACAATGAAACAATTGAGTTGGTGAAGGAACGGAAGCATACTTTCTTTAAACGTATCTAACTAAATGGAATCGATATTTTATTTAGAAGAGGGAGTAGGGCAATGCCTGAGGATAAGGATAGAAGGCGTAAAAGGATTGAGGATAATTTCGAGAGAAACTTACCTAGGATATGGGAGCGGGCAAGAGAGAAAAATGAGGAATTGAAAGCTAAGTTCATTGAAGAAAATTCTATTGGTGGTAAATCTACTATTACATTTTGTGTTTTTTGTCACAGTAACGAAGTTTTAAATCAGTTTACCGAGATTTCAATACCTAATAAGGGCGAGCGATTTAGAAGTGTTAAATTAGTCGCGAAAAAATGTGATAGCTGTGGTGAGGAATATATCAATGAAAGAGAGATTAGAGCTATTGAGATTATCATAAAGGTCATAGATGAAGTGTTCGATAAAAATGAGAAAAAGCTGGGCAATACAGAAAAACAGGAGAAAGTTGATGAGCTGAAAAAGGCTGTTTTAGGAAAGCAAGAATATGAACGTCAAAAAGAATTGTATAAAATCAGAATGCTCAAGTCTGACTATAATGTAGGTTTGCTCAACATAATCGAGTGTGTCTTTTGTAACTGTTCAGACGTTCGAAACAAATTATTGGAACTTGATGTTGGAGTGGAAGGTATTTTAAGTGTAGATGTGCAAGGAGCAGAATGCACACAATGCGGTAAGCAATATTTATTTGGTAATGATCTGAAAATTGTTGAGACTTTTAAGCAACTAATCAAAAGTAACAATCATTAGAACTAATCACAGAGGTGAGAAGAATTTGGTTGAAGAGCAGGTGCTACTACAGAAAAAGCTAGATCAGCTTTTAGAGAGTGTTAGTATGTTTAATAATAGAGTCAATTCTACGCTATCCTATAATAATGAACGATTAATTTCAATAGAGAGATTGATGTGGAAAATCGAACGTAAACTTATAGACCAGGATAAGATGCTAGACATGCTGGGACAGAATGAACTAATTCAAGGGTTGGTAAATAGAAAGTATCATCACGATAGGATACAGCCATTCCATTTACAATCAAAAGAATATCAAGAAGAGTCAATAAGTGCGTTGCAGGAAGATGACGACGAAGATGAATAGTGGCAGGAAGGGTTTCATTGTTTAAACGAATAAGGATGATAATGGTATGTGCCAATATATCTTTAATAGGTGGAGTTATTACTTCTTGGGTATTTGAAGGTACTATTAAGCCTCTAACAATAGTAATAACTGCCTTTAATACTGCAATGATGCTCACAATGTATCGAGGTGAATTAAAAGAACTTATTGAGAAAATAAAAGGGAATAATGATGATGACTTTGGTGGAGGAAGTTTTGGTTAGTGGGTAACGAAATAATAATAGAGCCTACAAGTACAATATGATTGAGATACTTTTAATTGTAATCTATTAATGAGCCGAAAATGCTGGTGAACACTCCGGACTCTGGACATGATCTTACTGCGTAAAAGACTGTTAGAGGTGTGTAATAGGGTGATACGATCAGGAAAGTAGACCGCTATATTAATATGTAAAAGAGACAGTCACCATGACTGTCTCTTTTTGTAACCACATTCTGTTGAAAATTTATCCAATTATCTGAGTAGTATGATATAATTTCCTCAAATCCTGAATATGTGCTAGTTCCTAAGGATCATTTTTTGTTTGGAAAAAAGGATAATAATTGTTAAAAAGTTAGTAATGAACTGTTTATAAAGTAAATAGATATTATGCGAAAAGAGGGAGATTATGGAGGTTAATTTTGTACATATTTCTGATCTTCATCTTCATTTTAAAAATTATGACTCAGAAAAGATGAGAAGAGAACTAGTTACTTATATATCTGAATTATCTAATACAATTAATTTCGACATGTTAATTGTTACAGGGGATTTAACTCATAAAGGTGGTAAATTCACGCCCGATATAACTGAGTTTTTAAATAGCTTAATTGATAGCATGAAGATTTCTAAGGAAAAAGTTTATATTGTTCCTGGAAATCATGATTTAAAAAGAGATGATGTAAGAGGTCTAATGATAGAAGGTATTAAGAATATTAAGAGTGGAGACCCGTCTGACCAACTGGATAAAGCGATAGCAACGGCGAGTCCGAGAAATACAATCTATAAGAGTTTTAATGGTTTTTTTAAGTTTTACAAACAGTTAATAGGTGAAGAGTACCCCAAAAATGAAGTTCATTTTATTAGGAATAGTGAAAAATGCAATATTGTGCATATTAACACTTGCCTAGTAGCTTATACAGCAAATGAAGAAAAAACATTATTAGTGGCCAAACAAAAGCTACTTGCTTGTTTGAATAAGTTAGAAGGAGATAGTTCAAAGTTAAATATTGCGATTGGGCATCATACTATAGAATGTATGTCTGATACAGATAAAAAGGCATTACAAAATAATTTTGATGACTACCGTATTGACTTATACCTCTCGGGGCATGTTCATCAAGCGAACTATGATATTGAAGCTAATGGGAATAATCAGATTTTACATATTGTCAGTGGAGCTGGATTGGTGGACTCTTATGCCAATGGTGGATTTGTGACAGCGAAGATAAGCACCAGTAATGCAAAAGCTGAAATTCAATATCACTCTTGGAGTCAAGATAATTCTTATTGGAAGATAAATAATGATGTTGGTCGAAAAGCGAAGACAGGTACACTTTGCTATGACCTTATAAGATTTCAGAAAAAGCCTGACCTTACATCTTCAACAGATGAGGGGTTCACAGCAGATGATTTTAACGAGGATGAATTCAAACGTTTTATTATCGATCTTCATCAACATCCCCAAAAAAAGGGGAGTGTTGAAAAATATAAAATGAAACAAGAGCAAATTGAACGTAAATTTGAAAAAATGAACTGTAGCGATACTTTTGAACAACTATTCTTAGGCTACACAATATACTTTTCTGCAATTGATGAAATTATGAGTACCACATCCTACATCGAATTGGAAAAAAAGGAGATAGTTTCAGAGATAATAATTGATGCTTACATGGGGATACATAACAAACATTCGAATGGTGACGAAATATTCAGGGAAATTGTTGAATTATTATATAACAGTCCCCAAATGAGGCAATTACCCTACACTCCCAATCAAGCAAAAAGATACATCAGGATTTTAGTAGCTTGGGTTATTTATGATTGTGGCATATTTAATGAAACGAAAAATAAAGTTGAGGTAAATACTTAATGAAAATGTCAGCAGCACAAGTTAGCTACAGAGTAAAGCCGCAATCTATTTTGTTTAGTCAATTTAGGCAAAAAGAATTTGTAGATTCATTGTTTAATATAATAGATTTAAAATCTGCTCTGACAGAAAGGAAGCAGAGAGAAATGGAAACTTTAGATTATTATGAACTTGATTATTTTTTAGTTTCAAAACATCAAATAATTGAGGAAAATGTATTATTCACCTCAAAAACTTTATACGAACTTCTAGAAAAAGAACAACATATAGACGAATTATTTCTAATGTATACTCGTGAGAGGGATATAATCCTAAATCTAAACATGGAGAGAATTTTGTATTTATCTTTAGCATTATTATATTCATTGAGTCTTATAGTTGTTAATCAAAACATGATAAAGAGGAATATAAAATGATTCTAGAGGAATTAATAGTTTATAGTCGTAGGGATGAAAAGGTTTTAAAAAAATATAAATTTAACACAATTGGTTTGAATATTATTTTGGGTGAAAAACGAACAACTGATGATGAAACAAATGGTGTTGGTAAAACAACAATGGTTGAATGCATCGAGATGTTACTTGGAAAATCTATATCAAAGCAATATGAGAATAATGAAATACTTATCGAGAAAGATATCATGATAGTTCTGAAGACGATAGTGAATGCGGATACTATTTTCTTAGCAAGACTGTTCAATTCGCCAAAAAAAGGATATAGCATTAGAAGTGAAATTTCATATGACATTAGTAAATGGCATATTCATTCAACAAAGGAATACAGACAACTTATTCATGAACTGGTCTTCATTAATGAAGTGCTGGACTTCACTAGTTTTTCATCATTAAGAGAATACATTATTAGAGATGAAAAAAGAGGCTTTAATGATATTATATTGACTGGGCGAGAGGCGACTAAAACCTATTCTTACTTGTCCTATCTTTTTGGACTGCCTTATAATTCGGAGACGGAGATCAATGTAATCAAGAAAGAGATGGACAAGCTTAAACAACAAATAAAATATATCGAAAGCGGAACCAATATTAATTCACTAATATTAAATGAAAATACTTTGGAAAATGAAATTACTACTATGAAAAATTCTATTAAATCTTTTGATATAACTGGACACTATGAGGCAAATTCTTTAAAGTACTCTGAATTAAAAACAGAATTAAATAAAATTCAGAATAAAATATTTGAATCCGAGCATATAAAACAACAGTTTGAGAAGAATATCGAGAATTTGGAAGCTAAAACTAAAGATATCAAGAGATTAAAAGATATTGCGCCTTTTTACAACCAACTTGTAGGTTATTTTCCTGATAGTATTCATAAGAACTATAAAGAAATTGAGTCGTTTTATAATTTTATGGTGGATAATAGAGGGAAATACTTTAGTAATAAAATTGATAACCTAGTATTGAAAATAAAGGACTTGAATCAGAAGAAACATGAAATTGAAATAGCATTAAAGAAGTCTGCTGAATTACTAAGGAATGACAACTTAGTTGATGATATAACTACTATGATTAATGAAGTGGAAAGAAAACAATTGGAGTTAGCTGAAATAAGAGTAAAAATCTCAGAATATAACCAACGTAATAGAATTAATGACAATATAAATTTATTGGAATCTGAAAAATTGAGAATCACTTCAATAAGAAATGATGAATTCCTTTCTTACGAGGAACATATTGAATATTTACAGAATATTTTTACTACTCTGATGAGCGTGACCTATAATCAATCCGGGGTTTTAATTTTTGAGTATGAAAATTCCGGGAGGGGCAATGCCGCTACTGGCAGAATTAAAATCAATTGCTCAATTCCTGATGAAAAATCACACGGAAGACAATACATGAAAATTAATATGTTTGATTTAACTTGGTTTTTATATCGAACAGAGAGACAGAAGGCAATTAATTTCTTGCTTCATGATGGGTCTTACTCTAAACCAGATATTGTAGTGAAACCAAGACTACTGAGATACATTAATAAAGTTCTAAAGACAAATCAAAAGGGACAATATTTTGTTACAATAAATGTTGATGAATTGTTGGAAGAAGATGTTGATGAGTTTATGAAGGAAAATTTAGTAATTGCAGAATTAGACAGAAGTGCTGACGAAAATAGATTTTTCGGTTTTAAGTACTAAATAAATATATATATATAAGCCACTCCATTGATGGAATGGGCTTTTCTAAGTGTCAAAATATTATGCATCAAATTATTGGCTAAATGCACTAGATATTATTGTTTGTAGTCGGCTGAAAACCACTGGGTATAAAGCATTTATAGAACGCTCTGCAACGGATAACTTGACTCATGCTTTGAAAACTAATAAGATGTACTTGTCTAACGGTCACGCATCAAAATAAACGTTTTAATCAGACCGTTTAAGCTGTTCAACAATAAAGTGCAATAAACCTAGTCATGATAAAGGATGGCGGGATTTAACAACGAGGGGCGGTCTTGAAAACCGTTAGGGGGCAACTCCACATGGGTTCGAATCCCATCCTCTCCGCCAGTTATATCCTTTAATAATGAATACAGTTAAGAGGGCGATGAGTCGCCCTCTTTTTATTTTTTGCGGCTACCCTTGGGGTTCTTACTATAGATGAATTTAACAGTATAAACCGGGGTTCAATGTTGCAGGTTAAATACCGTAATGCATTCTATATGAAGGGGGAGTTTCTGGTGAGCAAGCCAAAGACTTATACTACACCCGGAACACAACCGGATACGAACCGAAACCGGGAGCGGGGACATGGAGGTCCGGAACCGTTGTCCGGTTCGAAAAAGGTCAAGACGGCTAATCATGTCAGCCATAACAACCCGGAAGGAAGCTAATTCGTTGAAAAGAGGTAACCCGGCATAACGTGCCGGGTTATTTGTGTACCGGCCCCGGGCAATTTTATACCAATTTTGAATTAAGCAAGACATAAAGCTCATAAAATGTCATAATAAAGATAGGGATAATTTTGTTTAACCGATGGTTTATGAAACGGAGAGATGGAGAGAAAAGCTATACTTATTTTGAAAGGATCGTGATGCGATTGAACCTTGTAGAGTCTAACATCCCTTCCCCAGAGTCCTTTACCAAACCGGAGCCGCGCCAACATAAACAACGGAGCGTGGGCAGCATTGTGCTCAGGTTCATCTTCATTATTATCGGCGCAATATTGGTTTCGGTTGCCCTGGAGCTATTCCTTGTTCCGAATAAGATTACGGATGGCGGTGTTACCGGTATTTCTGTGATGTCCTCCTATTTGTCCAAATTACCACTGGGTATTTTTCTATTCCTCTTTAACCTCCCTTTCCTGATTGTCGGATACAAACAAATCGGCAAAACCTTTGCGATTTCTACTTTGGTTGGTATTACTGTCATGTCGATCGGCACAGCCCTGCTGCATCCGGTAGAACCATTTGTCACGGACACCTTGTTGGCTTTCGTGTTTGGTGGCATTTTACTGGGTCTGGGCACAGGTATCGTGATCCGGTTCGGCGGTTCGCTGGACGGTACCGAGATTGTAGCCATCCTGATTTCGCGCAAATCCCCGTTCTCCGTCGGAGAAATTATTATGTTCTTTAACTTTTTCATTTTGCTCAGCGCCGGATTCGTATTCGGTTGGGAACGTGCTTTATTCTCCCTGTTGGCCTATTATATCGCTTATAAGACGATAGATATCGTCGTAGACGGTTTGAACGAATCGAAGTCGGCATGGATCATCAGCGACCAGATCGATGAAATCGGCGATGCTATTGTAAATCGTTTAGGTCGTAGCGTTACTTATTTATCCGGTGAAGGCGGTTTTTCCGGCGATCCGAAAAAAGTGATTTTTTGCGTGGTTACTCGTTTGGAGGAAGCCAAGCTTAAGGAAATTGTAAACCATTTTGATGAAAATGCATTTCTGGCTGTAGGAAATATCCATGATGTGAAAGGCGGACGTTTCAAGAAAAATGCAATTCACTAAATTTTTCAGAAATGGGTTTCCGCTTACATGAAAATGGTTTATGATATGGAAGGGTTTGTATTTTTGCATGTCTTTTTATGACGGAGAGGAGTTTGTAATGTCAAGAAAGTTGTTTATGTCGGTTTTGGTATTGATGATGTCGGCGGTTCTGGTGCTGTCCGGCTGTAATGCCAAAAAGGAGCCTAAAGAGGCGCTGGGGAGCGCTGCAATTCAGGCACTGAAAATGGATTCTTATGTATCTACCAATCAGATTAAAATTGTCGATCTGACATTTGATGCAGGATCTTCTGCAAACGCGGAAATCGGCGCTGTGTTCTCTATGTTGAAGAATGCGGAAATCAATGTGAATCAGATTTATCAAAAGGATCCAATGCAAACAGAGGCTACGCTGGAGGTCAAATTGACCGGCGATATGTCCACGACGATTACGATTCCATTCGTAATGACGAAAGAGAAAATGTTCATCAAGATCCCGAACATTCCGTTCCTCCCTATGCCGGAGAGCGTAGTTGGGAAGTTCCTGGTCATGGACCTGAAGGAATTGGCTGAGCAAAGCGGCGAGGAATTCAATCCGGAGATGTTCAATCCGGAGAAATCGCAAAAGCTCGCAGGGGAAGTATCCAGCGCGGTTCTGGCCGAATATGACTCGGCAACCTACTTCAAAAATGTGGAGTCGAAGGATGTAGAGCTTCCGGACGGCTACAAAGCGAAGCAAATCGTTCAGTTCAGCGTGACTAATGACAATGTTAAGGAAGCATTGACGATTCTGATCAACAAAGCGTTGCCGAAAGTACTCGATATTATCGGCAAAGAGGAATATCGTACCTTGATGAACCTGGAGCCTAGCGATATTGAAGAGTTGAAAAAAGAGCTGCAAGAAGGCAACCAGGATGAGCTTGGCAAAGCATTGGATGAGATGAAGGATTATTTGAAGATCAACACGTTCACCGTAAACACGGCGATCGATAAAGATAACTATCCATCTTATACGGATATGAATATGGACGTTGAAATCAATGATCCGGAAACGAATCAAAAGATGAAACTGGCGCTGCAAGCGAAGAGCACGTTCAGCAAAATCAACGAGAAGCCGGCGTTCACGATCGGTATTCCGACGGATACGATCACAATGGAGCAATTTGAAGAGGAAATGGGCGGCCTCGGCTATTAATATTGCGCCCTCAATGAGAAAAACGTGCGAATCCTTGGATTCGCACGTTTTTTGCTTGTAATCATAAATAGACACCATACGAGGGTATGAGGCTGTGGACAGGTGTGAGGCTGTGGATAATACTACGGCTTTTTCCGGAGCTTCCGGAAAAATTGAGTAAGCAGCGAAGAGCATTCCTCTTGCAGTACATCCCGAATGACCTCTGTCCGGTGATTAAAACGCGGCTCCTGCAGTAAATTCATGAGGGTGCCCGCACAACCCGCTTTGGGGTCGGGTGCGCCATAGATAACTTGAGGAATGCGGCACTGCACGATTGCACCGGAACACATGGGACACGGCTCCAGAGTAACATATAACCGACAATGGAGCAGACGCCAGGCATCCAGCGTTTCGCTGGCTTCGCGGATAGCGATCATTTCGGCATGCGCGGTGCCGTCTTTGGTACTCTCCCTTAAATTATGGCCTCGTCCGACAACTTGGTCGCCGAAGACGATTACCGCACCGATAGGTACTTCTCCGATGGCTTCCGCCTTCCGGGCTTCATTAATGGCCTCTTGCATCCAGTACTCGTGAGATTGAGTTGAAGGGGGCGGTTCCGGAATAAAGGGAAGCGGCATAAATAGATCAGCTCCTTTGGTAGTTTAGACACAGGTTGTTCGACGAACAAATATTCGTTGTTAACATGTTGTGGACAACACTGTGGACAACCCCGGTTTTATCCCCAAGCTTATTCACATATCCGACTTTTGGATTGTTGATATGTTTATAATATGTGCATAACTTATTTTCCTTAAAGTTATACCGGCGATAAATAGGTATTTTTACTTATTGTAGGGAATAGATCTGGGAAATTCAACGTCTTTGCAAAACTTATCGTTACAGGTATGATGAGAATAGTGTCGAACCATTCCAAATATCCCCAAATATTGACGAAGGGGGAGGAGGCATTTTGTCGATTAAGATCAAGCTTTCCCTGATTATGACCGTTTTCGCGGTAACGCTGCTTACGATAAATATCGTTCTCAGCTTCTTTACGACCCGGGATAATCTGCGCAAAGACAGCGAAGCCAATATGATCCTGATCGCTAAACAGATCGCTGTAGCTGTCGAGCAAAGCCGTTCCGTGTACGAACATATCAAGAACGGTACAGGTCCGGGAATAGACCGGAAATTCATTGAAGATACGCTAAGTATGACGAGTCCGGAGTTAATCACACAAGAATCGATGCAGGCCAACAGCGACCTGCTTGAAATAACGGGAATTAATCCGAGTATTTTTGAGAGTGGTCAAACGTTAATGTTCGGGACTTATCGATATAAGAACGATACTCTCGTTGCCGAAAGGGCCCACAAGGCTTTACAGCAGAATACCCCCTTGTTATTTGAGACCAAGATTGAGGGTCAGAGGGTTGTGGATAGTTTTATTCCCATACAGCCACTATACCAAAAGCCCTATGTGATCCGGATTATTTCCAGTTATGAGCCGATTTCGTCGGCAATCTCCAAACATATGTGGAGCCAGCTGTCCATTTCCCTCGTTTTACTGCAAATCGTTATCTTTTCAAGTTATATTTTGGCAGGGGAACTTATTCGGCCTATACAGGAAATTCTCATTAAGGTCGGTCGTCTCACTACGGGAGATTTTGATACCCGCATACAGACCAACAGAAAAGATGAGCTGGGCCAATTAGTCCGGCAAATTGATACGATGGCGGATAGCATGGGCCATTACATGACGGTATTAAAGCAGAAGAATGAAGAAAATCGGCAAATGAAGGAGCATTTGGAGTCGATTATTAACCAAACTGCGGATGCCATCCATGTAACGGATTTGGACGGAAGCATCCTGCGGGTGAATTCGGCCTTTGAGGAGCTGTTCGGTTGGACCAGCGAAGAGATCGTGGGCTCCAGGCTGGAGTTTATTCCCCCTTCGAAGGCGGATGAACAGGCGGGGTGGTCTAAGGAAGTCGGACAAGGCCGGCCCTTTGTCCTGACGGAGACGGTAAGGCTTCGCAAAGACGGTACCGAAGTGCATGTCAGCATTAGCGAGTCTCCGGTGTATGATGAAGACGGACTTATTGTAGCTTTTATCAGCATCTCCCGGGATATGACGGAGCATAATAAAATGGAGGAGCTGCTTCGCCGCTCGGAAAAATTAACGACTGTCGGACAATTGGCTGCCGGGGTGGCCCATGAAATCCGTAATCCGCTTACGACGCTACGCGGGTTTCTGCAAATGCAGCAACGGACTAAAATGATCAATCAAATGCATACGGATATTATGTTATCCGAATTGGATCGAATCAATCTGATCGTGAGCGAATTTTTGATTCTCGCCAAGCCGCAGGCGGTACAGTACGAGACCAAGGATGTCCGTTTCACCTTGGGGGATGTTATCTCTCTGTTGGACAGTGAAGCTCACCTACATAATATTGAATTTAAGGCCCATTTCTCGTCGGCCCCCATTCTGGTACACTGTGAAGAGAACCAATTAAAGCAGGTGTTCATCAATGTATTGAAGAACGCCATGGAAGCCATGCCTAACGGGGGAACCATTACGCTTTGCCTTGATGGCGAGAACGAACGGGAAGCTGTTATTCAAGTCATTGACGAGGGCGAAGGGATATCGAAGGAAAGGCTGGATAAACTCGGGGAACCGTTTTATACCAACAAAGAAAAAGGAACCGGCCTCGGTCTGATGGTAACGCAACGAATTATCGAAGGGCATAAGGGGAACATGTCGATCGACAGCGAGGTTGGGAAAGGTACAGTAGTAACGATTACCTTGCCGAGGGTGGTTGAGGTAAGCAGGTCGGAAGATAGTACGGCAGGAAGAGTTTAGCGCGAAGGGTGACCAATGAAGTGAGAATCAATAAATTTATCAGTGAGACAGGATATTGCTCCAGACGTGAGGCGGACAGGCTGGTGGAGTCCGGAAAGGTAACCATCAACGGGGAGACGGCCCTGCTTGGCAGCCAGGCGGAAGATGGGGACGATGTCCGCATTAACGGAAAGCCCCTTAAGGAGAAGCTGGATCAGCATGTATACATTGCCCTGAACAAGCCAGTGGGCATTACAAGTACGACCGAGCGGCATATACGCGGAAATATCGTTGATTTTGTCGGCCACGATAAGCGTATTTTTCCGATCGGTCGTCTGGATAAGGATTCCGAAGGGTTGATCCTGCTTACCAGCGACGGCGATATCGTCAACAAAATTCTACGTGCTGAAGGAAAGCATGAGAAGGAATATATCGTCACTGTGGACAAGCCTATTACGCCATCATTTCTGAAAGCCATGGGAGAAGGGGTTAAGATTCTGGGCGAGATGACCTTGCCTTGTAAAATTACCCGGATGACGGATCGGGTGTTCCGGCTTATTCTGACGGAAGGCAAAAACCGGCAGATTCGCCGGATGTGCAGTGCCCTCGGCTATGAAGTACGGAAGCTGCAGCGGATCCGGATCATGAATATTCAATTGGGCCATCAGAAGATCGGAACCTGGCGCGATCTGACCGAGCAAGAGAAGCAGGAACTGGGCGAGACTCTGGGATATACACTGACATAACAATAGAGCGTTAAAACACGAAGGGCAGCCCTGTAGGGCTGCCCTTTTGTTGTTCATCCTGCCTAGTAACCTTTAGTGCGTTGCCGGCATGCCGATTTGCTGATCGCCGTCCTGATATTTCCGGATAATCGATACTTCGACACGGCGGTTCTTGGCACGTCCGACGTTGTTTTCATTACTGGAGACCGGATGATATTCGCCATAACCGATAGCGCTGAATTTCTTAGGATCAAGCTGCTCGTTCAGCAGCAAGATTTTCATAAAATTCAGGGCCCGGACCGAGCTTAGGTCCCAGTTGGAAGGGAACTCATGATTTGAGATCGGGACATTATCGGTATGACCGGAAACGATCACCTCATAGTCCGGGAATTCCTGAAGCATGGCCGAGATGGCCTTGGCCAGGATCCGCGCATTGGGCTTGACCTCCGCTTCTCCGGAAGGGAAGAGCGCGTTGTCGCTGATCGTAACCATCAACTGCGATTGATTGAGTTTAGTATCCAGCTGGTCGGTCAACCCGTTATTTTTGATGTACGTATCAAGCTGCTTCTTAAGGGATTCGAGGTTCTCCTGCTCTTTACGCATGAGCTCGCTCTTCTTTTTCATCAGACCATCGGAAGAAGGCTTGGGAATCTCATTTTCGCTAATGGAATTCTTCGTATTGCTGCTCATCGAGTTCTGTTCCAGAATCCCGGAACCGCCGGTAAGCACGCTTTGAAACGCTTCGCTCATCTCTTGGAATTTCTGAGCATCAACCGTACTCATTCCGAACAAAACGATAAACAATGCAAGAAGAAGAGTCATCAAGTCGGAATAAGGCAACAGCCAGCTCTCGTCAGCATGTTCTTCGTGTTCCTGATGCTTCTTATTCTTTTTGCTCACCTTCACCCGCCCCCTTTTCTAAAATTTGCGCACGCTCCGCAGGGGTCAAGAATACGGCCAGTTTTTGTTGGATCGCGATCGTCGATACGCCGGATTGGATGGATAGCAGACCTTCGACCATCATCAGGCGTATTTCCATCTCTTTCTTGGAGAGACGTTTTAACTTATTGGCAATCGGATGCCACATCACATAACCGGTAAAGATACCGAACACGGTAGCGATAAAAGCGCCAGAAATCGCATGGGATAATTTCGCGATATCACTCATATCGGATAACGCAGCGATCAGACCGACGACGGCACCGAGTACCCCGAGGGTAGGCGCGTACATCCCGGCCTGGGAGAAAATTTGCGCGCCCGCTCTATGTCGCTCCTCGGTAGCGGCGATATCCTCCGTAAGCACGTCCTGGACGAAGTCCTGGTCGTTGCCGTCAATAATCATGCGCATGCCACCGCGAAGGAAGTCATCATCGATTTCTTCCACCTTGGCCTCCAAGGCAAGGAGACCTTCCCGGCGTGTGATCGTGGCCCATTCCATAAACAAAGTGATCAATTCAGCTTTGCTGATCATTTTGGGTTTAACCATCGTCAGTTTAATCAGCACAGGGAATTTTTTAACCTCGGAAAGCGGAAATGCCACAAACAGCGTGGCGGCCGTCCCCACAAGGATAATAACAAAAGCCGCAGGGTTGGAGACCAGACTTTCAATAGGCGCACCCTTCAAGAACATACCTAAGATAAGGGCAACAAAACCGAGAATAAGTCCAATAATTGTTGATATTTCCATTGCACACCTCGTCCTTGAGATAATTGATTCCATTTTTCTGTCTCCCGCATCCTTGCTGGGGACATCGGACGTTACCAGTCAATCCGAAAAACGGTTTATCTTTTTTATCGACAGAAATCCCTTTTTTTTTAAGGTGTTTTTTCCGTTATAATAAGAAAGAAGACCGAAATGACAAAGATGAAGGGAGCCGTTTGGCTGTGGGCGTAAAGCACGGAAGAGATTATGAATTTATTTTGAAGGATTTGACAGCGGCGGTAGGCCGTATTCCAGATAGCTATAAATTTTTTGAAATGGAGGCTTTGGAGTGGCACGGGCTCTCCGATGAAGAGAGACAGGAGGTTCAGGAGGCGTTGGCTGAGGATCTGTTCTTTGCTCTTGGCACCGAGCCGGTAATTCCCGTAGGAAGCGCTGTAGTCATCCATGACCCCGAAGGGCACCGGATTAACTTCCTGATCGGAGAGGAAGAGCTAACCTCCGTCAAGCTGGTCTGACCGAAGTTTCCACAAGTTTTTGGATTATCGGATAGAGCCGTGGTAAAATATAATCTTGGAAGTAATGAGGAATGCCGCTGTCATGGCGGCAGAATCGAGAACTCTCATTCGCATGATCTGCAGTAGAGAAGAATACAATAAACAGATGCGGGGACAGAGCTAATGCTGCCGAGTATTGAATCCTAAACTGCAGGATTACATAGGAGTGGAAGTTTTTAGAACGGGGAGGAAGAAGAATGCCGTTTACACCGCAAGAAGTAGAAGCGCATTTGGAAAAGCTGGAAGGCTGGGAACTGGAGGAAGGTCGCTGGATTACTCGCAAATACACGTTCTCCAATTTTATGAAGGGGATTGCGTTTGTCGATGAGGTAGCCGCTATTTCGGAAGCCTTTAATCATCACCCTTTTATTACCATCGACCACAAAACGGTGACGCTTCGTTTGACATCTTGGGAAGAGGGCGGGATAACGGCCGTAGATATTAAAGAAGCGCAACAATATAACGAAGCCTTCGAGAAAGCCCGAACGGCTGGCTAGGCCCTATAGGGATAGCAGGAATCCAAGCTCAGGAATGTGAATGATTAGAAAAGCGCCCGCCGGGACTAATAAGTCCCGGCGGGCGCGTCTTTGTTTTTGTTTGTTATTTCTTTTCCGCAAGCCACATAGCAACGTTGGCGATTTCCTCGTCCTTCAATTTATCTTTGAAGGAAGGCATCATGCCTCCGCCTTTTCCTTTAGTAATTATGCCGTACAACTGTTCCGCCGACAGCTCGGATCCAATTTTTTGCAGATTCGGACCGGCTCCGCCTTGCAAATCAGTCCCGTGACAGGAAATACAGTTGGCTTTAACCGTAGCTTCGGCTTGCTCTGCGCTTACAGTAACCGCAGGCATTTGCGGCTTTTCTTCCTGGGCCACCTGATCTTTGCCGGGTAATGTAAACATTAACACGGCTGCGAAGGCGCACGCCACGATGAGTATTCCGCTCATGATCCACTTCTGCATTTCAATCGTCCCTCCTATGTAAGCTACCTTCCATTATAGCTGAACATGCCCCGTGATCATAGCATTTGTGTCAAAAAAAGTAACGAATTATTTGTAGTATACGAAAAATACGTTAAAATCATGTACGATTAATCATAGACGTCTCATTAAGGGGATGTTTTTTTACGCCTCGGAGGGTTTTCCGCGAAACACCATGCAGTAATATGGCTTGGAAATGCCGCCAGGAGTCATTTTCTCGTACAGATCGGTAATCACGAAGCCGGACTTCTGGTAAGCCCGGATCGCCCGTGTGTTCCATGTGAGCACTTCCAGGTCAATTACATCCTTAGGCTTTCTCCGCTGGGCCTCCTCGACGATTGTCAGCACAAAGGTCTTACCCAGCCCGTGGCCGCATAAATCAGGTCTCATACCGATGCCAAGCCGTGTAACGCCCTCCATAGGAAAGTACTGGGCGAATCCGGCAAGCTCCTCCTGCTGATCCAGCAAAGAGACGTACTGCTGGGCCCTTAAAACGGGATTCCCAAATTCCACATCGAGCGCCTTCATCTGTTCCCAGGGAAGCCAGCTATAAATATCGTAGGGAGAATCGTAACGCCAAGTACTGATATCTGCGCCATGGCTTTCTTCCATGGGTACGATTCGAAATGGTGCGATTGGTTTTTCCATTTTTGCGCCTCCTTAAACGATAGGAATGCCTATGCGGCTACCCATATGGCTGTAGTTCTTTTTAACCTCACTCTAACGGGATTTTTATTGGTTGTAAAGGCTTTGTGGAGGAAGAGGGGCCAGAAATCGAAGGCAGGCAAAAAAAATGCGTAAATTAAAAATTTCCTGTTTAGGCATCCGCATAACGGGTAAATTTTGGATATAGGGAAGATAGGATATGGAGTGTTAGAGAACGAGAACGGAAAAAATATTTTTGGAATGGGTTTTATCCAAGAAACCTTTTGATCGATTCCTTCGTTATATGAATAAGATGAAGGAAAGAAAAAAGACCGCGTTGATTCCGGCAAGAATCAAGTGCGGTCAAGCGAGCTGTTGAGGTGAGGGCCTCAACCTATCAGGGGTGATCAGGATTCTTTGGCAAAGCTGGAATAGCTGTCTGCGCTCAAAATTCTTTTTGCCCCGACATAACGTGTTTTATAGTAAGTGTTGCTTAATTTGTCTGTTCTGATTCCTTTGGAAGAAGAGGCATGAGCGAATTTTCCGTCTCCCAGGTAGACGCCCACATGGGACACTTTACCTTTGCCCAGGGTGTTGAAGAATACGAGGTCTCCCGCTTTCAACTGGCTCTTGGCCACCGGGGTACCTTGCTTGTACTGAGCGGTAGAGACGCGGGCAAGATCAACGCCCATTTTCTTGAACACGTATCTTGTAAATCCGGAACAGTCAAAACCGTTGGTCGTGACGCCTCCGTATTTGTAAGGTGTTCCGTACACGGATTTAACGACGCTGGTCAATGTGGTGTCCGCAAAGGCACTTCCTGTCCCCATGGTGAACAAAATAGCTAAACTCGTTGCTGCTGCTGCGAATGTCTTTCTCAAGATGTTAAACTCCTTCCAAGGCCTGCGAGGTTAGCTTGAGGATTCGGTTGAAGGTTCCCTATGATCCCTATGTAACGAAATCAATTCACCCAATGTGGTTCCCCCGTTTCCCGGGTGCCGGGAATTCGGCTAGTCTTTGTTGAATGCACCCGAAAAATTACGACGTTACAACAGTGATTACGACGTTACAACAGTGATTACAAAGTTGTTACCATTTACTCTGGTCATTTTACCAAACATCAACGCGGGTTTGCAAGTTTGTTTTGTTATTTTTGAATAAATAAGTTAATTTGTCCTGTATATCCCGTCCTCTCCGGGTAATGTTTCCTAGGACGACGGTTTAAATAAAAGAAAAAACCCGCAGATTGCGATCCATAAAGAATCTCTGCGGGCTTCATCGTTACTATTCTACATCATCATGATCTTGAGTATCGCTTGTAACTTCTTCGAACTTATCAGTGCTCATAATGCGCTTGGCGCCAACATAGCGCTCGACATAATATTTATCGCTCAATTTGCTGATGATAACTCCTTTGGAGGAGGAAGCATGAGCAAACTTGCCGTCACCGACGTAAACACCAACATGAGACACACCTTTGCCTGAAGTGTTGAAGAACACCAGATCGCCAGCGATCAGTTCTTTCTTCTCTACAGCGGTTCCCATCTTGTACTGGGAGCCTGATTGGTGCGGCAATTTAATTCCGATTTTCGAAAAGACATACATAGTGAATCCGGAACAGTCAAAGCCAGAGGTGGTAGTTCCGCCGGAAACATAATCGCTTCCCAGAGCTTTTTCAATCGTGGTGTCCAATTTGGAATCTGCGAAAGCGCTACCAGTTCCGATGGAGAAAAGTATTGCAAGACTTACGGCTGCTGCGGTTAACTGTTTTTTCAAGGAAATGCTCCTTCCAATGCCTACGAGGTTAGCTTAAGGATTCGGTTGAAGGTCCCCTATGATCCCTCTCTTGCGAGATCAATTCACCCAAAGTGGTTCCCCCGTTCCCCGTGAAGGGAATTCGGCTGTAATTTACACCTGACTACTTACTTATTCGACACCCAGCAGAAGACTCCTGCTAATAGTGACAAAAATAATTACAAAACTGTTACTGAAATTGTGCTGTTGTTATTGTAACAAAGGCCAGTATATTTTGGCAATGGTTATTTAGCGAGTTTGAGAGGGGAAAACGCAGGACAAGACCCCCGAATAAGCTCGGAGGCCTTGTGGCACAAGGAAGGACAAAGATGAAAAAAATTTAACTTTTTTGTGATTTGGTATGCCAAAGCTGATATTGAGAGGTTAGAGTCCAAATTTGAAATAGACTGCGAATGAAAGGATAGGTTTGTTGCAGAATTAAAGCAATCAGTCCTGTCCAAATCCAGGAGGCCGTTCCGAACAAAAGGAACAAGGCGGCGCCGGCAGCTCCGAGAATAAGGGAAATGGCGATCCCCGGCAATAGATACCTCATGCTCAGCATCAGGGAGCCCCAGACGCCGGCCTTAAACAGATACCCGAACTGGGCGAACAGCAGGATTTGCCGGACAAGCCAACCGTAAACCACCCACCCCAGCAAATATCCACAAAGGGTCAAAAGGGGAGCGAGCCTGTCGCCTGACGTAAGGAGACGGGGCAAGAGGGCGTATAAATCCGGGACGATCCAAATTCCCGGCAGGGAGAGCAGCGCGAGCTCCAACAGAAAGAAGAGAGTGACGGGCTTCCAGAATTCCTTCATTCCCCGGAAGAAGGGAAGGCCGGACGCCCGGGTCTCGGGGGGAACCAGACCGTAGAGAATACCCGCCTGGAACAGCGGCGTCAGCAATAGACGGAGAACAATCATCCCGATTAGCAGCCAGAAATACTGATGAATCTCCGGATTGTGCTTTAATTCGAATTGCCCTTCGATCAAGTATAGAATCCGGTTCAATTCATTCGGGGGCGTATCCGGGTACCTGGACAGTACGGCCACAACCGCCGAATGGATCAGACGGTACAGAAACAGCCCCCAGAGCAGCTGGTACAGGAACAGGATGATCACAGAGGGAAACTGGCTCCTGACAAGCCCCCATCCATTTCGTACATAGGTCATAACTTTCCCTCCTAAAAGTTTTGTGGGCATTACTGCTATGAATAAGCCTTATTCTTGTTCGTCCAGCCTACCAGACCAGAGTGCCAAGCAGGGATTCCAGCAGTTTGGTGATGCTTAAAGAAGCACGTGTGCTGACAGGTTCCTTGACCTCGGCCTTAATAAAGTTGTTGATATGCTTGTTCTCAAGCACCAAGGAATACTCGGGATCCAAACGGACCCATTCCAGGGGTTCTTTATATTGCAGCTTCATCTGAACGCGATCGCCATCGCCATTCCACACCTTGTGGATCGTATGGCCATCCTTGAAGCTGAAGAGCAGCGGTATTTTGGAGGCCGTTCCTCCCTTGCGGCTGATTTCCACCTCAGACTCGTAAATCGTGCTCCCATCCTTGGTTACAGGAGTTACGGTAATGCGGTCTACCGAGAAATCAGCCATTTTACCATCATATATATATTGATTAAAATATGACTTCCAGCTCCGTCCGGTCGTCTGCTCGACAACCCGTTGAAAATCGGCCGTAGTCGGATGCTTGAATTTGTACTTCTGGGCATAGTTGTAGAGAATGCGCTTCATGGTCTTCGCCCCGACTTGGCGTTCGATATCCAACAAGACCAGTTTGCCGCGATAATAAGCGTTCTTGGCATAGGTATCTCCCGATCCGTATTTCCAGGCGGGTTGTGTCAGAGTAGCCGGAGAGGATATCAGCGCAGCCTGAATCGGCAGATTTGGCGCGATTCCGAACTCTTGCTCCATCAGTTTATCTTCAGCGTAGGAGGTAAAAGCTTCGTCCAGCCAAGCCTCTTCGAATTCATTGTTCGCGACCATGCCATAGAAGAACTGGTGTCCGATTTCGTGGATGACCGTCCGCTCCAATTCATCGTATCCCGGCGAGTCGCTGCCCGCTCCGAAGGCGGTGACGAGGGTAGGATACTCCATACCTCCCGCACCATTCCCTTCAATAGGAGGAACAACTACGGACAAGGTAGAGTAAGGATACCGTCCGTACCATTTACTGAAATTCATGAGGGCCACCTTGGCCGCATAAAAATAACGCTCCTTTAAATCCTTGTGCGCGGGATCCAGATAGAGCTTGATTCGGACGCCGGGAACCTCCGCCGAGGAAAATGGCTCTTCGGCATAAATGAAATCGGGGGAGGCGGACCAGGCGAAATCATGAACATCATCGGCGTAATATTGAACCGTTTTGCGGCCGTCTTTCAGGACTGCAGGCTTCGTCTGGAAGCCGGTCGCAGCCACGGTGTACGTCTCGGGAACATTAATGTTTACACTGTAGATACCAAAATCCGAGTAAAATTCCGAATTACCGTGATACTGATGCAGATTCCAGCCCTCAGCCGTTCGGCCGCGCGTTCCGGCGGGTTCGTACACACTTAGCTTCGGAAACCATTGACCTGCCATGACGAAATCGCCGGATGCGCCCATCCGGGCGAAGATTTTAGGCAGCTTCACGGTGAAGTTGATCTTCAACGTAATGCTCTCGCCGCCGCGGACCGTTACCGGCAGGCGGACCTTGGCAAGTGTCCGGTCATGCGTATTCCCGTCATCCGGCTGAACGAATTGAACCCGGTGAAGCAAGGATATACCGTCCGTTGTCCGGATCTCGGTCAACTCCATGGCTCCCCATCCGTCCTTGGGCATGACGTCGCTGCGCAGCTTACCGCCGGATTCCTTCATAAAGGTAGAATTTGCGGAAGCAAAAGCATTGGGATATAGATGAAAATAAAGTTCATTGACGGCCTTTTTGCCGGGATGCGTCCAGGTCAGCGTTTCCGTGCCTGTCAGTGTGTTGTCCTGTTCATTAAGCTGGACCTGAATATGGTACTCTGAAATTCGGTCGCTCAGAATCTCCGCAGTCGGCTGTTGAATGCTTTCGGACTGGGGAAGCACGGGCCCGCTTTTTTGAGCGATTGCCTGGGGCTTGACCTTTTTGGGTGCGAAGGAAGTCTGTGTTGAAGGGCCCATACTCAGGGTATACCGGATAGTGCCGGCGATGAGGCACAGGGCAAGAATGGAAATGCCGAAGAATAAAGTTCGTCGGGTCATACAATGGATACCTCCCGTTGACAAGCATCTACAGCATGTATATGTTTGCATTTGGGAGATTATTAGCTAAAATTAAATTAAACTGCCAAGGGTTAAAACAGCCCTTTCGGCTGAAGCGAAATCGGCGGTTTAACTCCGCTTGGAATAGAAATTTAATTAAATTCAGATAGGTAACAATGGGAGGGACTCATGGACAACAACAATTCGAATTCGCAGAAGACGGGCAAGAAGATATTCGCCCTGAACATTATCGGCAATGAGGAGAAGAGTAAGCATAAGGGCTTTGGCGCCGGCTCCATCGACCTGAACAGCATGTCTCCGGTCATTATCGACGGGGATGAGGCTTATATCGATATCGGTGCGATGCACGCCAAGAGCAAGGTGGAGAAAGGTATCAAATTCTCGATGAACCGTGAAGATGTACCGGCCGGTCGCCAAGTTTGGGTCGTTTGGGTCGCGGTTGACCGTTCTCCCGAGGGCCAATTTTACGGCGGGATGACAGCCTGCGAAATGTGGATCGATACTGAAGCACGCCGCGGATGGAAAATTCTTGCCGATCACGTCAACAAAATGGACTACGCGTTGAAACGCCGGTTCATTTTGGATGGTTTGTCCGCTGAGCAAAGAGGCGCTCTTAAGAAGCTGCTGATCGAGACAAACCAGGAATGGTGGGACCGTTCTTCGGATGAACTGAAAACGTCATTGGAATCTTAAGAGTTAATAGTTCCACCCGGGGATGGCCGGGTACGATCAAACAGCGGTACACGCGCAGTTGCGCGTTGTACCGCTGTTTTTTTTGTAAGAATGATTTTTACTTGGAAAGATCGTAGGTCATCGTAACCGCTTCGGAACCGAAATAAGAAAGATGCCATTTAAATTTCAATTGGTCCCCGGTTCGGCTGATATACTTCAACCCGTCGCCAATACCGAATTCATCGTTTTGGATCCGGTCGATGACGTCCTTGTCCAGCAGGTCGAGATAGATGGACTTTGTCTTGCCCGAGCTTCGGTCAACCAGCAGCAGAGTCCCCGTAGAGTAAGGACGGATCAGCAAAAAGTCGGCTTCTATGGCTTCCAGACTGTAGACGTCATCCGGGCCACCGAACTTCTCGAGATCAATGCTCTCGGCGAGCTTTCCGTCGGGTGTGACGAGTTCGGCGACCTGGCCGTCATTGAGGATGATTTTGCCGTCATACGTTAGTACGTCTTTTTCCAGATTAATAGAAGAAGGCCCGCCATAAGACATGCTCGTCTGACGGACGATGGAGCCGTTATGCAATATAGCACGATACCGTCCATCAAAGATGTGCGGCTCTCCGTAACTATTATAAATGTTCACCACATAGGTGGAATCGTTGATTTTATGGGCATCCATAGCCAGCCAATCGGGGTGTTCGACTTGAATGGTGCCGGTTCGGACGGGGAGTTGGCCACTGGAGCCTGCGTATAATACGCCTTTTTCACGGTTTAGCCAGAATAGCTTGTCTCCGGCTTGGGCCATGACGTACTTAGAGGAATAAACATAAGTGATTTCCTGTTTGCCGGACAGCGTGATTGAAATTCCGAACAGTTTCGCAAAAAGAGAAGCCGGTACATAGGTGACGCCTTGCTTAATTAGTACGGGAGCTCCAAGGGATACGGTGACGTTATTTTTGCCGGTGGCGCTTGCGCTGCCCGCCTTCAATTTGGCATACTGGGTGACCCCGGTGAGTTCTAACGCCTTAGTTGCATGGTTGTAGGTGAGCTGAAGATCGAAGAGATATGCCGCATCTCTCAAAGGAATATAAAGTTGCCGGGATTGTTTGAAGGGCTTATGCTCCAGCGCTCGGGTAGTTTTTTGATTGACGGAGTCGGTTGCGGCTGCCGCGGACTGTGGCGCCAGGCGGGGAATGCTTCCCGAAGTCATCGTGACTGTTAGGATTAGAGCGACAGCTGCAGCCTTTGCGACGGTCGATTTTGAGTTTTTCATTTGAAAAGCCTCCTTTACAACTATATGAACGCCTCAGGCCTAGGAAAAGTTGTGGTTTTATAGATAAAATTGGAAAATAACGGAACGGTCCCAACATCTAAGGTCCATGGCCTATTGCCTGGTGTACCTATGACGTTAAGATCCTGGAAGTCACATAAAGGCACTTCATTTGCATGCCCAATAGATGGATTTCCTACAGCTAATTTGCTGGAAAAACCGAAAAAGAAATAAATAACTGGAAAACCTACAGTTATTTGGGCCCCAAAGCTGCAAATTTGCACTTCGGGCCTGAATTAACTGCAGGATTTCCAGCTAAATAAGAAAATTAGTGGAGTTGATGAAAATTAACTGTAGGTTTTCCAGTTAATTAATCTGCTTGGTGCTGAGAATGCTTAATGGGACGTTTAGTTGAGGGAGAAGTCTTAGTCGTTGTTGGATGAGAACTAAACTCCCCTACTTATCTTTGCCCAGCAGGACGGTCAGTCCAAGCAAGGTTACGAGGATCGTCGCGCCCATGTCCGACATGACGGCAATCCATAGCGTCAGCCAGCCGGGAATGGTTAAGAGCAAGGCGATCAGCTTCAGCGTCAGGGAGATGCCGATATTCCAGCGGATGATTCGGCTGGCCTGTCTCGCGACGGAAATGGCGCCCGGCAGCTTGCCGAGGTGATCCTGCATCAGGACAATATCGGCGGTTTCCACCGCGCTGTCCGTTCCTTTACCCATGGCGATGCCGAGGCTTGAAGCGGCAAGCGCGGGCGCGTCGTTGATGCCGTCGCCGACCATCGCGACATTCCACTTGGCGGAAAGCTCGCGAATCCGCTCGACCTTTTGCTCCGGGAGCAGGCCCGCGTACCAGTCGGTGACGCCGGCTTTGGCGGCGACCGCCCGGGCGGAACCGGCATGGTCCCCCGTCAGCATGACGGTGTGGGCGATGCCGCTGCGGTGCAGCCGCGCGATGACGTCCGGACTCTCCGGACGGAGCTCATCGGCGAGGCCGAACAGGCCGAGCACGCGGCGGCTATCGGCCGCCAGCACGACGGTGAGGCCGTCCTCCTTCAGGCGGGCCAGGTCTCCCGCGACCTGGCTCCGGTCGGCCGCCGGCAGGGCGAGCAGCTCGAGTACTTCCTCGCTGCCGACCCAGTACTGCGTGCCGTCGATGTCTCCGGACAGACCGACGCCGGGGAGCGTCGTCAGCCCGGAAGGCTTCGGCAGCGCAGCTCTGGCAAGACCGCCGGCTTCAACCTGCCGCACGATCGCCTCGGCGAGGGGATGCAGCGAGCCGGTCTCCATGGCTCCCGCGATGCGGTAGAACCGTTCCGAATCGTACACGACCTCGCGGATGACGGCGGGACGGCCCATGGTCAGAGTGCCGGTTTTGTCAAAAGCGATGGCATTGATCTTCCCGAGCTGCTCCAGATGAATCCCGCCCTTGACGAGCACGCCGTTCCGGGCGCTGCGGGTCATGCCGCTGACCAGCGCAATCGGCGACGAGAGCACCAGCGAGCAAGGGCAGCCGACGATCAGGATCGCAAGTCCTTCGTAGAGCCATTTCATCCAAGGCTGGCCGAAAAGCAGCGGAGGCACAAGGATGACAAGCGCGGCAATGGCCATAATGGCCGGTGTATAATACTTGGCGAACTTATCGATAAACAGTTCGGTCGGTGTCTTGGTATCCTGGGCTTCCTGCACCAGGTGCATAATTTTAGCCAGCGAGGAGTCTTCGTAAGCTGCCTCGACTCTTATCTTCAGCAATCCCTCGGCATTGACGCTCCCGCCAAAGACGGATGCCCCCGGCTTTTTCGGCACCGGGATCGATTCGCCCGTAATTGCCGCCTCATTCACTGCGCTATGTCCCTCCAGAACGGAGCCATCCGAAGGGATCTTCTCGCCGGGACGGACCAGCACAAGGTCTCCGATCCGAAGCTGTGTGATCGGAACCGTCACCTCGCGTCCGTCCTGTACAAGGACAGCCTGTTTCGGGGCCGCATCCAGCAGCGCTTCCATCGATTTGCGGGCCCGGCTCATCCCGTACCCTTCCAGAAGCTCATTCAAACCGAACAGAATCGCGACAAGCGTCGCTTCCTTCCATTCACCGATCAGAGAGGCACCGACCAGCGCGACGGTCATCAGGGTATCCATGTTGAATTTAAGACGGAACAGATTGCGGAGCCCCCGTATAAAGGTGGAGTAGCCGCTTAGTACAATAGAAACAATGTACATCAGGATAATGGCGTTCCCGGGAATCCGGGTATCGAGAATGAACGTAGCGGCGTAGAGCACGGCCGAGATGGTCAGCAGCCATTGGCCGATTCGGCCTTCACCTTCGCCATGACTATGTCCATGGCTGTGTCCGTGACTATCCGCATTTTCATGCTCATGCCCATGTTCGTCCCCATGCTCATGTCCGTGTTTGTGGTCATGTCCTGAGTGCTTGTGACCGGCCTTTGCCGTAGTCCCACTTCCCTTATCGGTGCCGCCGGCTGTAGATGGAGTTACCAATGAGGCACCGTCTCCGCTCAATATTCGTTGTACCCGTTGCAAATCCACTTCCGGCCGGACCAGCAGGCGGCTGCTGTTAAACAGCAAAGCGGCATCTTTCCCGTGATCCAGCTTTTGAATCTCTTCCTGCATTTCGCGTGCGCAATTGGCGCAGGACAAGCCCTGAACCTTATATTCCCTGCGGGAATCCCCATTCGGCAACCCGGCTGTCTTCGGGGCGGAGTCCTGGTTATTCATGCTCGTTCCTCTCCTTTTGATGCTCCAGCGTCATCGTAATGAGCGTCTCGATATGATGGTCTTTCAGCGAATAGAATACATTCTTCCCATCCTTGCGGGATTTTGCGATTTCCATGAGCTTTAGCTGGCGGAGATGGTGGGAGGCGGTGGCGACCGAACTGCCTAATACAGCGGCGATATCGCACACGCAGCATTCCTGTCCCCGGAGCAGCAAATAGGCGATCTTCATCCGATTGGGGTCGGATAATGCTTTGAAGATTTGTACCATGCCCATGATGTCGTCTTCTTGCAAAGATTCACGAAGTTGGTCCGTACGGGCCGAATCGCCGCAACCATGCTCGCAAATCTCTTCAATCGTTTCCAGATCTGATCCCATAAGTCTCCTCCTCTCTATTTTATTGATATTCAAATGAGTGTTTGATTGTTTAAGGCCATTATACGACTTTCCCTCATCATATTCAAATGCTCACTTGAATGTCCATAAACAGTCCAAAATTTGTTATTGTTTTTATTCTTCGGCAATCTTAGCAATTCAGGGGTTCAGGCCGATAAACAATTTATAAGTAACGAAAAGTTAGTTGTCCCGTCGGAGTGTAAGTCATCTTGGTAGTAAGGGGGAGGCCAACTTGAACAGCCTAATCTACGTAATCATTACCCTAATTTTTTTAATTGCTTTGTTAGCGGTAATCGGATTCTTTCAAAAATGCCTCGGTCGGGTTCGCAAAGAGCTGGAGGACGCGGGCCAACGGATCAGTCTGCTTGAAAATATGCTGCACAATATAGATGTGGGTACCTGGTCTTATGACGACCGGCAAAAAAGGGTCATCTTTACGTCCAGAGCATTTATGAAGATTACAGGGTTTACACCGGAGAATTTCAGGAGCAAAATGGCCTGGGAAAAAATCGTTCATCCGGAAGATGCCAGTCATTTCAGTGAATTGGCTGCCGGTTTGCGCAAAGGCGTATCCGACTCCAGTGAGTATCGGATTATTCACGCCGACGGGGGGACCCGTTGGGTGGAAGTCCAAGTTATTCCGAGCATCAACGAGCACGGTCAATTAATCCGTTTGGACGGCATGGTGCTGGATATCACCGACAAGAAAAAGGCAGAGCGGGAGCTTAAGGAGAGCGAGGACAGATTTTCCAGGCTGATCGAACTCGTTCCCCACCCGACGATTGTGCAGAGAAATGAGCGGTTCCTTTATGCTAACCCTGCCGGCCTGCAATTAATGGGCTTCGATACGCTGGAAGAGATGATCGGTCAGGAAATCTTCCGAATCCTTCCCCCGCACGAATGGAGTAAAGCCAGAAACAGAATCCGCGCCATTGTGCAGGAGGAATCTGGAGAACCGGTTGAATATCAGGTGATCGGACAAAACGGTCAATTGATCCATGCCGAGGTATCAGGTATTTATGATGCGCATACGGATTCGACCGTACACGTCTTTTACGATATTACCGAACGCAAGAAGATCGAGGTTGCCCTAAAAGAAAGCATGGAGAGGTATCGCAGGCTCGTAGAGTTGTCTCCTGTAGCGATCGCATTATGCCACAACGGCATTATAGTCTTCGTAAACCCTGCCGGAATGCAAATCCTAGGTGCCGAGCTTGCCAGTGTGGTCGGGACGACTCCATGGGATTGGGTCATCGAGGAGGATATGGAGCGTTGCAGAGACCTGTTTAGAAATGTGATGGAGAAAGGCACTCTACCCCCGGAGGAAATTACACTGGTTCGGACGGACGGGGAAAAGGTCGAGGCGCGGGTGGTCGGAATATTCGATGCGTCGAACTCGACGGTGGAGATTGTTTTTGAGGATATTACCTCGCGGAAGCAGGCGGAACGCGCATTGCTGGCAAGCGAGGAATTAAACCGCCAGCTCGTGGAACTAGCCCCGATTTCGATTCTTCTTCATCAGGACAGCATCATTACCTATGCCAACCCCGCAAGCGCCGCTCTTTACGGTGCGAAGGATGAGAGCGAGATTATCGGACTCACCGCCTGGGACGTTGTGGCAAGGGGGAATTACGAGGAGAACGCGGCAACCCAAGGAGCTCATGCCATCTTTGAGTTGGGAGGTGCCCCGACGTCCCAACATAAAGTAGTTTGTCTGAACGGTGATGTGATTGAGGTTGAAGCGGTAACCATAGCGCTCTCCCATCTCGAGAGAGCCGCCATGACTTTGTCTTGGGACATCACTTCTCGAAAAAAGGCCGAGGTGGAGCGGTGGAACGCCGAGCAGCTGCTCCGGCAGAGCGAAGACCGTTATTTCCGGCTGCAAACCAGTCTGGACCAATTTTCATCCGATCTTTTCGGCGTGGTCAAGGTAGATGAGTTAAACAGCAGGCTGGTGAGGGAAGTCCGGCAGGTGCTCGGCACCAGTAAGGTCACCCTGTTAAGGGCGGATTCCGAAGGACAGGTGGTCGTGACGCATGGCTGTCCGGAAGTTCCCGATGAAGTGCTGCAGAGCATCCGGGAGCATGGCCCCGACAGGCTCCCTTTATGCAGACTGTTCGATACGCTCGAGGGGCACTATGTCAAAATCGGGGAAGTCAACGGGGAGAACAGCATTCTTTGCGTAGGAGAGAGCACAGCCCGGTTAATCGAACAGGCCCCGAGGGTTTGGCTTGAGACGCTATCGCGTTATGTTAGCGTTTTGTATGATAACTTCCGTGTTATTGAGGATTTAAAAAGGAATGTGGACCTATTAGCCTCGGGGCGGGTGATGCCGCAGTGGTTGCTGAGATTCATATTTCATCTGTCCGAAAATGAGCGAAAGCGGTTGTCCCAGGATCTTCATGATGCGGCGCTGCAAGAGCAGATTGTCTGGTATCACAGGTTGAATCAGCTCACCCTGGATACCGGGCTGCCCGTCCAATATCAGCGGCAGTTGGCAGAAATCGAGCAGGGGTTGCTTGACGTCATTTACCAGATCAGGATTACTTGCAATGAGTTAAGACCTCCGCTGCTTAAAGAAGAAGGCCTGGAGCGGTCCCTGGAAACGCTGTTCGAATTTGCGCAGTTGCGTACGAACTACGCGATCCACTTCGACTACTCCGATCTCGGCTATGCCATCCACGATGATATCATTATCGGCTTGTACCGGATCGTTCAGGAAATGTTGGCTAACGCGGCGAAGCACTCCAATGCGTCCCGGGTAACCATTAAAATGTATTCCGGCAACGATCAGATTTATTTGGAATACGAAGATAACGGCGTCGGGATGGATGTGGGAACAACGATCAATACGTTTAACAGTATGGGGATCTATGGGATGAAAGAGCGGGTTCGCGGAATGGATGGACAGATTGAGTTTCTCTCAACACCGGAAGAAGGATTGTCCATAAGGATTTCTATTCCTGCCCGGTAGCTAAAGAAGACTGGAAGAAGGGGTGTTCAGTGATGGTCCATATTTTGCTGGTGGATGATCATCCTTCGGTCATGGCAGGCACCAAGGTACTGCTTGAACAGGAAGGAGATATGGTTGTGGCAAACGCCGAGACGGTAGAGAAGGCGCTGGAGCTCGTCCGTCAAAACCATTACGACTTGATGCTGCTCGATCTTCATATGCCGAAAATGAACGGAATTGACTTGGCCAAGCAAATCATTGCGATCAGGCCGGAGGCCGTAATATTGATTTATACGGGATTTGAGTTTACCAACCATTTTAATCTCATGATGGAAGCGGGGATTTCGGGATTCGTCCTGAAAACGGCGAGCAAAGAGCAGCTTGTGACCGCGGTACGATGCGCCTTAAGGGGTGAGGCGGTGCTGCCGTTGTCCCTGGTCCGGCAAATGAGAAGAGTCTCCGCGCAGGAGACCGAGAAGACGAGCGGCCTGGAAACAGGTGTGGTGACGGGCAAGGAATATGATATTTTAAAGCAAATAGCCAGAGGCAAAAGCAATAAGGCCATCGCCGAAAATCTTCTGGTAAGTCAGCGATCCCTGGAATACAGCTTAACGAGCTTGTTCCACAAGCTGGGCGTTAAATCGCGAATTGAAGCCGCCATGAAGGCAAAGACGATGGGATTGCTGTCCGATTCGGACTTTTCGAATCCGCCGGTCTAATATATTATTGATTTCAGGCCCCGGTTTGGGGCCCTTTTTCTATGGGAAGGTTACAGATGACGGGTAATAAATATGCTAGAATAATGGGATTCCATTGGTTTTAAAGTGTGGCAGGGGGAGGCCGACGCGTGAAATTTTCTTTGCGCCAGCAGATGATCTTCAGCTTTTCCATCGTATTTATAGCCTTGATCGTCGTCTTTGGCAGTTTGATTCTAAATTACAATATTTCCAGCTATCAGAAGCAAAGCTATGATTCTATCAACAAAGTGGTGAAGGCGAACCTATCGTTGATCGATAATCATTTGGATCAGCTGATTACGGTGTCCAAAATCGTGGCGAATGATCAGGACATTATTAATGCGGTTACCTACCGAAACAGTGTCCAGGAAATAGATTACTCTGTCGAGCTCTACAACCAGCGGGAGGTTGCCTCCAAGATCAAGCAGCTTGATGTGTTGGGCAACATCACCAACGCCTTGATTATTGGAAATAATCACGAGTATTTGTATTACTACGGGAGCTCGCCGGTCCGCGGGTATCGTTTTGATCAGCAAGACTGGTTCTATAAGGCGGCATATATGGAGGATAAATATATACGCTTTACTAATTTCCACCCGACTGACTACCTGCTTAATTATCGGAACCGCAAGACCGTGTCCGTAATTACGCCCATTATTAACGCTAATCAATATTATGCAGCCGAGCGCACCTTTTTAATGACGGACTTTAATCTGGACCCGATTTTATCGGATAAGAACGGACAAGGAAATATGCAAATCGCCATTTATGATGGTATTAACCCGGTCCATTTTGCAAACAACAGCCATCTCTCAACCATGCAGAAGGAAGAAATTAGCGAGGGGTTGAGGAAGGGGAAGAAGTCTTTTATAGTTGCCAAGAGCGGGGATCATCCGGTATCCTATTTAGTCGTTAATGAAACCTCGCTAGTTTCCGGTTGGGCTATTCTGGGCATTATGCCGCTAAACGAAGTGGAGGAGCTGCGTTCAACCAATACGACCGTTGTTATAGCCATGGTTGTAATCGCTTGCATGCTGGTGGTTTTGTTGTCGGGATTGATATCCAAATCCATCCTGAATCCCATGCAAAGCTTACTGCAACGATTCAATCAGATCGCCTCGGGACGCAGGGATGTCTCTTTCAAGGAATCCAGGAGTAAGGAAATCAACTTGATAGCTGAGACGGCCGACCATATGCTAAAGAACATTAACCAATTGACGGACGAAGTCGTTGAGGAACAAAGACGTCTCGCTACGGAACAGCTAAAGGTGTTGCAGCATCAAATCAATCCGCACTTTTTAAATAATGTCCTGCAATCCATAAAGGCAATGGCGGTATGCGGCGATACCGAATCCATCTCTAAAGCGACTACGCTTCTGGGGAAAATACTGTCCTATTCCGTTTATAATCCGTATGAACTGGTGGAGTTGAAGCAGGAACTAAGCTATACGGAGAATTACATCATTTTGCAAAACATTCGGTTTAACGGCCTGATTAAATACAGTATGAGTTGCGATGAACAACTGGATCATTTCCTTGTCCCGAAACTGATGATTCAGCCGTTAGTCGAAAATGCGATTGAGCATGGCTTTGAGGATCGGAAGGAAGGACATCTCTCGATCGTGGTGGAAGACGCCGGGAGCGAAATTTATATAGCGATAACGAATGACGGTGCTGCTGTCGATTCCGTTGAAGTCGAACGTATCAATAGTATGCTGTCTAACCAGGATACTTACAAACAGAATCAAAGCATCGGCTTGCTGAATCTGAATCAAAGACTAAAGAGCTGTTATGGAATGCAAGCGGGGGTTAAAATGCTGTCCAGAGAAGGTATGAATACGAGTATCGTAATTACGATACCGAAGCGAAAAGAGGGTTAAAGTGCTATCAGCGATCATTGTAGATGATGAAGTGTTGTCTATTAAGATGATGGAAAATATTCTGGATTGGGATAGTCTCGGCATCCGTATTGTCGGTACGGCTCAGAACGGATTGGAAGCCCTGAACCTGTGCCATCAGGAGGATCCCAATATTATCATTACCGATATCAAAATGCCTAACTTAAACGGATTGGAATTTATAAAAAAAGCCCGGGTTACGAATCCGGGGGCGGAATTTATTCTGATCAGCGCCTACGCGGATTTTGATTACGTTAAAAGGGCGATTGAGCTGGGATGCTCCAATTATATCTTAAAGCCAGTAGATGAGTTCGAACTGGAGCAGACCCTCAAAAAAATCATTGCCAAAATCAGCGATAAGATAATTGCGGAGAAAAACGCGGTAAAAAATCGGGTGGCGCATGACAAACAGGTCATTTATCGATATATGAGCACAGGGGTAAATCCGCTGGCTGCCGGAAAAAGTACGAGCAGTCTAAATTTGAATTTATCATCTTATACGTTATTCAGCTTTAATCTCACGGAACAATCCATGAACGATTATATCGAAAACGGGTTGCAGCTGGATGCACAGATGGCCTTTATCATGGAGCGGATGTCCGCCGTGATGGGGGAGTTTGGTCACTGCGTACTATTCGACTATAAAGATTACGCCTGGACAGCCATTCTGAGCGGCGATTGCTCGAAGGAGTCGTTGTCTGCTTGTGCCTCGAAGATGATCGACCTTTTTGCCGAGGAAATTCATATGAAGATTCATGTGTGCTTTAGCCCCCGGGGATCTCGGTTGGACGAGCTGCCGCATCTGTACCGCCGATTGGCTCAGCTGAGCCGTTTCAGTTCTTATATCGGAGATGAAGAGGTTCTGGGCTACGGATATAATATGATTGAAACGACGTTCCAGCAGGTAGATTTATTGGCATATACTAAACGGTTGGCCGAAGCGCTGAACCTGAATGATGCTGAGGAAGCTGCACGCATTATAGAAGAAGTACTATTGCTGTCTTGTAAATCGGATCCGGCCTCGCTTCACCTGTTTATTGACTTCAACTACAACGCATTCTGTGCGATCCGGGAGAAGTTGATCAAAGAGAATCGGCTTACTGACGAGTATCATGAAATTCGCCTTTTAAGTTATAGGGACATATCGGATATCTCTACAGCGGATGAAATGAGCCGTTTTATGAACAGAATTCTTCAGCTTCTTTCACCAAATCGTTCTCAGACTGCAAAGCCTCGATACAGCGCGCTTGTTGAGGTGGTATTCGCTATTTGGGTGAGAATTACGACCGGAACCTCTCTTTAGAGGAAATATGCACGGAATTATCGGTAAGTAAAAATTATTTCAGCTATCTGTTTAAGCGGGAAACCGGGTGGAATTTGTGGGCCTATCTGACCGAGATCCGGCTGAACAAATCCAAGGAACTTCTGCGAACGACAGATTGTAAAAGCTATGAAATCGCCTATATGGTGGGGTATGACAATCCAAGCTATTTTTCTAAGTTATTTAAGAAAAATACGGGTATGACCCCGAATGAATACCGGGCGGAAAATCAGTAATAAAGTGCTAGAAAAACAGAAGACGCTTCATTGTTTTAAGGCTTCCCCTCCTGTAATCTAAGGTCAGAAATGGGGGGAGGCTTTTTATGATTATTCAAATGCTTGAGAACGAATATTGGTATGGCGGTTGTGTAAGCGACGGAACTCGGATGCCCGTGGGTCCGGAGGATAATTTGGAGATTCAGCTTGATCCAAACCGGACTCCAAACCAGGCGATGCCGTTGTTCGTGTCGTCCAAGGGAAGATATATATGGAAGGACGCGGGATTTCCTATTCATTTTGATCGGGGAAATATCGTTGTTCCGGATGATGTTCGGTGCGAAGGCGGATTTGGCACGCTGCGAGGGGCTTATCTTGCCGCTATGGAGAGACATTTCCCGTTTAAACCGGTAAATCTTTCCCGGGCGCTTCTGGATAAGCCGATTTTTAACAGTTGGATAGAGCTTACGTTTCACCAGAATGAGAAGGATTTGCTGCATTATGCGAACAGCATCGTTCAAAACGGGTTTGAACCCGGTGTACTTATGATTGATGACGGATGGAGCGAATATTACGGCGATTGGAGTTTCCATTCCGGTAAATTCCCCGATCCGGCCAAGTTTATAAACAAGCTGCACGATATGGGATTCTCGGTCATGCTCTGGGTTTGTCCGTTTATTACACCGGATACGGTTGCCTACCGGGAAGCGCGTGACAAAGGTTTGCTGATCAAAACTGCAGAAGGAAAGCCGTATATATGCGAATGGTGGAATGGATACTCGGCTGTTCTCGATTTCTCCAACCCGGAAGCGGTAGCCTGGTTCGACCGCCAGCTGCAGGCGTTGCAGGAGATCGGAGTAGACGGATTCAAGTTCGATGCCGGGGATAGCATCTATTATCGGGAAGGTCACCTGACCTTCGGAAATGTGACTCCAAACGAGCAATCCAGATTGTGGGCGGAATACGGGCAAAAATATGCCTTGAACGAGTACCGGGTCACCTTTCGGGCCGGAGGATATTCCTTATTCCAGCGGTTATGCGATAAAGAGCATGGCTGGGGAAATAAAGGGATTGCTGCATTGATCCCTGACAGCCTGCTTCAAGGCATAACGGGCCATCCATTCTCGTGTCCCGATATGGTAGGGGGCGGGGAGTATTTGAACTTCCAACAACTTGAAGACAGCGGTCTTGATGAAGAACTATTCTGTCGTCACAGCGAGATTGCTTGTCTGATGCCTGCAATACAATTCTCTGCAGCCCCATGGCGGGTGTTGTCACCGGATCATCTTCAGATCATTCATCGCCACTTGGAACTCCGAAGTCAATATGAGTCTCAGAGAGAAGACAGCTTTAAAGCGGCGGTGAGCAGCGGGGAACCTATGCTGCGCTTCATGGAGTATCAATTCCCAGGGGAAGGATTCGAGAGAGTAACGGATCAGTTTATGCTCGGCAGTCATACGCTTGTCGCACCGATTTACGAGAAGGGTAAAGCTAGCCGGGAGGTGAGCATTCCCCGGGGGCGCTGGCTATTTGAAGGAAACACGATTGTAAGCGAAGGGGAAGTCCGGGTACTTACACCGCAAGCAGGAATGCCGATTGTACTTGAACTTCAGAATAATCCTCAAAAGTAATAAAGTTATAGAAGTTTTGCGTACAGCGTAATATTGTGCAATCGCTTTCAAATGACTGGAAATTCCCCCCTCTATCCGGGTGAAATTCAATAACTTTGTCATATACAAACGGAATACAGTCTCTTCGAGCCATGTAGACTCGCTGATATGATAATTATAGAAACCAAGTAGTAAATAAAGGGGGATAACATCACATGAAAAAGAAATGGCTATCGATGCTGCTCGCTCTAACGTTGGTCCCGGCCTTGATCGCAGGCTGCGGAAACAGTGAAAACGGAGGAAATGACGCCTCCAATTCTGCCGATAAGAGCAAGGATGCGGACAAACCGGTGGAGATTAGAATTATGGCATACAACGCCGAATCCTCACGGGCAACGTATTTGAAAATGCTGGATGAGAAGCTTCCTAACATTAAGATCGTTTTTGAATTTGTTGCTCTCGACAACTTCAACAACGTCCTGAACTCCCAGCTCCAGGCTGGGCAAGGACCGGACATTATCGAAGTGGGCGGCGAAACCCGCCTTTTGGCAAACGCGGGCTTTCTCATGGATCTGACCAATGAGAGCTTTACTTCCAAATATGCGGATGCCGGTCTCGCACCCTACTCCGTAAACGGTAAGGTTTATGCTACGCCGCTTCAAAGCTGGTATGAAGGTATTTTCTACAATAAGAAAATCTTCAAGGAACAAGGGATCGAGGTGCCGAAGTCGTTCGACCAGTTCATTCAGATCCATAAAGATTTAGCGGCTAAAGGAATCAAGTCTCAGATCATGGGTGCCCAGTCTTGGGAACCTATGATGAAACAAAGCATCGGACTTGTGAATAATGACTTCTACTCTAATCCTGACAACAAAGATTTTGACGAGAAATTCAACAACGGAGAAGCCAAGCTTTCGGAGGCATGGTTGCCGTACGTTGAAAATTGGTCGCGGATGATTACGGAAGGTATTCTGACTCCGGATATGCTCGGATTGAGCTATGATCAGGCATTGGATGAGTTTGCTACGGGTAAAGCAGCTATGTGGGAAAGCGGCCCTTGGGCTGTGGGAACGATTATGGAGAAAAGCCCGGATTTTGAGCTTGGAATGTTCCCGATTCCCGGATCGGAAGAAGGACCGGGTTGGCTTGTAGGCGGGCCAGGATCCGCATTTGCCGTCAACGCCAAGACCCAGCACAAGGCTGAGGTGCTCCAGATTCTTGATTTAACGGCCACTCCTGAAGCGCAGCAAGCTTTGATTAAAGATAACGCAGGAAGTTCTTTCTTGAAGGGCGTAGAAGTGGATTTGGGAGAAATTTATGCGGACTGCGAAGAAGCCTTTAAAGCCGGCAATGTGTATGCTCCATGGACAGCAGCTTGGGTGTCGGGCAATCCTGTCGTGGAAGGATACGGAAAGTCGCTGCAGGAAGTAGTTGCCGGAGTTAAGACGATCAAACAAGCGCTTGAAGACGCGGATCAAGTTAATCAGGTCATGCGTGATTCGTTGAAATAGAAAAGGGACCCTGTGGGAGATAAAAACCGGCTGCTTGATTATGAGCTCCCCGGTTTTTATTTCTCTCTAGTCCGAATTGGGGAGGAGAGACACCAGTGAATACAAAGCGAAGAGACAGGGTTTTTCTTTTGATGATACTCCCGGCCTTTATCGGTTTTCTTCTACTGTTTATTGTACCGTCGCTTATGAGCTTCGGTTACAGCCTGACAAACTGGTCCGTATATAAACCGAATTTTAATTTTGTCGGATTGGATAACTATGCAAGTCTGTTTGCAGATACCAAGAATATAGCGGCTATTAAACATTCAATTACTTATGCATTAGTGATCACGGTGCTTCAGAATGGATTCGCCATCTTGTTTGCTGTCCTGCTGAATCGAAAAGGGATTATGGCCAATATGGTCAAATCGATCTTTTTCTTGCCGGCGGTGCTCAGTATTTTAGTTGTGGGATTTTTGTTTCAATACATTATGACATCGGCCGATTATGGTTTGTTAAACAATATTATTCAGTTTTTTGGAGGCACTCCGGTCAACTGGCTTGGAAACGGCAAGATCGCGCTCTTTTCCGTGCTGGCCACACAGGTGTGGCAGTGGACGGGTTGGAGTATGGTCATCTATATCGCCAATCTGAAGAGTATCGATGGCTCGCTTTATGAAGCCGCCGAAATAGATGGTGCAGGCAAACTTCAAACGTTCCGTAAAGTTACGCTCCCTCTTTTGTATCCCGCCGCTTCGTTCAATATTTTAATGAGTCTGATCGGCGGATTGAAGGTGTTTGACGTCGTCTTTGCAATGACAAAAGGCGGTCCAGGCTATGCAACAGAGACCATCATGACAACGCTGATCCGAGAAGGGTTTAATTCCGGACGGACCGCGTATGCATCGGCCTTTGCCGTCGTTTTCTTCGTCATCGTATTTGCACTAACTCAAATCATCACCTTCTTCTTGAACAAATGGGAGGAGAGAATCGCATGATCCGGACACAAAAATTCAAGAATGTTACTTTTAATTGCCTTTATGCCATCATTGGAGCGGTGATGCTGCTCCCAATATACTATCTGTTGGTAACCACCTTCAAAACACCGGCAGAAGCCACCGCAAGACCGCTTGGTCTGCCAACAACGTGGAATTTCGGTAATTATATCGAAGCGTTTACGGCTATGAACTACCCGAGAGCGTTCACAAACAATTTATTAATCACCGGAATTGCCGTAATAATTCTTATTCTGATTTCTTCCATGGCTGCTTACGTTATTGCAAGGAGCAACAGATTAATATTTAAATGGATGTTCTCTATATTTATGGTCGGACTCATCATCCCTTTTCAAATCGCAATCATTCCGCTGTATAAAATTATCGCGGGCCTGCATTTGATGAACACGCTTCCCGGTGTCATATTGATTGATGTATTTTGTATTAACCTGCCGCTGTCCATATTTTTATTCCGGGGCTTTATCAATACAGTGCCCATAGAACTGGAAGAAGCGGCGGCGATCGATGGTTACGGCACGTTCAGAACCTTTTTGAGCATCATATTCCCGCTCCTTAAACCGATTGTTTCTACGGTAGCCATTCTGGACGCGCTGGCAATCTGGAACGACTTCTTAACGCCCCTTCTGTTTCTGCAGGATCCCAGAAAGGCAGTCTTGCTTCAGGAGGTCTATAAAAACGTCGGTCCGTTTTCCACGGATTGGACGTCATTCTTCCCGATGCTTGTGCTATCTACACTGCCGCTGGTCATCTTCTTCTTAATTATGCAGAAGAGCATTATCGATGGTGTAGTTGCCGGGGCTGTAAAAGGTTAGCATATCCAAACTCTGATGGAGGAAAAGTTGAACTTATACATCTAGGTAAATCGTCCTGGTTTTGTGCGATACAGATTTCAGGGACAAAATCAATAGAAAGAAGGCCGCCTTATCGTCATTCTTGACGCCAACAGGTGGTCTTTTTTTTGTTTTTCGACAGAAATTAACAACATTCTACAAAATTCCGCAATTTTTTTGCGGGCTCACGCAAGACTTTTTCGGTTACGATTGCCTCACGCGCGTGTATCATGAGGGTACCATAAAAATAGGACATTCATCACAGAAGAAAGGGTTGTGCTTAGTGCAAAAGTATGAAGGAGCAACGGACTTGCTGAACAGCGCCATTGAATCGATAAAGCATATATTTAGCTGTCCCACGCGGGTTGATGCGCCTAATTTGTTCGATCAAACTTTGATACAAAGCGATGTCGGCGTATTGATAGGGATCGTAGGAGATATGGAGGGACGCCTGGTTATAGAAGGAGAAAGCCGAATCTTCACCAAGCTTAGCGAGAATATGTGCGGCATGCCTCTGGAGGGAGAGATGCTTCACAGCTTCGTCGGTGAAATGGCGAATATGATCGCCGGAAATACATCGACGCTTCTGTCAAACCGGGGCAAACACATTGACATCACCCCTCCGACGGTGATGGTGGGGCAGCTTCAATTATACGGATTTAAACGCGGGATTCGGGTGACCGTTCATTTGGAAGCCGTAGGCCCGGTCAACACGATCCTACTGTTGCAAGGTTAAGGAGGAAGGTCATGCATAAAATTTTGGTTGTTGATGACGCAGCTTTTATGCGCTTGATGCTAAAAAACATTTTGAGTAAACAAGGATATGAGATCGTGGGTGAAGCCGAAAACGGGCTGGAGGCGGTGGAAAAATACAAAACATTATCGCCAGACCTCGTGACGATGGACATCACTATGCCGGTTATGGAGGGGGTAGAGGCTGTAAGACTGATTAAGCAGCTCGACCCTAATGCAAAGATAATCATGTGCTCGGCGATGGGGCAGCAATCGATGGTAGTGCAGTCTCTACAAGCCGGTGCCAGAGATTTTATAGTCAAACCGTTTCAAGAGGAACGAGTTCTGGAATCCATAAGAAAGACATTAGGAGCTTAAGATCGAAAATGAGGGCGGTTAAACAAGTGAAGTTCATTAAATTTCATCATGAGGATAGCTTATCGGGAGAAGAACTGGAACTGATTTTGGAGCATCTTGAGGCAGAGCTGGAACAAATTAAAGACAGGGATAGCGAGGGGTAATCATGAGCTGGTTTCGCAATATGAAAATTTCAGTAAAACTATATTTTGGATTTCTGCTTATGGCCATTTTTCTGGTGTTCATAGGCTACTTTGGACTAAGCAGTATAGATAAATTGAACGACAGTATGTCCGACATGTATGACAACAATTTGGTTCCGGTTCGGGATATGTCCGATGCTCTGGGATTATATCAAAGAATCCGAGTGAATATCCGCGACATGCAATCCTTGGCCGACAGCAAGGAAGACCGAGACGAGTATAATCAGAAAATTGACAGCTTCATTAATGAAGTCGAAACAAATATCGATCAGTACCAAAGCACGAAGTTGACCAGCGCGGAAGAAGACCTCTTGGAGTCCTTTGGTCCGGATTGGGAGATTTTCAAACAAGATTTGAACAAGGCTAGAAACCTGATCTATGAAGGCAAGACAGAGGAATTTCATGCACTGCTGAAGGGTGATATGGATAAGCATGGCGATACGGTCATGGATCTCCTTCAAGAATTGGTTACCTTGAACGTAAAGCTGGCGGACGAACGTAGCGCCCAGGGAAATCAGGTATATCTCGATTCGCGGAATACCACTTTCATAGTGCTTGTAATATCGGTATTGCTCAGTATAGTCTTCGCTGTGTTTTTATCCCGCAGTATCGCTAATCCGCTGCATAGAGTCGTTAATTTGGTTGGTAAAGTAGCGAAAGGCGATCTGACGGAAACGGCGGAGATTACTTCTAAGGACGAGATTGGTCAGCTTGCATCCTCGACGAATGAGATGATTTTGAGCCTGCGGGGCATCGTCGGCGGTGTAGTTACCACCGCAGAGGGGGTCTCGGCTGCAGCCCAGCAAATTTCGGCCAGTACGGAAGAGATTGCGGGAGGAAGCTCCGGTCAGGCTCATGCGGCGCAAACGATTAACGAATTATTCCAGGAATTGACGGCCGCAACGCACGCGGTTGCCCGGATTGCCGAACAGGCATCGGATATTTCCGAGGATACGATGGACATTGCCGAGCAAGGCGGAAAAGTCGTTCGCTCGTCCGTGGAAGGCATGAACCTGGTCAATGTGCATGTGACGAAACTGGAAGAGGATTCAAACCGGATCGGCGAAATTATCGAAGTGATTGACGATATTGCGGAGCAGACGAACCTGCTTGCCCTGAATGCGGCGATTGAGGCTGCGCGGGCGGGGGATCAAGGTAGAGGGTTTGCTGTTGTAGCCGATGAAGTTCGGAAGCTGGCGGAACGTAGCGGCGAGGCTACGAAACAGATCACCGATATTATTAAGGGCATGCAGGAAAATACGCGTCAAAGCGTGAAGGCTACCCGCGACGGGGTTGCACTTTCCAAGCAGACGGGCGAAGCCTTTGAGAACATTATCAACAAGGTCGGCGAGTCTGCAAGCAAAGTAACCGAAATTGCAGCGGCCAGCCAGCAACAGGCAGCCCAGTCGGCTGAGGTGATGTCGGCGGTGGAGAATATATCGGCGGTAACCGAGGAGTCGGCGGCAAGCTGCGAAGAAACGGCTTCGGCCGCTCAGTCCCTTGCCGGACTGGCGGAAGAATTGAATCATTCTATTTCAGTGTTTAAAGTGAATTCATAACTAGGTGGGGGCAAATGTGAAGTTAAAAAAAACCGGGTTTTCTATGAAGTTACGGACGCGTATGCTGGTCACGATTCTCGGGTCGATCGTTATTCTCCTCGGAAGCATGCTGACCGTCATTGGAATAACTACCAAAAATGAAGCCATGGATACGGCTATCTCGCTTTCGCAAATCTCAGGCGAAAAAATCGGAGCCAACGTTCAGCTGGAATTTGACAAAGCCATCGGGGTGGCCCGCAGTTTGGCCGAAACCACGGAGAGTTTGAAGCAGAGCGGTACGACGAATCGGAACACGGTCAATACCATCCTTAAAAATGTGATAGATAATAATCCTTCCTATATAGGGGTATGGGCGATCTGGGAACCTAATGCCTTTGATGGCAAAGACGGATTATACCGGAACGCTCCGGGCTCCAACGAGGATGGAAGATGGCTTCCTTATTGGAAGCGCACGGATCATGGATTAGAGCTAAGCACGCTTACAGCGGATGATATTGAAGGCGAAGACGGATTTTATGCAACTGTTAAGAGCCAGGGCAAGGAAACGATTCTGGATCCGTACAATTACCAAATTAACGGGAAGGATGTCATGATGACGTCGATGGTTGTCCCGATCAGGGAGAACGGTTCAGTAGTTGGGGTGATCGGTATGGATATCGAACTGGAGTATCTCCAGAAGATGATGGATCAGTTCAAGCTCTACACTACCGGTTTCGCTCATATTTACTCGAACCAAGGAACGATTGTCACCAATCCGGACAGAAGCGTAATTGGCAAGAAAATGGACGAGGCATTTCAAACTGCCAATTCCGAGGATATTATGAAATCCATTTCCCAAGGGAGCACTTATACGGGGAATTGGGAGGGGAACTACCTCCTTTATACCCCGATCTCAATCGGCAATACGGAAACCCCGTGGTCGGTAGCTACGGTAGTGCCGATGAAGGAAGTTACGGCTGATTCGGACAAGCTGCTAACATCCATTATTGCCGCGGGTGTCGTCACCCTGCTTATTTTAGGGGTCATCATCGTGTTGCTGACCGGAAGTATCGTAAAACCGCTTAAACAAGCCGTAGAGGTCGGAGAGCACATGGCTCGCGGGGATTTCACCAAGGAGTTGCCGGAACCGATCTTGCGCAGACATGACGAAATTGGCGTGTTGGGCCGGGGATTCCATGAAATTTCGCAAAGCATGAGAACTATGCTTGGAAAAGTCAGCTTGAATGCTTCCCAGGTTGCTGCGGCTTCTCAGCAAATTTCCGCAGGCTCCGAAGAACTGGCTTCGGGCAGCGGAGATCAGGCTTATGCCGTACAAACGATTAATGAATTGTTCAAGGAGCTGTCCAGCGCGATCAACTCGGTGGCTGCCAGCGCGTCGTCGGCTTCGGAATTGGCGAATAAAACCGCTAACGTCGCCGATGAAGGAGGGGCGGTTGTTGGACGCTCCGTAGAAGAAATGAGTACGGTAAGTCGTCAGGTTCTCCGCTTGGAGCAAGATTCCACGCGTATAGGTGAGATCATCGAGGTTATAGACGACATCGCGGAGCAGACGAACCTGTTGGCTTTGAATGCGGCTATTGAAGCGGCGAGAGCCGGGGATCAGGGCCGGGGATTTGCCGTCGTGGCGGATGAGGTGCGGAAATTGGCGGAGCGAAGCGGAGAAGCCACGAAACAGATTACAAGCATTATTAAGGGCATGCAGAATAATACAACGGAAACGGTTAAAGCCGTGGAAGCGGGCGTGCTCTCTACCGAGAAATCCGGAGAGGCTTTCGGCAATATCTCAACGATGGTAAGCGAGTCGGCTAGCCGGGTCATGGAGATTGCCGCAGCGAGCGAGGAGCAGGCTGCTCAAGCCAGCGATGTGGTGGCCGCGATTGAAAGCATCTCGGCTGCGACGCAAGAAACGGCGGCGAGCAGTGAGGAAACGGCATCGACGGCCGGGGCATTGGCCGAGCTTGCCGAAGAGTTAAACCGCATGGTTGCGGCATTCAAAATTTAATCATGCGGGAGGCGGGAGTGGACATGCAGGCAAGCAGCCAGGAACAGTATATTGAGTTTGGAATTGAACAAGAGCAGTACGCCATTCGCATTCAGGATATACATGAAATCATCAAAATTCAGGAGATCACGGCCATTCCTAACGTAACGGAATACGTCAAAGGCGTTATCAATTTGCGCGGCCGGATTGTTCCTGTAATCAGCCTGCGGTGTCTGTTCGGCAGTGAAGAGGCGGAGTACACCAAGAGCAGCCGGATCGTCGTCATTCATCACCAGGAAGAGGCGGTCGGCATCATCGTGGACCGGGTGAATAAGGTGACGACATTTACGGATATTCAGCCTCCTCCCGAGCGGGTTGGGGGCGTACAGGGAAGCTTTTTTACGGGAATCGGGCTTGCGGAGAGCGGGTTGGTCGGCATCTTGAGACTGGACGAAGTTCTTTTGCATGAATAAGGAGGCTTACCGGCGTGCTGTCTGAATATAGAGAAGTATTTCTGGAGGAGCTGGAAGAACAGCTTCAACTGATGGATGAGGAGATTCTGAAGCTGGAACGGGAGGAGGACTCCTCCCGAATCGTGCAGGCCCTGTTTCGCGCAGCCCATACGTTGAAAGGTTCCTCGGCGGCCATGGGCTTTGATATCATGAAGCAATTGACGCATGAGATGGAGCAACTGCTGGACCTGGTGCGAAGCGGGAAAAGAACGGTAACCGGAGTTTTAATCGATCGATTGTTTCAAGCTCTGGATCACTTGAAGCTATTGAAGCTTGATATCGTGGATGGCGGAGGCGGAACGGGAATCGATATTTCGGCCTGTGTCCGGCAGCTTCAGAGCTTTGCTAACGGAACCGAAGATGCCGAGGCGGCGGAAACGGTAGAACTTCCGGAGACCGAGGAGATCACCGGTTACGCGGAGACCGATGCAGCAAAAGCAAAACCGGTATTGGCACTCAATTACCGGCTTAAGGCAAGCGAATGTCTGGATCAGGGCCGTCAGGTCAATTGGATTTCCGTACGGATTTCAAGCTCCTGTCCGATCAAGGGGGCAAGGGCGTTTGTCATCCAGTCCAGCCTTGCTGAGTTAGGGGAAGTATTGTATACCCAACCTGATTTGGAAGAGCTGGAGGAGCAGGCCGAGGGAGCGACAGAGATCCTTTATCTCCATGCGGGCGACCGGGGGCAGGAGGAACTGGAGGCCTTTACTTTGGCGCTAATGGATGTGGAAGCCGTATTGGTTGAGGCCGTTTCCTCCGAGGAAATCGAGCTTGTCCAGCCTTCAACTGTGCAGACGGCCGTGAAAACGGCAGGTCCGGAGGAGGGTTCGGGCCAGACGTCCGGCAAAGCCAAATCGCAGACGATTCGGGTGAGCGTCGAACGCCTGGAGCATCTGATGAATCTGGTCGGTGAGCTGGTGATTGACCAAACCCGGATTCATCAGGTCGAACGCACCCAGAGAAGACGTTTTACGGATGATTCGGTGGAAGAGCTCGGTCATATTTCCGATCATTTGTCGCGTATTATCGGAGATTTGCAGGAGAGTGTGATGAAAACGCGGATGCTTCCGATCGAACAGCTTTTTAATCGGTTTCCACGGATGATCCGGGACTTGTCACGTGATCTTGGCAAGGAGATCGAATTGGTGATAGAGGGAAAAGACACCGAGTTGGACCGGACGCTGATCGAGGAAATTGCCGATCCGTTGATTCACTTAATCCGAAATGCTGTGGACCATGGGATTGAAGACCCTGGAGTACGAACGGCAAACGGCAAGCCGGCCAAAGGTACATTGACCATCCGGGCGGCTCATGAAGATAACCAGGTCGTCATCTACGTGGAAGACGACGGGGCCGGGATTCATGCGGAGAAGATCCGGGCTTCCGCCATTGCCAAAGGGGTCATTTCTCCCGAGGAGGCTTCCTATTTGTCGGAGATGGAGTCGGTCGATTTGATTTTCAGCCCGGGTTTCTCCACCGCAGCGGTCGTCAGCGAAGTCTCCGGGCGGGGCGTTGGAATGGACATCGTTAAGAGTCATATCGAGAAATTGAACGGCCTGATCGAAATTCATACGACGGTCGGTAAAGGGACAACCTTCAAAATCAAATTGCCGCTGACCCTGGCGATCATAGAAGGATTGCTTGTAAAGCTTGCGGCTCAAACTTTCATTATACCTATGAGCAATATATCGGAAATCGTGAGAGTGACTCGGGAAGACATCGTTACGGTGCGGGGACAATCGGTGATCCTGCTCCGCAACCAGGTGATTCCGGTAGCCTGGATTCATGAATATTTTCAACTGCCGAAGTCATCGGCGGCCAAACAGAATATTTCCCTGGTCATCGTCGGCTCGGCCGAGAAGCGTCTGGCTTTGGTGGTGGACGAACTGATCGGCAACCAGGAAATCGTAATCAAGTCGCTAGGTTCTTACATTGGCAAAGTGACCGGAATTGCCGGCGGAACGATTCTTGGCGACGGAAGCGTGGCCCTGATTATGGAGATCGCGGGTATCATTGCAAAAATGGGCGGTAAAACCGTGTCTTAGTTAAAAGGAGGCGAAATGAGGTATGTTGACCTCTCTGCAGCCTAATCAGGATTTTGCGCGGTTTGTCCAACTAGTGAAGACAAAATCCGGCATTGATTTGGCTTTATATAAAGAACCGCAAATGAAGCGCAGATTGAACAGTTTGCGCGAAAGAAGAGGCTTTGCCAGCTTTGTTGATTTTTATAATGCATTTTCAAGCCAGCCTGACTTATATGCTGAGTTTCTGGACCAGATGACCATCAATGTGTCGGAGTTTTTCCGGAATCCGCAGCGGTGGGATGTGCTGAGGGATAAGGTATTTCCCGAGCTTATGAAACTCAGTCCCAAGCCGAAATGCTGGAGCGCCGCCTGTTCGACGGGAGAAGAGCCGTATTCTATAGCCATGCTGCTGTCCGAATTCCTGGAACTGAGAGATATCCGGCTGCTAGCCACGGATTTGGACCAACACGTGATTGATCGGGCCCAAATCGGGAATTATGCGGCGGCTGCGGTAAAAGATGTACCGAAGGTGCATCTGAGTAACTATTTTACTAAGCAGGGCGAGCGATATCAGATCTCGGACCAAATCAAGCGATGCGTACAGTTCAAGCGGCATAATCTGCTTGCCGACCGTTATGAGACGGGCTTCGATTTGATCGTTTGCCGGAATGTGCTGATCTATTTCACCGATGAAGCCAAGGAAGCGATTTTCACGAAGTTCAGCCAAGCTCTGAGACCCGGCGGCTACTTGTTCATAGGGGGAACGGAACAGATTTTTCAACCTCAGCAGTATGGGCTTGAAGCGACGGAGACCTTTTTTTACAGAAAGAAACAGTAAATTTACAAAACATATAAAAGGAAGATACCGGTCATGGAGAAAATCAAAGTACTGGTCGTTGACGATTCGCTGTTTATGCGCAGAATGATCGTTCGACTGGTGGAAGAGGATGAGAATATCCAGGTCGTCGGTACCGCCCGCAACGGCGTTGAAGGTGTCAAGCTGGTCAAGGAGCTGCGGCCGGACGTAGTGACGATGGATATCGAAATGCCGGAAATGAACGGAATCGAAGCGTTGGGCAAAATCATGGAGGAGCTGCCTACGCGGGTGGTCATGCTCAGTTCCCTGACGAAGGAGGGAGCGGAGGAAACCATCACCGCGCTGCAGAGCGGTGCGGTTGACTTTATAGCGAAGCCGTCGGGATCGGTGGGCACCGGTCTGACCGGAGCCAGGGAAGAGATCATCGGCAAAATCAAGGCGGCGGCCCGCACCCCGCTTTCGGTGCTGATCGCCGCTCGTCGAGGCGGGGCTCCGCAGACCGTATGGGAGCCGAAGCGTGCTGTGCCCGAAGCGGCCAAGGAATTCCGCCAAATTGTGGCGATCGGTACTTCGACGGGAGGGCCGAAGGCTTTGGAGACCGTGCTGACCGGATTGCCGGCTGATTTTCCGTATCCTGTGCTCGTTGTTCAGCACATGCCGCCCAAGTTCACTTTGTCACTGGCGCAACGCTTAAACAACTTGTGTCGGATACGTGTCGTGGAGGCGGAGGATGGCCAACTCGTACAGGGAGGGACTGCGTATATTGCACCCGGCGGATTCCATATGACTTTGACCAAAAAGAGGGATGGGGTTCGGATCGCCTTGCATCAGGAACCTCCTCAAAACGGACACCGTCCTTCGGTCGATGTCATGTTTGATTCCGTTTCCGCTTTGCCGGACTTGAAAAAGCACTATGTGCTGATGACCGGCATGGGCAGCGACGGTGCGAAGGCGATGGCGCAGGCCAAGCGGCAGGGGGCCGAGTCCACGATCGCGGAGGCTCAGGACAGTTGTGTTGTATTCGGCATGCCGCGGGCGGCGATCAGCCTGAACTGCGTCGACCATGTCGTGCCGGTAACGGTCATCGCCGCCAAGATCCGGCAGCTGACCAAGGCTTGATTGGCTGGCTTATGGAGAATAGGGGCATTCCCTGGTTAATAGGGAATGCCCCTTTCTTTGTCGATCACCGAGACATAAGGATTGTCTCGGTAATAAAACCGCCATGGCATGTCGGCGTACTCCGCCGCATAGGCGATGTTGATGCGCGGCGCGGCGATGATGGCGGGCTGCTGGTCGCCCGGCGCCGGGGGAGGAGCGCCCGCTTCCAGCCGCAGCGGGCTGGCGCTGCTGTGCAGCAGCACGCCGTTCAGCGACTTGTCTATCAGGAGGGCCCGGCACAGTTTGCCGGGACCCCCCGACAAGTCGGCTGGCCGGCGCGCGCGGGAGCCGCGGTGGAGGCGCATGAGCGCCTCGTCCTGCTGCGTCAGCGGCTCCACGGCCCGAATCAGGACGGCCTGCGGATCGTCCCGGGGCCCCGTGACCACATTTAGGCAGTGGTACATGCCGTAAATCAAATAAATATAGGCGGCTCCGCCCTCGGCAAACATGATCTCCGTCCGGCCCGTCCTCCGGCCGCCGTAGGCATGGCTTCCCTTATCCTCGATGCCGCCATAGCTCTCCGTCTCGACGATCCGGCAGCGGATTTCACCTTCCTCGGTCTCATGGACGAGCGTTTGCCCCAACAACAGGGGAGCCGTCTCCAACGCCGAGCGGGCATAGAAGGACAGCGGGAGCAGTTCCCCCGCGCTGAAGTTATTAGAAATGGATTGCATGAACTTAGACCTCCTCGGATTTTTGCCATTCCGGTTCCGGAGTATTGGCTAAAGAGACTCCAGAATTGGCGTTCAACCCTCGTCAGTTTTACCCTAATAATATATAAACCGCTTTTGGGAACGCAAGGCAAAAGAGGCCCTGACAGCTCGCCGCGCAATTCCGTCTACTAACGAACCGTACAGCGCTTATTGACGAAGAAATGGCCGCAAAATAGATCTAACGAACTCCAGCGGCGCTATTAGGTGAATTTAGCAAAAGAATTCTGCTAAATCCGCGAATTAAGGCTACTGGGGTTCGTTAGAATCTCAAACCGCTGTAATTTTGACAAATAAGGTTCGCTGAGTTCGTTAGAAACTGCACCGCACGCGATCCCGGCGTGCGGTGCTCGGTCATTCATACGGTCACGGTCAACCCCGTTTCATGATAAGCCCCTTACTTTATCACTCCATCCACCAACGCTTCAGATCGCTCCACCAGGAATGGCTCTCCGGCTTCTCTTCTACCGGCAGCGGCTCGGCCGGCTGTTCGCCGTGTGCCGTACAGAACTCGGTCGGTTCCGTGCCCTGCACGAACACCTCCAGCTTCTTGTCCGGACAATCGGCCGTGGCCAGCTTGCCGGTGGCGGAGTCGATGTACACGCTCACCACGCCGCTTGGCATCGGAAAAATTTTCGGCGGCACCTTTTCCAGCGCTTTCTCCATAAAATTGGCGAAGATCGGTGCCGCTTTACGCGACTCGGCCGTGCCAAGCGTCTTGCCCTTGTCGTAACCGACCCAAACGGCCGTCGACAGCTCCGGCGTAAACCCGACCAGCCACGCATCCGTGCTGGTCGTCCCGGTCTTACCGGCCACCGGCCGTTTGATCTCGGCCGATACCCGGTTGCCGGTGCCGCCGATTTCGAACACGCTCTCCATGAGCTGTGTCAGCACATAGGCGGCGGCCGGCTCGATCACTTGCTCCTGCTCCTTCGCTTGCGGAGCTTTATAGAGCGTATGCCCTTCTTCGTCCGTAATTTTTAGCACGGCGACGGGCGTGACCTTTTTCCCTTGATTGCTGATCACGGAAAAAACGGTAGCCATTTCGAAAGGGCTGACCGGAGAAGTGCCCAGAGCCAAAGAAGGGACGGCCTCCATGGGGCTCGTGATTCCCATTTTTTTGCCCAGCTCGATGACCTGGTCTGCTCCCACCGTCAGAATCGTGTTTACCGCATAAATATTGTCCGACGCCGCAATCGCCTTGCGCATATCGATTTCGCCAAGGTATTTGTCCCCATAGTTTTTGGGACTGTAGGTTTTGCGGTTATCGTCATAGTGGAACAGCGTAGGCTGGCTGTTGAATGTGCTGACGGGCGTCATTTTTTTTGAAGCCAGGGCTGTAAGATACATGATCGGCTTGAAGCTGGAGCCAGGCTGCCGGGTTGTCGCGAATACGTGGTTATACTGGCTCGTTCCGTAATTCACTCCGCCCACAAGAGCTTTGACATACCCGTTCCTTGGATCAATGGAGACGAGAGCCGCCTCCAGATCCGGACTGTTTTGTAGCTCCGAGGCAACAGCCGCCTCCGCCGCCCGCTGGGCATCCATATCCAGCGTCGTGTAGATGCGAAGTCCGCCATGCTCCAGCAGACTCTCTTCAAAACCCAGATCATGCACCACAATATTCCGGATATAGTCCCGGAAATAAGGAGCCGCGTCGGTACGGGTCCGCTGTTGCGGAGAGTTGAAGGACAGCAAACGATTATAAGCTTCATCGGCCTGCTTCTGAGTAATCGACCCCGTCTGGACCATGGCCGACAGGACGATTTTTTGACGGTCCTTGGCGTTCTTCATATGGTTGTAGGGAGAATAATAGGTGGGACCTTTCGGAATGCCGGCCAGGATGGCACTCTCAGCTAAGCCCAGCTCCTTTGCCGGTTTGCCGAAATACATTTGCGAGGCTGCCTCAATACCGTACGCTCCCCGTCCGTAGTAAATTTCATTAAGATACATATTCAAAATTTCATCTTTGCTATATTTCATTTCCAACTGTGTCGTGAGTTTGGCCTCTTTAAGCTTGCGCGACCACGTGCGTTCGTGCGAAAGATAGAGATTCCGCGCCAACTGTTGACTCAGGGTGCTGGCCCCTTGTACCTTATCCATCTCCTTCAAATTGACGAACATCGCTCTTAACATTCCTTTGATATCGAAGCCGAAGTGATCGTAAAATTTCCGGTCCTCCACCGCCAAAGTCGCTTTGATCAGCCAAGGGGATATTTCATTTAACCCCACAGGCTGCCGGTTGCGCTCGCTGCTGGAAAATACAGTAACGGCCTGCCCTTTAAGATCAATAAGCTGCGAATTTTTAGCCGAATCCGCCGGAGGAAGACCAGATTGCGATAAATACAACAGGGTAAAACCAAAAAGCGCCGCACCAAACAGGCTTGTGTACAACGTATATTTCAACAGCCTCAGAAGACGGCTGCGCCGCGGTTTGCGCTGGCTGCGGACAAGTTTATGCATAAGGGTCCTCCTCGTTTGAATCCCGGCTTGGATGAATAAAGGAAAATGCCGGATATGTCGTAAAAACTCGCAGCATGCTTAACGCTGGATAATTCTAGTATGGGACAGATTATTAAGGTTATTCATGAAGGGTAGTAGGACGATAGGGCGATATTTAGTTGACGATGATAATCATTATCAATTAGAATGTTAATTAATTACTATATGGCGTTTTTTAGGAGGGGTAGGTCCCCGAGCAGGGAATCGCCGAGGAAGGGACTCATTATGAGCTTATGGAAGCCGGAGGAGCCAACAGCCGCCTGCACCGTGCCCAATTCGGCATGGCCGAGCTGGTCTCATGATGACAGGCGAAGCAGCGATGGACGTAACTAGGAGCAAATTTGCACTGGAGGAATATAAGATGTCGAGACCTTTGGATCTATATGACGTGACTATCATTGGGGGAGGACCCGCGGGAATGTATTCCGCTTTTTACAGCGGGATGCGGGACCTCAAGACGAAGCTGATCGATGCGAACCCGGAGCTGGGCGGACGCATGCTGATCTATCCCGAGAAAATGATCTGGGACGTAGGCGGCGTAACGCCGACACTTTGCGGGACGCTGATCAAGCAATTGGTACAGCAAGCAAAAACCTTCGATCCGACGATCGTGCTGGGCGAGCAGGTGAGCCGGCTTCAGAAGCAGGAGGACGGCACGTTTATCCTGACTACGGAATCGGGCCAGCGGCATTGGACGCGCACGGTGATCATGGCGATCGGATACGGGATCCGGAAAATGGCCAAGCTCGAAATTGAAGGAGCCGACCGATATGAAGTGACGAATCTTCATTATACGGTGCAGGAACTGGAGGTATTCCGCGGGAAGAAGGTGCTCATTTCCGGCGGAGGAGATTCAGCGGTGGATTGGGCCAACGAGCTGGAGAGCATCGCGGCCCGGGTCACGATCGTTCACCGCCGCGAGGAGTTCGGCGGACATGAACGGAACGTAGCCCGGATGCGGGCTTCTTCCGTGGATGTGCTGACTTCTTGCCTCGTCGATAAACTGCACAGCCAGGACGGCGAAACGATCGGGCAAGTCACGATCTCTCACGTCGACGGAAACTTCGAGGAAACGATCGATGTGGATGCCGTTATCGTCAATCACGGAATGCGCAGCGACTTTGGCCCGATTCGGGAATGGGGGCTGAACATGGGCGAGTGGACGGCGGAGGTCTCGGGGACAATGGCGACCAACATTCCGGGAGTGTTTGCGGCCGGCGATTTCGTCGACTATGAGACCAAGGTCCGGCTGATCGCCGGGTCCTTTACGGATGCAGCCTTAGCCGTGAACAGCGCCAAGCTGTACATGGAGCCGGATGCCGATAAGGTAGCCTACGTTTCCTCCCACAACAGCCGATTTAAAGAGAAGAATCGCGCTTTGGGCGTGGTGGAGGATGCATAATTGGGTATAGAAACGGTGAAGCTTCCGATAATAGGGAGCCAGCCGTTTTTTATTGCGTAAATTAGCGGGAACATTTGGCGGCAAATCACTCGCACAGCGAACACCAACTGTGTTATTATCAATTTTGTTTGGTATGGGTGAACGATGATTCAAACACTATTCTGGCGGAAAGAAGGGTTGTACGATGGAATTGTGGTATACGGAGAAGCAAACACCCGTCTTCGGCATCACAGCAAAGATTCGTGAGACATTAGTGACGGAGAAGACGGATTTTCAAGACCTGGCGATGATCGATACCGAAGAATTCGGGCGGATGCTCGTGCTCGACGGTATGGTGATGACGACGGTTAAGGACGAGTTTGTTTATCATGAGATGGTGGCCCATCCGGCGCTGTTTACCCATCCGAATCCTAAGCACGTGCTTGTCGTAGGCGGCGGCGATGGCGGGGTGATCCGCGAAGTGATCAAGCATCCCCAGGTGGAAAAGGCCGTTCTCGTTGAAATTGACGGAAAAGTAATCGAATATTCGAAAAAATACTTACCGGAAATCGCCGGCGAACTGGACAACCCCCGGGTTGAAGTTCAGGTGAACGACGGATATATGCATATTATCGAAAGCAAGAACAAATACGACGTGATCATGGTCGACTCGACCGAACCGGTGGGCCCGGCGGCTCCGCTGTTTGAACGCGGATTCTACCAGGGCATCCACGAAGCGTTGAAGGAAGACGGCATTTTCGTTGCGCAAACGGACAATCCTTGGTTCAAGGCCGACCTGATTCAAAAGGTCAACAAGGACGTCAAAGAAATCTTCCCGATCGTCCGCGTATATGGTGCCAACATCCCTACTTATCCTAGCGGTTTGTGGACGTTCACCATGGGCAGCAAAAAGTATGATCCGCTCGAGGTCGACGAGACGAAAATCCCGGATCTCGATACGAAATACTATACGCCACGTTTGCATAAAGCAGCCTTCGTGCTGCCGAAATTCGTGGAAGATCTTGTGAAATAGAGGGAGAGAAAAAGAATGAAACTGGATCAAGCTTATTCAGGCAACGTATTTATTTGTAGTTCCGAGGACTATGCGTCCTCCAAAGCGGTAATCTACGGGATGCCGATGGATTTCACGGTCAGCTACCGTCCGGGTTCCCGGTTCGGTCCGGCCCGTATTCGTCAAGCCTCGGTAGGACTGGAAGAATACAGCCCTTATCTGGACAAGAGCATTCTGGATGCCACTTATTTTGATGCAGGCGATCTCCTGCTGCCGTTCGGCAACGCCGGGCGCAGCCTGGAAGTGATCGGCGAGTATGTCCGCGGTTTGCTGGCCGACGATAAATTCCCGATCGGTCTCGGCGGCGAGCATCTTGTTACTTGGCCGGTTATTCAGGCGATGTATGAGAAGTATCCGGATCTGGCTCTGATCCATATCGACGCGCATGCCGACTTGCGCGAACATTACGAGGGCGAGCCGCTGTCCCACTCGACGCCGGTACGTAAAGCGGCCGAATTGATGGGCGGCAAGAACATCTACCAATTCGGCATCCGTTCGGGCTCCAAAGAAGAGTTCCTATACGGACGCGAAAATATCAACTTCTATCCGTTCGATGTGGCTGCTCCTCTGAAGAGCGCGCTGCCGAAGCTCGGACACCGTCCGGTCTACGTGACGATCGACATCGACGTGCTCGACCCGTCCTGCGCTCCCGGCACAGGAACGGCGGAAGCCGGCGGCATTACCTCGAAGGAATTGCTTGAGGCCGTGCATCTGATCGCGGGCTCCGACGTGAATGTTGTCGGCTGCGACCTCGTGGAGGTCGCTCCGATCTATGATCCGACCGAGCAAACGCAAATCGTGGCGGCGAAGCTGATCCGCGAAATGCTGCTTGGATTTGTGAAGTAATCGAAGCTTCGGAACGATTTCGAAATATAAACTTGGGCACCACCTCCCGTAAGCCTAATTAGCGGGGGGCGGTGCTTTTTCATTTTCTCCGGAACACGGGCTGTCCCATTTTTCGCCGAAACGGGTAATAGTAAGGTAACGGAGGTGTCGAAGTATGAACAAACAACAAGTCCGGTTTTGGCTTCTTCCGGTGCTATGCGTTGGCTTGATCCTGGGCATAGGGACTACCCCAGGTTTATCGCCGACAAAAGCCGTTGCAGCCGAGGAAGGGAAGTGCGGGCAGGGTGATCACGGATTACTGCAAAACCTGAAGCGGCAAAGAGCGGGTGCCGATCAGGATCCACTGAAATTCAGCGACATTGATTTTTTGAGTACATCGACAGGACGTGCAGCCGGGAACGGTTTTTTGATCGGGACGTCGGACAGCGGCTGCCATTGGCAGGAGATTTATATGGGGCAGTGGCAGTTTGAGCAGATCGATTTTTCGGACAATGTGAAGGGCTGGGCTTTGGCCCGGGCGGGAAAATCACAGAATTTCAACTTGATCCGTACCAAAGACGGGGGCTCGAAGTGGGCTAACGTTTATACTGCAGGGCAATCCTTGCAACGAATTGATGTTCATAATGCCGAGACTGTAGTCGGGTATACAAGGAACGCGGTCTATGTGACCAAAAATGGCGGAAACGCTTGGGCCCGGATTCCGACACCCGCTAATACACGGGCTGCGCTGTTTCCTGCAGATGGAGGCCTTAAGCGGGGATGGGCCATGACGGTGAAGCCCGGCGGAGGAATCCAACTGATGAAGACCGTGGATGGCGGACGCCATTGGCGTGAGTCGCTAGTCGTCTCGGGAGGCATCGGCGGTGAAATTTATAGCAGCGGAGAACAGGTATGGGCGCTTGTGCGCGGGGAATCCGGCATGTCGCAGGTTTCCTATTCCCTTTATGCCAGCGCGGATAACTGGAAGAACTGGGCCCGCGTCATCGCGCAAAGCACCGCCGGCGGCGGACCGGCACCCGGCTCGGGGAAGGCCGTAGCGGAGCGGGGACCGGCCAATCCCGGCGGACATCCCGGAAATCTGGTCATCTCGGACGGGGCCGCTTACCTGGCTGGCGGTTCTCCGGCCGGGGGGAAGGTCGGCTTGGGACGCTCATTGAATGGAGGTAAAACCTGGAGCAACGTCCCGGCAACGATTGCCGGATTTGACGCTAAAATTGACTTCCCGGCCAAGAAGAGCGGCTGGCTCGTCGTCACCAATCCGGATGATGCGGCGATCTATTTTACCAAAGACGGCGGGGTTAGCTGGAATATCAAGTTTGATTTATAGAGGTTGTTCAAAAAGTCACCTTTTGATCACGAAGCATTTCAGGATCCTTAACCGACATCGAATCTTGAATTCAGGCGGGCCAAGAGGATGCTTTCGAAGTATGTTTCCTTCGGAAACATTTGAGGTGCTCACGTAGGTTATGCCTACGCTCCGCTCCTCAGTCCCGCCTTCATCCAACCTTCTCGGTGCTAAAAAGTCGACTTTTTGAACACGTATTTATACGGCAAGTAACGTGAAACATTCATATATAGGATGTATTAAGCAAAGCGCATGGAGAGAGCCCGGTTTCTGACCGGGTTTCTTTTTTCTCCTCACTGGAGCGAAACCTTACCCGTATTGAATTGAAACATTGAACTGGATATAGTAGTACAATAGGAAACAATGTAATATATAGATTGGGGATTTGGGACATGCCGGATCAGAGCAGAGCCAAAATAGTGATCACTAGCCGCCAGAACGGAGAAGAAACTCTTCAGGAAGTGACGGGAGAGGTTTTTGTCCGGGGGGATACGGCCTACATTAAATATGAAGAACCCGAGCAAGGACCGACCGGGGGAACGACGCGAACGATGGTCAAAATCTCCGGTGGCGAGCTGAAAATCATGCGTCACGGCGAAGTGGAGTCGGAGCAGACGTTTCAGGTCGGGCGCAAGCTGCCCGGATTTTACCGTTCTCCGTTTACGAAGTTCAACCTGTCCACGCACACGCGAACGCTGGAGACGCGGCTTAACGGAGCCTTTGGCCATATTGCTTGGGAATACGATTTATTTGTGCATGAAGAATTGTCGGGACATTTCGCCATTAGTTTACATATACGGGAGGAAGTTTAAATCATGAGTCAAAATCCATTGGAACAAATCAACCAGGCCCTGAAGGATGCCGTCATTGAAGCGATTGTCGGCGCCGGGCTGGCGCAGCGCGAAGAAATACCGGCTATCGTGCTGGAAGTGCCTAAAGACAAGGCACACGGCGACTTCGCTACGAACGCGGCGATGCAGTTGTCCCGAATCGCGAAGAAAAACCCGCGGCAGATTGCGGAGGAAATCCTCAGTCATCTGGATAACGCCAAAGCCGGCATCGAGAAAGCCGAAATCGCGGGACCGGGCTTTATCAACTTTACGCTCGGCAAAAGCTATCTCTACCCGGTAGTGGAGCAGGTGTACGCGCAGGGAGAGAATTACGGCCGCATTGGTGTTGGTAACGGGCAGAAGGTTGAAGTCGAATTCGTCAGCGCCAACCCGACGGGCAGCCTGCACTTGGGACATGCCCGCGGCGCCGCTGTCGGTGATGTGCTTTGCAACGTGCTTGATTTTGCCGGTTATGAAGTTACCCGGGAGTACTATATTAATGATGCGGGCAATCAGGTGGCCAATCTGAGCAAATCGATCGAGGCCCGTTACTTGCAAGAGCTGGGCCAGGATGCGGAGATGCCGGAGGACGGCTACCACGGCGAGGATATTAAAGGCTTTGCCAAGGAGCTCGTTGCAGAGAAAGGCGACACGTTGCTGTCGCAGTCTCCGGAAGAGCGCGAGGCATTCCTGCGGAAATACGGATTGGAGAAGGAATTGGCGAAGATCCAGCGCGATCTCGGCCGTTTCCGCGTCGGTTTTGACATCTGGTTCAGCGAAACTTCGCTGTATGAGGACGGCCAAGTCGAGGCCTCGCTGAAGGAGTTGGGCGATAAGGGCCAGACTTATGAGCAGGAAGGTGCGACCTGGCTGCGGACGACCGAATACGGAGACGACAAGGACCGCGTTCTCGTTAAGAACGATGGAACCTATACGTATTTGACGCCGGATATTGCCTACCACCGGAATAAATACGAACGCGGCTATGACCGGATGATCAACATCTGGGGCGCCGACCATCATGGTTATATTCCCCGCGTGAAGGCGGCCATGCAGGCTCTCGGTAAGGATCCGGAGAAATTGACGGTATTGATCGCCCAGATGGTCAGCCTGTTCCAGGACGGCGAGAAGGTGAAAATGTCGAAACGGACCGGTAAAGCGGTAACGATGGTTGATTTGATGGACGAAGTCGGCGTCGACGCCATTCGTTATTTCTTTACGATGCGCAGCATGGACTCGCATCTTGATTTCGATATGGATCTGGCGATTTCGACATCCAATGAAAATCCGGTGTATTACGTGCAATATGCTCACGCCCGGATTTGCAGCATTTTCCGTCAGGCGGAAGAACAAGGCGTGGCGATTCCTTCGCCGGAGAGTGTGAACCTGCAAAAATTGACGGCGGAACACGAATACGATTTGCTGCGGAAAATGGGCGAACTGCCTGAAGAGATCGGCGTTGCAGCCGAGAATTATGCTCCGCATCGTCTCGTGCGCTATGTGTATGAGATTTCCGCCATGCTCCACAGCTATTACAGAGCGGAACGCGTCATTACGGAAGACGCGGAGCAAACCGCAGCGCGTCTCGTACTGCTGGGTGCCGTTCGCACAGTCATCGCGAACGTGCTGAAGCTGATCGGCGTGTCTGCGCCGGAACGGATGTAGTCATTAACATCACGCGTATGCAGGACCGCGAATTTATTAAAAAACCGTCAGGGAATTAGGACTTCCCTGACGGTTTTTTGCTGGCTACTACCGGTTTGCCGCGCAATAGGCGGGCGGCGTTGACCTCTCCTGCGCCGAGTTTCATCTTGGACGTCGGAGCGTATACGGGGCGGGCCGTACGGCGCAGCCACTTTTTGATCTCCCCCGGAGACAAGCCCGGGCGGTAGGCCAAGAGCAGGGCAATCGAGCCGCTGACGTGTGAAGTCGCCATGGAGGTGCCGTTCATTTCCCGGTAGCCTCCGCCTAGCCAGCAAGATTTGATCTTCTCCCCCGGCGCGTAAATATCGATGCGGGGGCCGTGATTGCTGAAGGACGCAATTCGTCCGTCCCTGCCGGTAGCTCCGACCGAAATGGTATGGGCATATCTGGCCGGGTAATCGGCGCTCTTGCTTTTTTTGTCATTGCCCGAGGAGGCGACGACAACAATTCCGGCATTGTAGGCCCGGCGAACGGTGTTCTGCAAGGACTGGCTTTTGCTCTTCATGCCAAAGCTCATATTAATAATGTTCATGCGGTTCTGGACGCACCAGTCAATGCCCAGGATAATATCCGATACATAGGCGGAGCCGTTGTGATCAAACGCCTTTACGGGATAGATCAGGGAACGGGGAGCTACGCCCATCATGCTTTTGGAACCGCCCGAGGCGGCGATGGTCCCGGCGATGTGCGTGCCATGGCCGTTATCATCGAAGGGTAGACTCATCTTGTTCAAGAGATTGACGCCTCTGGCGAGCGAACTCCGGAGATCGGGGTGATTGAAATCGACGCCCGTATCAATGACTCCGATCCGGACCTGATTGCCGGTTGAGACGGACCAGGCGTCCGGAGCTCCGATTTTCCGGACCCCCCAAGGGGTTCCTGTGGAAGGCTCCTTGCTCGGCATCACGGCGGAGTGGACAGCTACCCTGACGTCCTCCTCGATGAGCAGGCCAAATCGTCCCCAGGCTCCCGCGTCTCGAAAGGACAGGGGGCAGAACAGCGCCTGAAGCAAGGAAGAGGTGCGAACCCGCCGTAAAGCCGGGTTTTGGCGTCGCCGCCCTCGCAGTTGTGCTACAAATTCGGCAAATAGCGCCGGATGCGTAAAGCGGATGATATGGCGGCCGCTTTTTCCGGAGGTGTCGATGTGATCATTTAAATACCGCAGGAAGCTGGAGTAGTCCATTAAGGGTATCCCTCCTGACGAAGCGTGTTGAAGTATAGTATGACAACACCCTGCGACAGGAATGGGAAAGGGGCCCTGCTCCTATAAAATGGGCAGCATTTGCGTACGGAGGATTTTATTAAGTTGGGCCCTCACAGACCGTGTCAAAGCTGGAATCTGGACATAGGATAAGAGGAAGGCCTTTCAGGCTTTCAATATCCTTCGAAAGGGAGCCGGGAGCTCCCGTTTGAAGTGGATACAGTCGGGAGGCGGCGGACGAGAGTCCCCGTCTCTTTTTATTTTTTCGGGGGGATCGGGGCAATGGCGACACGCTTTAGGCACAACTTAAAACTTGCTTTTTAATGGCAAATAAGGTTTACTATTTTGTGATATGGATATGTTAGTTAGGAAATCAGTCTTTATGTGAACATTGCGTGAGAGGAAGTGTCCGTTACGTGAGTACCCCGCTCAATTTGAAAATTGACCCGGAAAAAGTGAATGAGATTCCGATGGTCGACTTGGCCTTTATGATCCTGAAAGCGGCGAATACGCCGTATTATTACCGCGACCTGATGACTGAGGTGGCAAAAGTCCGCGGCATGTCCGAGGAAGAGATTAACAACGCGATTGCGCAGCTGTATACGGAAATCAATATCGATGGTCGTTTTGCTTGCGTAGGCACCAATCTATGGGGCCTTAAACGCTGGTATCCGATTGAACGCGCCGAAGATCCGGTGGGCAACTCCAAACGTCCTCGTATTATTAATGATGACGATGACGATTTGGATGACGATGATTTCGTGGAAGAAGAAGATACGTTTACGGCGGATGACGATGATGATTACGATGCCGTTGACGAAGATTCTGAAGACGACCTGTTCTCCGAGGATGAGGAAGAGGACGTTGAAGATGTAGAGGACGACTCTATCCTGGATGATGAAGAACTGGATGAGGAAGACGAGGATTCGGAAGAAGCCGAAGAAGAAGATTTTGGCGATGACGAAGACAACGACTAAATAAACCGGCCCGGGATGGATATTCACCGTTTTGCCTTTAGCCCTTTACTTGACAGAGGGTTGGGTAACGGGTAAACTATTGCATGGGCTTATGATTCAAACCTATAAATACGTTATTCATTCAAAAAGTGCCCCGACCTGTTCGGGTGTCACTTTTTTGTTTTTTTATGCCCATTTCGCTATGTTTTTCCTCGGAATGGGTTACGCTATATTGATCATGGAACCCGTACTAATTTAGGAGGTTTTTGAACTGTGGCAAAATATATTTTCGTGACAGGCGGGGTCGTATCCTCATTGGGAAAAGGGATCACGGCAGCATCGCTCGGCAGACTGCTTAAGAACAGAGGTCTAAAGGTAACGATCCAGAAATTCGACCCATACCTCAACGTGGATCCGGGGACAATGAGCCCTTACCAGCACGGGGAAGTTTTCGTAACCGACGATGGTGCGGAGACGGACCTGGATTTGGGCCACTATGAGCGGTTTATCGACATTAACCTGTCCAAGAACAGCAATGTAACGACCGGTAAAATTTATTCCTCCGTCATCGGCAAAGAACGCCGCGGGGAATATTTGGGTGGAACAGTTCAAGTCATCCCTCACATTACCAATGAAATTAAAGAGCGGGTATTTCGTGCCGGACGTGAAGCGGGTTCCGATGTAGTCATTACGGAAATCGGGGGTACCGTCGGCGATATCGAGAGTCTTCCTTTTCTTGAAGCGATTCGTCAGATCAAGAGCGATATCGGCCGCGAGAATGTGATGTACATTCACGTTACCTTGATTCCTTATATTAAGGCAGCCGGTGAAGTGAAAACTAAACCAACCCAACACAGCGTTAAAGAGCTTCGCAGCATCGGTATTCAGCCGAACGTGATCGTATGCCGGACCGAGCATGAGCTCTCGGACGATATGAAAGCGAAAATCGCGCTCTTCTGCGACATCGATCCTAATGCGGTCGTGGAATGCCGCGATGCCGATACGTTGTACGAAGTGCCTTTGAATCTGCGTGACGAAGGTCTCGATGAGATCGTCGTAAACCATTTGAAGCTGACCACACCGGCGCCGAATATGAGCGAGTGGGAAGGTCTTGTCGAACGGATCAGCAAGCTGGACAAAACCGTGGAAATCGCTATCGTCGGTAAATACGTCGCTTTGCACGATGCTTATTTGAGTGTTGTTGAATCTCTTTCCCATGCCGGGTTTGATGCGAATGCGGATGTGAAAATCCGTTGGGTCAACGCGGAGGAAGTTACGGACGAAAACGTACACGAAAAACTGCAAGGTATCGGCGGGATTCTCGTTCCGGGCGGTTTCGGAGACCGCGGTATCGAGGGCAAAATTTCGACGATCCGTTATGCGCGCGAGCAGAACATTCCGTTCTTCGGTATTTGCCTTGGTATGCAGGTAGCGGTAATTGAATATGCACGTTCCATGGCAAGTCTGGAAGGCGCCAACAGCTCGGAGATCAATCCTTCCACCGAATATCCGGTCATTGATTTGCTTCCTGAGCAAAAAGATATCGAGGATTTGGGCGGCACGATGCGTCTTGGATTGTATCCATGCAAACTTCAGCCAGGCTCCCTCGCTATGCAGTGCTATGATGATGAATTGGTATATGAAAGACACCGTCACCGGTATGAATTCAATAATGCTTATCGTGAAACGATTGAAGCGGCAGGCCTGCGTATTTCCGGTACTTCGCCGGACGGACGCCTCGTAGAAATCGTCGAACTTCCGGGCCACCCTTGGTTCCTGGCCGTTCAGTTCCATCCGGAATTCACTTCCCGTCCGAACCGTCCGCAACCACTGTTCCGGGAATTCGTAAAAGCATCGATCGCTCATTTGTCCTAAACCTAGCCTTGTGATTTCTTCCATAGCCGCCGATATTTTTTATTGTATAAATTCGAACATGTTTTTTGAGTCTCTTTTTTCCAATTTAGAAGGGATTTCCAAAATGAAGGCGAATTATTACAATACATGAATTTCAAGGGTGGACTCGTAGGAGGGTTTTCTGTGGAAGAGAAGAAGGTGTTGATTGTCGATGATCAAAATGGGATACGTATTTTATTGATGGAAGTGTTCAGTAGCGAGGGGTATAAAACTTACCAGGCTGCCAACGGCAAACTGGCCTTGGAAATTGTCCGCAGCGATTCGCCTGATCTGGTGCTGCTCGATATGAAGATTCCGGGCATGGACGGGCTTGAAATCCTCAAGCATATTAAGGAGGTCAACCCGGACATCAAGGTCATTATGATGACGGCCTATGGCGAGTTGGATATGATCAAGGAAGCGACCGAACTCGGAGCATTGATGCACTTCACCAAACCTTTTGACATCGATGAAATGCGCGTAGCGGTGAACATGCAACTGAAAAGCAGTCCCGTTCTTTAGCGCCTTTAAAGGACCCCGTTTCGGGGTTCTTTTTTTTGGACAACCTCTATTATTTCGAGTTCAAAAGTCAGGGATTTCTCTTCATGATCTGCTTCGTCATGGAAAGATGATCTTTTGGACAACCTCTATTAGTAATTTTGTCAAGGTGTGGTATAATAAAAACTGTGTGAATGTCGGCTAAGAAAGATAATCCAACATCCTTAGGAGGATTGAAACCCATGCCATTAGTATCTATGACAGACATGTTGAACAAAGCGCTTGAGGGGAAATACGCAGTAGGTCAATTTAACATCAACAACCTCGAGTGGACGCAAGCGATCCTTGCTGCAGCAGAAGAAGAAAAATCGCCAGTAATCCTCGGCGTATCCGAAGGCGCTGCACGCCATATGAGCGGTTTCTACACCGTTGTTAAAATGGTGGAAGGCTTGTTGCATGATATGAAAATTACCGTTCCTGTAGCTATTCACCTTGACCATGGCTCCAGCTTCGACAAATGTAAAGAAGCGATTGACGCTGGCTTTACTTCCGTTATGATCGACGGTTCCCATCATCCGATTGATGAGAACATCGAAATGACGAAGAAAGTTGTTGAATATGCTCACGCTAAAGGCGTTTCTGTTGAAGCCGAAGTTGGTACGGTTGGCGGACAAGAAGACGACGTAATCGGCGGTATCCAGTATGCCGACCTGCAAGAGTGCGTTCGCATCGTGAAAGAAACTGGTATTGATACTCTGGCCCCTGCACTTGGCTCCGTTCATGGACCTTACCATGGCGAACCAAACCTTGGGTTCAAAGAAATGGAAGAAATCTGCAATGCCGTTAATATTCCGCTCGTGCTTCATGGCGGTACAGGTATTCCGTTGCACGATATTCAAAAATCCATTTCGCTGGGTACTTCCAAAATTAACGTGAATACCGAGAACCAAATCGAATTCACCAAAGCAGTTCGCGAAGTATTGGCTGCAAAACCGGATGCTTATGATCCGCGTAAATATATCGTTCCGGGCCGTGACGCTATCAAAGCAACAGTTATCGGCAAAATCCGTGAATTTGGTTCCAATAACAAAGCGTAATTGTATTGCTGGATAATCCAGTTGAATAGGGTGATTATGGAGAGCACACCGCTTAGACGGTGTCTTTCCATTTTCATACCTAAAAGTTTGTATAAGTCTAATAACGAAGTCTATAGTCATGGAAGAGTCATTTGCCGTTTTACGGCTGCATTATACGTAGGGGGACCCTTGAGCTTATGGAGAAATTAATGATCAGCGGCGGACGGCCGCTGCGCGGCACAGTATCGATCAGCGGTGCAAAGAACAGTGCGATAGCGCTTATTCCTGCCGCAATTTTGGCTGAATCCGAAGTAGTGCTGGATAATTTGCCGCATCTGAGTGATGTCGCGGTTTATTCTGAGATTTTGGAAGAGTTGGGTGCCCGCGTATCATGGGAAGACAGTCAAATGAGAATTGATCCTTCCGATGTAAAATCGATTCCTATGCCGAACGGCCCCGTCAAGAAGCTGCGGGCTTCTTATTATATGATGGGTGCGCTGCTTGGCCGTTTTAAAGAAGCAACGATTGGATTGCCGGGAGGATGCAATTTCGAACCTCGTCCGATCGATCAGCATATTAAAGGTTTTGAAGCTTTAGGAGCTACCGTAACGAATGAACACGGGGCTATTCATTTGCATGCCAAGGAACTGCGCGGAGCCAAGATTTATCTGGATGTAAGCAGCGTAGGCGCAACTATTAACATTATGCTGGCGGCCACTAGAGCCAAAGGCCTTACAATTATCGAAAATGCGGCCAAAGAGCCTGAGATTATAGATGTAGCAACATTATTGAATTCCATGGGCGCAAGCATAAAAGGCGCCGGAACCGAAACGATTCGGATTGAAGGCGTCAACGAGTTGAAGGGCTGTCGGCATTCGATTATCCCGGACCGCATTCAAGCCGGGACTTACATGATTGCCGCCGCGGCAACGCGTGGAGACGTTATTATTGACGGCGTTATTCCAAAGCATTTGGAAGCCTTGACTGCGAAGCTGCTGGAAATGGGCGTTGGCGTGGAAGAACTCGACGAATCGATCCGTGTGATAGGCGCGGCGAAATATGAACATGTAGATGTGAAAGCTCTAGTGTATCCCGGGTTTCCAACGGACATGCAATCACCAATGACCAGTTTGTTGACCCAGGCCGAGGGCGTGAGCGTTCTCAGCGACTTTGTATACAGCAACCGGTTTAAGCATGTACCCGAGCTGGTAAGAATGGGCGCCAAAATCCGTGTCGAGGGGCGTTCGGCCATTATCGAAGGCGGACGGCTTAATGCCGCTAAGGTAAAGGCAGCGGACCTGCGTGCGGGCGCGGCGCTGATGATTGCCGGCCTGACGGTGGATGACGGCGTTACTGAAGTATCCGGCGTAGAATTGATCGACCGCGGATACGATAACCTGGTCACCAATCTTCGTGCACTCGGAGCAGACGTATGGCGTCAGGTGGAATAACTCTTTCTTTTTCGGCATAAGTTGCCTGAGAAAGGGTAATACTATCTTAATGAATTCTAGCAACTACTTCCTCATAGATTCATCCCCGAAATTGATAGGGTATTTTAATTTGAAACGATAAAATTGAATAGGTGGTTTTTACATGGATCTGCAAATTGCCGATTTGGAGGAAATGAAGCTAACCGAGCTGTACAAGCTCGCGAAGCAGCATCAGATTCCTTATTACGGCCAGTTAAAGAAAAAAGAATTAATTTTTGCCATTTTAAGGGCTCAAGCCGAACAAAGCGGATTAATGTTCATGGAGGGCGTTCTGGAGATATTGCCGGAAGGTTACGGCTTCCTGAGACCGATTAACTATTTGCCAAGTACGGAGGATATTTACATCTCCGCCTCGCAAATCCGCAAGTTTGATCTAAGAACCGGTGACTTGGTCTCCGGCAAATGCCGGACCCCTAAGGAAAATGAACGATATTTCGGCTTGCTGCAGGTCAATGCGGTGAATGGTGAGAACCCTACGATTGCTGCCGAACGCTTGCATTTCCCGGCATTGACTCCTCTATATCCGCAGGAAAAGCTCGTGCTTGAAACATCCCCAACTCATTTATCCACCCGCATTATGGATGTACTCGCCCCCGTCGGCCTAGGACAGCGCGGTTTGATCGTAGCGCCGCCAAAGGCAGGGAAAACGCTGCTGCTTAAAGAGATTGCCAATAGCATTTCCACCAATCGTCCCGATATCGAGTTATTCGTATTGTTAATAGACGAACGCCCAGAGGAAGTTACCGATATGCAGCGCTCCGTCAAAGGGGAAGTGATCGCTTCTACGTTTGACGAGCTGCCGGAGAACCATATCAAGGTAGCGGAACTCGTGCTGCAACGTGCGCTGCGTCTAGTTGAGCATAAGAAGGATGTCGTCATTCTGATGGACAGCATTACCCGGCTTGCACGTGCCTATAACCTGGTTGTTCCGCCATCCGGTCGTACGCTCAGCGGGGGGATTGACCCGGCTGCATTCCATCGGCCTAAGCGTTTTTTTGGCTCCGCCCGGAATGTGGAGGAAGGCGGCAGTTTGACAATTTTGGCAACGGCGCTCGTGGATACGGGCTCGCGGATGGACGATATTATATATGAAGAATTCAAAGGGACCGGCAACATGGAGCTTCATTTGGACCGGAAATTGGCGGAACGCCGTATTTTCCCGGCGATCGATATTCGCCGTTCGGGGACGCGTCGCGAAGAGGTCTTGTTGACGAAGGAAGAACTGGATACGATTTGGTCGATTCGCAAAAATATGAACGATTCCTACGATTTCGTGGAAGGATTCCTGAAAAAGCTGCGGGGCAGCAAGACGAACGCTGAATTCCTGGCTTCTTTTGATGCCGCAGGGAACGCCGCATCGGGTAACGGAAGCACCAGCACGGGCACCGGAACCGGCACACGCCGCCCGGCGCGGACCGTATCATCGACCTCCGGATCTGGACACGGTTCCAACGCTTAAGGGCCTGGACACATGAAAAGGAGCACACCATGTATTTAGTATATGCAGATGAACAAGGACAAGTATACGATCATCCTTCACTCTATGGGCTTGCCCGTAGTGCGGACATGATCGTTGAAATAATGGAAGACGAGCTTATACCTCTTCCTGAGGGAGCTACGCTCGTCGGTTTGCCATCCACCCGTCCGATCGGAATGGATCCCGATACAGGGGAAATGAAGCCGCTGCCCGGCAACGTACAGGCGGTAGGCGCATTATTACCTCAGGGATTTACGCGTCTTTGCCTGCCCGGATACGTTAAGACGGACAAGGATTATAAACTCCCGCTATTCGGATATTCGGCGGTCGTCTGGAAGGACGGACAGTTCTACGTAACCGCTCGTCTGTCGGATGATCCCGAGAAGTGGAATCCGCTCAATTGCGATCCGCTCGAACTGAAGAACCAGGTAAAGACCTTGAAGGCACGGTATCCGGACAACCGGCTGTATGATCATTTATCCAATTGCGCGCTCGGTTATGAGTGTCTGACCGCCTCGAATACGTTCTTGAATCGTTGGGAAGGTGCCGTTCCGGTTTCTTATTCCTGTAATGCGGGGTGCTTTGGTTGCATCTCGGAACAGCCGGATGACAGCGGTTTTGTATCGCCGCAGACGCGGATGAATTTCCGCCCGCGCGTAGAAGAGTTGGTAGAGATCATGCTTGAGCATCTGAAGACGCCGGAATCCATCATCAGCTTCGGGCAGGGCTGCGAAGGCGAGCCTTCCACTCAGGCCAAGCTGATCATTGAATCGATCCGCGAGGTACGCCGGCAGACGGATATGGGATATATTAATATCAATACGAATGCCGGACTTAGCGACCATATCCGCGGTATCGTCGATGCGGGTCTTGATCTGATGCGGGTCAGCACGATCAGCGCGCTGGACGATCATTACAATGCTTATTACAAGCCGCGCGGTTATACATTGGCCAACGTGGAAAAATCCTTGAAGTATGCCTCCGAACAAGGCGTTTACACCTCGATCAACTATCTGATCTTCCCCGGGGTAACCGACCGGGAGGAAGAGATTGAGGCGATGGTGGAGTTTGCCCGACGGACCAAACTTCGGCTGATCCAGCTCCGTAATCTCAATATCGACCCTGAGAGCTATCTAGATCTGATTCCCAAAGCCAAGGGAGATATTCTGGGCATGAAGCAGGCGATTGAGATTTTCCAGGAAGAACTGCCGGATGTGATCATCGGCTCTTATACCCATGTCCCGCCTGCGGAATTGGCGCGGGTCAAGGTGCGTGGATAGTAAGCCTTCTACACGCCAACACCCTGAAATAGACAATTGCGCAGCAACAATACCCGTGCTATAATAAATTTATGTGTCATTATAACTCTGCGCACGCATGAGGCTCAGGGCGGAAAGAGGTGAAAGTCATGAAAGAAGCCATTCAACCCAAATATCACGTGACTACAGTTACTTGCGCTTGCGGAAATACCTTTGAAACAGGTTCCGTTAAACAAGACCTGCGCGTTGAAATTTGCTCCAACTGCCATCCTTTCTTCACAGGGAAACAGAAATTCCTGGATGCTGGTGGACGTGTGGATAAATTCAAGAAAAAATACGGCATCTAATAAAACCGTAGGCAGCCTAACCGCTGCAATAAATGCGAAATCCCCCGCTCTCAGAGCGGGGGATTTTTTTGTTACTGTTTAAATTCTATGCTTTGCTCCAAGCTCTTCCATTCGTCGTCCTTAATAATGCCTAGACGCCAGAGAGCGATGCCTTTCAAGTCGTAGCGTTTTGCGAGGCCTGTCAATATGCTGACCGAGTTCGCATTTTCGTTATCCATGTTCAAGCCCAGAATTAGTTTGTCTTTGTCTGTTTCTTTAAGGGCAAGACGAATGGCTTCGTCTACCTTGGAGACGGGTTCCGGTTGTTTTCCGCTTTCTGAGCTATAGCCTGTTCCGGTCCGGTAATCGTAGGCCATGATGACGATTTCGTCAGCAAGTTTACCCAAGGTCTTGTAATCATAGCCTTTATAGGACGAATTTAACGGGTGCAGCGCAAGGCCGAGTTTCAAGCCGGCGGCTTTAGCCTGACTAGCCAGTTCTTTGACGAAAACATTGAAGGCGGCTTGAGTATATGTTTTGTCCGTGGTTAGGCCGAGCCCTTCCAAATCGAGCATAATGCCCTCAAACTTGGTTTCTGTGGCAGCCGCCAAAATATCGGCAATCGCCTTCTTACGGAATTCCGAATTCTCAACGATTTTGGTGAGTTCGCCTTTAACATCGCTGGAATAGACCATTAAGTAAGGTGTGGTTCCAGTTGTAGACGCATCGGAGACGAGGCTTTCCGGTGTTACCTCCCCTGCATTTTCAGGCCAGCGAAAAGGCCGAGTAGTGGTGGAGAATACTCCGTTCTCGTCGATCCGGCTCCAGCCAAACGCAACGGCATCAAGATTCTGGACCCGGCTTACTTCCGAATATGACCCGAGTGCATAAAAGCCCAGCACATACATTCTCTCCTGAGGTGAAGTAATGGACACAGTCCGGGTAGTCTGGTCCCATCCCACTGTGGCGCCGAATTGTTGGCTGAAGAAGCTTAAAGGAATTAACGTGTTTCCGCCTACGGAACGGGGAGCAACGGCAAGCGGTACAGGTGTGCCATTCACTGTTGCCTGCTTGCTGCCCAAGGTTAATTGGACGTGGACGGCATCGGAGCCCTCTCCTTTGACCGCTTTGATCGTTTTAGCCGCCTGATTCCAGGTCACTTGAATTCCCAGAGCTTCCGAGATAGAGCGAAATGGAACCAGCGTGGTCCCGCTCACCACCATAGAATCTCCATTAGAAGATAGGGGGTATCCGTCGAGCAGAATTTGGACCGGGGAAGCGGCCTGAGTCGGAGACGGCTGTAAAAAGGCAATTCCTCCAGTTGCGATGGAGGCGGCCAGGATAGTTTTCATAAGGCGTAGTCGTTTCATAAGATCTCCCTTCATCTAGCAAATTCCAATATATTCTATTAATATATCAAAAAATGATAGAGACTGCATGTTTGGGACCAATGAACCGATATACGCTATAACAGATTAGAGCGAATGGAGGAGAAGTTGTGATTCTTAAGAAATGGACAATTGGGCTGATAGCGGCTGCGTTATTATTGGTTATGCCTGTTCAGGCGGCCCAAGCTCAAACTAAACTTTACAAGGAGAAAGTGTTGGAGGTGGATGACCGCGTCTCCAATCATAAGCGGGGCGGGCTTGCTTTTAATGGAAGCTTTTATCTGTATTTCGACCCTTACGGCGAGCTTTATAAATCCGTAGACGGTTTGAAATGGGACTTTCAGGAAGCGTACACGATTATAAAAGGGGTCCAGTATGACGGAACCGGCGGTAATGTGCGGAAACTGATTTTTGACGGAGCCCGTTTTATTGTTCTGTACGATACATATTTTGCAGTTTCCCAGGACGGCCTTCATTGGGACCGGAGTGAAATTCCTTTTCCCAACAACAATAAGAAGGAGTACACTTTTGAGGATGTCATCTACAGCGGAGGAAACTATTATTTCCTGGCACAGGACCGGGATAAGAACGTGGACGGGTTTTATTTTCCGGGACCGAATCATATTCTGATTTCCGGAGATTTGCAATCCTTTAAACCAGCCCAATTCAAAAAGATCGAGAACAGCATTGCGGGTGAACGCCCGCTGGATTCACTGGTCACCAACGGGAAAGTCTTCCTGGCTACCGGAAACACGTCGGCTGTCTCGAAAGACGGTAAAGTGTGGACCGGAGATAAGGCTAACTTTTTGGGTGGTTATAACGGGGTTTGGGACGGCAAACAGTTCTTGTTCGCATATATGAATATGATCTTCTCCACCCAGGACGGGAGTAAAACGACGAATGTCTTTACCTTTAAAGAAGCTCAATGGAGTCCAAAAACAAAGCAGTATTCTGGAGGCCTTCCTCTGCGTTTAGAAGTGATCGGCTACAACGGGAAGGAGTATCTCGCCGGCGGAAGCCATTTTGACTGGATGAGCACGGGCCGGGCCAACGAAGACACCGTGCTTATTTACTCCAAGGACGGGAAGACGTGGGAGAAGATTTATTTTCCGGGGGGCGGTACTGATTTTGATGCCATTTATCCGACTTCCTTCGGCTTTCTGCTAACAGGAAACAATGTGTGGGCGGTGAGTACAAAGCCGTTCGAGAAAACGCCGGTAGTAAAAGAATCTGATAGCCAGGCGGCGAAGTACCAAGAGAACGCTGCAAGTAAATAATGCAGAACCGTTTGGCTCCTCAGGCAACTTCTTCCGTGGGTTGCATTTTGGCCGGGCTTGGGCTATACTAATTTCACCGTGCTAGATGGGGAGGTAGCGGTGCCCTGTAACTCGCAATCCGCTGTAGCGAGGTTGAAGTCCTGTTAGAGGTCTTGCCGATGTGAGGTCCGGTCTTTACGGCAGACGTTGACGGACGGGTCCTCCGCAATGAGTAATTGTGAACCTGGTCAGGTCCGGAAGGAAGCAGCCATAAGCAGTCCCACTCTTGTGCCGGAGGGGAGCCTGTCCCGAGTTGCGCCGTAGAGGTGCCGCTTGGATCGCAATGATCAATAACAGGTGCACGGTATTACAATGAATAAGAACGCATCTTTGCTGTCAGGCAAAGGTGCTTTTTTATTTGTCGGCAAGTTGATGATGATTGGAATTCCCTTACAGTTTGGGAATGGAATCTCCGTAAGCCATTTCTGGCGAGTTGTTTTTGAGATATGAGTTTTTCTGGCCCGGGGAGTATAGTATAATAAGGAAGCGGTGCAAACCGCTTATGGATAGAAAGAAGGTGCCGCAGATGGAGCATATCGCACTGTACCGTGCTTGGCGGCCGCAGTCGTTTCAAGACATGGTAGGGCAACAGCATATCATCCGCACGCTGCAGAACGCGATCCGCGAAAACAGGCTATCGCATGCTTATCTTTTTAGCGGGCCGCGGGGAACCGGGAAGACTACGGCGGCGAAGCTGTTGGCCAAAGCGGTCAACTGTGAGAAAGGGCCGGCTCCCGAGCCGTGCAACGAATGCGATGCATGCCGCCGGATTACCGCGGGTGCCGTCATGGACGTGCTTGAAATTGACGCCGCTTCCAACCGGGGGGTCGACGAAATCCGCGATCTCCGCGAGAAAGTGAAGTATGCCCCAACGGAAGTGCGGCAGAAAGTGTATATTATCGACGAAGTTCATATGCTGACTACGGAAGCGTTCAATGCGCTGCTCAAAACGTTGGAGGAACCGCCGCCGCATGTTATGTTTATTCTGGCGACGACCGAGCCTCATCGTCTCCCGGCCACGGTCATTTCCCGGTGTCAGCGTTTCGATTTCCGTCGCGTATCTTTGGACGAGCAAACTCAACGACTCCGGGTCATTTGTGAGCAGGAGGGAATCGCTGCCGAAGAAGAGGCTATCGACTACATTGCGAGACTGTCCGATGGAGGTATGCGCGATGCGCTCAGCATACTGGATCAAATCTCTTCCTTCTCGGACGGACGGGTATCCTATCAGCAAGTGTTGGATATGACGGGGGGGATTCCTTCCAAACAATTTGCGGCGCTAGCCACGACTATTCTTGAAGACGATATCGGCGGCATGCTGCAGATGATTGAAGGATTCATGCAGGAAGGTAAGAGCGCGGACAAGTGCATGGAGAACCTGCTCTATTATTTCCGGGACCTGCTGATGATCAAAATGGTGCCTGAGGCGGACAAGCTGACCGAACGGGTGCTAGATGCGCAGGACTTCAAGGATACGGCGAGACTATTTTCCCGGTCCCAATTGTTTCGGATTATCGACACGCTGAATCATTACCAAACCGAAATGAAGTATGCGGCTCAACCCCAAACCTTGTTCGAAGTAGCTCTGCTCAAGTTGTGCAGCCTGCCGAAGGAGGACGGTTCGGTACGCGAATCTGTCACACAGAGTCAGGAAAACCCGGCCCATGCTGCAGGAGCCTCCGCTTCTGAAGTACAGCAGCTTAGAGGACAACTCGCCGAGTTGGAACGTAAGCTGGAACAGGCGCTCCAGGGTGGATTGGGCTCTGCGGGAGCGGACCGGTCGGGTAATTCCGGCGGACGTCCCGCGACTCGAAGTCAGGCACCTAGGATCTCTTCCGCAGCCAAGCTTCCTTCGGGATTGGACCGGTACGTTGCACAGCGGAACAGCCAGGAGTTTATGGCGGTTCAGGGGAAGTGGAACCAGATTTTGCAGGCGGTGAAGGACGCGAAAGTGACCATTCATGCCTGGTTTGTGAACGGGGAACCCGTTTCCGTATCGGAGGATGCGGTGTTGGTTGCTTTTAAGAACGACATTCACCGCGAAACGACTGAAAAACCGGCCAATAAACAGCTGATCGAGCAGGTTATGGAGCGTCAATTGGGGCATCCATGTCGTCTGGTAACGATGATGCTGAAGGATTGGAATGAAGCGATACAAGGGGCCGCCAAATCAACGAGTGAGCCTTTTGAGCTTGAACCGCCTCCCGAGGATACGGGGGGAGGAAGCAAAGAGCCGTGGGTTGATGAAGCCCTTCAGCTGTTTGGCGAAGACCTTGTAGTCATCAAGGAGTAAAACGGCTTTTTGATTTGGTGCTGAACGATTATAATGAATGCAAACACTATTTAAGGAGATGTGGGCCTAGTGAACAATATGAACCAAATGATGAAACAAGTGAAAAAGATGCAGGAACAAATGCTCAAAGCACAGGAAGAGCTGGGCGACAAGAAAATCGAAGGCAGCGCGGGCGGCGGTGTTGTAACGGTTGAAGTTAATGGACATAAAAAAGTGCTGTCTCTGACGATTAAACCGGAAGTCGTTGATCCGGATGATATTGAAATGCTTCAAGATCTGGTGCTTACTGCCGTAAACGACGCGCTTAATAAAGCGGAAGAACTCGCTAATCAAGATATGGGCAAATTTACGGGCGGAATGAAAATTCCAGGCCTGTTCTAATTTTAGACTGAAGGAGAACACTCCCATTGTATTATCCCGAACCGATCGCAAAGCTGATCGACGCGTTTACTCGCTTGCCCGGTATCGGTCCGAAGACGGCCGCAAGGCTGGCGTTTCATGTGCTGCGCATGAAAGAGGATGATGTCATCGATTTTGCCAAGGCTTTGGTCAGCGTGAAACGCAATCTTCATTACTGCTCCGTCTGTTGCAATATTACGGATACGGACCCGTGCCGGATTTGTCAGGACAAAACGCGCGATCCTTCCGTCATCTGTGTAGTGCAGGAGTCCAAGGATTTGGTTGCGATGGAGCGGACGAAAGAGTTCGATGGCTATTATCATGTGCTTCAGGGAGCGATCTCTCCCATGGAAGGTCTTGGTCCGGACGATATCCGGCTGAAGGAACTGTTGAACCGTTTGAGTGATGAACGAGTGAAAGAACTTATTTTGGCCACGAACCCGAATATTGAGGGGGAGGCTACGGCCATGTATATTTCAAGGTTAGTGAAACCGTTCGAGCTTCGAGTGACCCGGATTGCGCACGGCTTGCCTGTCGGCGGCGATCTGGAGTATGCAGATGAAGTGACGCTTTCTAAAGCGTTGGAAGGACGGCGTGAACTGCATTAAATTATGAAGTGATATTGGAAGAACCCTGAATCGCAGGAATGCGGCTCGGGGTTCTTTTTCTCTTTTAATCGCCAACCGAGAGTTCTAAGTTTGTCCTTTCCCCGATACACATTAATAAATCGGATGGAGGGGGCGAGCGACAATTGAAGATATGGGGAGCCCGGCTCGAAAATCGGACGAAGTCATCCCGGCAGTCTGATCAAGAGCAGGAATACAAAGAGTATCTTTATAAAGAGATTTGCAGAGCTCGTGCGGAGTGGGAAAGGGCCAGCTGGGCTTTTCAAGAGGCGCTTGGAGATGATGAGGTGGATGTGGCGATTTATTTGCTGGAAGCGGCGGAGCGCAGATATCAGATTCAATTGAAGATGGCTAAGCAGGCGAAAGTAGAATGGGATGTCTTTAAGTACGGACCTTATTTTTAATTGTGAAAAGAAAGGTGTGCGTAAGGCGTGAAAATCGTGCTGACAGGAATATTGGTCGTTTCTTTGCTCTTATTACTGTATATTGCTGTCTCAAGGCGGCTTGGCTTCGCATGGCTTACCCGATTAGGTCTGCATATTGTCCTTGCTGCATTGGGGATCTATGTAGTGAATTTCTCCGGTTTAATGACGGAAGTGTATATTCCGCTTAACCCGGCGACCATAGCTACGGTACTTGTTTTAGGGCTGCCAGGTGTAGGGCTGTTGCTTGGGTTAAAATTAACCATGATATGACAGTTGACTCCTGTTTGTTTTATATGGTACATTATAAATCGCTTCTTCGATGGACAAGTGCTTACGGATACAACGAAATAAATTAAAATAAAAAAAGCCTTGACTTTGAAAGCAAGCACATGATATATTATAAAGGTCGCTGCTGAGACAAAATGGCGACGAAATAAACGAAGTTGATCTTTGAAAACTGAACAACGAGTGAGTATTAAATAGAGAATTAATTTTCTCGTCAGTTTCAAAATGAGCAAGTCAAACACTTTATTGGAGAGTTTGATCCTGGCTCAGGACGAACGCTGGCGGCGTGCCTAATACATGCAAGTCGAGCGGACTTGATGGAGTGCTTGCACTCCTGATGGTTAGCGGCGGACGGGTGAGTAACACGTAGGCAACCTGCCCGTAAGACTGGGATAACTACCGGAAACGGTAGCTAATACCGGATAATTTATTTCATCGCATGGTGGAATAATGAAAGACGGAGCAATCTGTCACTTACGGATGGGCCTGCGGCGCATTAGCTAGTTGGTGGGGTAACGGCTCACCAAGGCGACGATGCGTAGCCGACCTGAGAGGGTGAACGGCCACACTGGGACTGAGACACGG
>NZ_JAGQEH010000015.1:0-90050 GCF_018101095.1 Paenibacillus sp. Marseille-P2973
TATTACAACCATCACAGGTATCAATGGGGATTAAAAAAGATGACCCCTGTTCAGTACAGGAATCATCTATTGTCTGTTGCCTAAGCCTTCTCTTTTTTAAGTGTCCTTGACAAGGGTACCAGTTTAGGAAACGCCGGCTCCTTTTTTTTAATTGTACGGACTAATTTAGTCAGATCGCATCTAAAGCGACTTTGACTTTGGATTCAACGGATGCATTCACGTACTTCATGCTCAGGGCGTATCCGCTGTCAGTAGGTTTTAATAAGATGATGATCTTAGTGTCTCCCATTTTCCAAGTACTTGATAAGGAACCCTCGTTGGCAAGAAGCTTAAGGTATTGATCAAGTTTTACCGCATCGATATCCTTGTCGATAACAAAGGAGCCTGCGACCGGCTTGCCGTAATCCCGAAGCGTACTATGGAACATGCCGGAATAAACGCCCAATATATAGGCTTCGTTTTGGTCGGAAATGTCCGGGAAGTAGGCCGATGCGGCCAGTTGGTCTTTGTAAAAGATATATAATTCTTCAAAGTCTTCCGGCGATTCTTGGTACAAAAGGAGGTAAATATCGCCCGTTCCGCCTTCATCGAGAAGCGACTTTTCTCCGGAAACCGACTTCATTTGGTCCGTGGTAATTCCCCATGGCGGAATAAAGGCGGTTGACGCCGGTTTTTCCCCGATCCAGGCGATTCCCATAGAAGCATCCGCCCCGATGGCTTTGCCGGTCAATTGCTTGACGGCCGATAAAGGAATGTAGGTAGTTCCGTTCAACGCCTTGGCGGGTACGGAAAGAAGAACTGCAGATCCGTTGATTTTTGCTTTTTTGCTTCCTGTGGTTACGATGATGTAAGAGCCTGCTGAATTTTTTGCCGTAATCGCCTTACTCTTGCTATCTACGGTCGTGGTATACTTTAGATCGGTTAGAACCGCCTTCATCGGAATTAACGTGGTACCTTTTTCTACGATAGTTGGCAATTTTGATGATGAAATGTTGCCGTCGACATAAAGAGTGTAAGATGCGGAAGCTGCAGCGGAAGCCGAGGGAGCGTAAGAGAATAGACCTGCGAAGATAGTCAGGCACCCTACGAGCGTCAAGTAAACTATTTTTTTCATAATGTCTCCTTTGCCATGTTTATGGCTTCGAAATAATAGGACTAATTTCTTAAATATAACATAGCCGGCGTTAAATACTATCCAATATTTCCCTGATAAACAACATTATTTTGATATAAAACACGGAGAGGAAGTAGGGCGGATGCAGGTGCTGTACGAGGAGGAAGATGAGGATTGGGGCAAGCTGATGGTTTATGAAACAGCCCAGTTGGATGGGGAGCCCGGAAGATACCGCGTTCTGGCATTTTCGGACGGAGCGGCTCAAGGGGTGTTGGATTTAGACGATCCGGAGCGCATCGTATTCGAATATCCCCGGGCCATTCTTCATCTTATGGATACCTATCTCCCGGACTACAGTGAAGCTTATGTCATCGGTCTTGGCATCGGAACAATACCTTCGAGACTTCAGGATAAACGGGTGAAGGTGGCGGAGATCGATCCCCGGGTGAAGGAGGTCAGCCGTCGTTACTTCGGGTATTCAACGACTAATATAGAGGTTGGCGACGGACGAAACATGCTGGAAAAAGAGCCGAATCTCGCCTATGATTATGTAGTTCTTGATGCTTTTACGGAGAAGGATACGCCGCTTCATTTGCTGTCGGAGCCCTTCTTCATGCTGTGCAGGGACAAGCTGAACGAGCGGGGCGCGCTCATCATGAATCTGTTTGGACGCGGGTCATCCGATAACCTGATCCGTGCCGTGCACACCACGTTAGAGTCTGTATTTTCTTATACCTGTTGCTTTGAACTGCCGCAGACGGGCGCGGCCGATAAAAGAAATATACTTCTTATGGGAGCGCAGCAGCCGATACGTTATCGCGAAAAGGAGATGGCCGGCTTTGTAGCCTTCAAACCGGAGGAGGGGTATATCATCCAGGATCGGATGGATGAATACCGATTGTGAAAATCGTGCAAGAACGATATAATTCAACACTTATGAGAGATATAAGGTAAGGGTAAAGGAGCCTAAAATAATGAACTACGGAATACCGGATAATGCAATGATAACCGTGGCGGGCACGGTCGGGGTGGGCAAATCGACATTGACTACCGCGCTGGCGAATCGGCTGGGGTTCAAGACCTCGCTGGAGAAGGTGGATCATAACCCTTATTTGGAGAAGTTTTATGCCGACTTCGAGCGTTGGAGCTTTCATTTGCAGATCTATTTTTTGGCTGAACGATTTAAGGAACAGAAAGTTATTTTTGCCGCGGGCGGAGGGGTTGTCCAGGACCGTTCCATTTACGAAGACACCGGAATCTTCGCAAAAATGCATGCCGATCAAGGCACGATGTCAGCGACGGACTACCAGACGTATACCAGTCTCTTCGAGGCCATGGTGATGACACCTTATTTTCCGCACCCGGATGTGCTGATTTACTTGGAGGGCAGTCTGCCGGCCATCTTGTCCCGCATTCAGGATCGCGGCCGCGAAATGGAGATTCGGACGGAAGTATCGTATTGGGAGCATATGCATACCCGGTATGCCGAATGGATTGAAGGGTTTACCGCATGCCCGGTGCTGCGGCTGAATATCGAGGAATACGACGTGAACGACCCGGCATCGCTGGATGATATAGTTCACCGGATTAGCGATACGATTCAGATGAAACAGATGGCCCAGTTGGGATAGTAAATTTGAGCCTGCGACGGAGAGGAAAAATATTCTTGCCATTCGCAGGCTATTCTGTTATTTTTGATAGTAACAAATTGTTATTATCATAAAGTTACGAAGTGAGGGGTGCATGATGAAGAAGATGGCGGGTAGTTGGAACCTGTTCGAAATAACCTGGTTGGTGTTGTTTACCTCAATCGCTGTCGGGTTTACCTTCATTTCCAAGGATTCGTTATTCGGGTTTACGGTGTTTATCACCGGGGTGCTGTGCGTAGTGCTTGCGGCGAAGGGCAATCTGATGAGTTATGTGTTCGGCATGTACAATACCTTCGGTTATGCCTACTTGGCTTATATTAACGGTCTTTTTGGAGAGGTCATGTTGAACCTGCTATTCTTTGTTCCTATGAACGTAATTGGCTTCTACATGTGGAAAAATAACCGCCAAGACGGCAAACTCGCTATGCGCCAGATGGAGCTTAAAGGTCTGCTGCTCGTTGGGGCGGTATGCGTATCGGGCTGTCTGCTGCTGGGATTCGGGCTTTCGTTCATCCCCGGGCAGAACTCGCCTTACATCGATGCCATTACGACGGTGTTGTCGGTGGTGGCTACCTTTTTAATGGTGCGGAGATTTAAGGAACAATGGCTGGTCTATATCGTGCTGAATTTGTTCACGGTGCTGCTGTGGGTGATTCGGATGGTGGAGGGCAGCGGTGAAGGCTTGTTGATGATCGTCATGTGGAGCGCCTATCTGGTGAACGCGGGATACGGCTACTACAATTGGAACAAAGGGGCCAAGGAGGCGACAGTATGAAGACGCTGGGATTAACGCTGGGAAAGTTCGCCCCGCTGCATAAAGGGCATCAGTTCATGATCGAAACGGCGCTGCAAGAGGTCGACGAATTGATCGTGGTGATTTACGAGACGACGGTCACCCCGATCCCGCTTCACATCCGGGCGAACTGGATTCGGGAGCTCTATCCGGCGGTTCGCGTGATTGAAGCTTGGGACGGACCGGACGGGTATTCGAACGACCGGGAGCATGAGATTCGGGAAGAACAGTATATTTTGGGCTTGCTGAATGGTGAGCAAGTAACACACTTCTACTCCAGCGAGTTTTACGGCGAGCATATGAGCCTAGCTTTGGGTGCGGTGGACCGGCGGGTGGATGAAGCCCGCGAAGTGGTTCCGGTTTCGGCGACGATGGTCCGTTCCGATCCATATAAGTACAGAGAGTTCGTAAGCGATGTCGTATATCGGGATTTAATCACGAAGGTGGTCTTTGTGGGAGCGATGTCGACGGGCAAGTCGACCCTTACCGAAGCGCTGGCGCAGCGGTATCAAACGACCTTTGCGAGCGAATACGGGCGCGATTATTGGACCGAGCATCAGGTGGACCGCAGAATCGGCCTCGAGGCATTCGATGAAATCGCGGTGGGACATATCGAACGCGAGGAGCAGGCATTGCTTGCGGCAAACCGGGTTCTATTCGTCGATACGAATGCGATTACGACGTACATGTTCGCCCTGGATTACCACGGCCGGGCGCCGGAGCTCTTGACCCGAATCGCTCTGGAGAACGCACGGCGGTACGATCTGTTCTTTTTATGCGATGACGACATTCCTTACGACGATACGTGGGACCGCAGCGGGGATCAGAAGCGGCATGTTTTTCATAAACAGATTATCGCGGACTTGAAAGCTCGGCGGATTCCCTACATTACTCTGCGGGGAAGCCTGGAGGAACGCATGCGCAAGGTAGACGAGGTGCTGGCGAAGTTCGAGCCCTACCGGAACTACTTCGGGGAGCTGCACGGTTAGAATAAGTGGACTAAAGAATATGATGCAGGCAAGGGAGTAAAATGATTCTGAAGAAGCGGAGCGTTCGCCTTTGTGATCGGATTTCTACCTCATTAGATCTTATATAATCATGAAATCCGGGAACAACAGCGATCGTAAGAACATTTTACGTACTTGCCCCACATCCATTTCAATAATTCAACTTATATAGAATCAAAACAAGGAGGCGAACCCGATGGATATGCTGGATCGCGATGGACTCACAGAATGCGAATTTTTGGAGCAGTACCGGGCAGGGGATTTCGAGCGGCCTTCGGTGGCGGCGGATATGGTCATTTTCACCGTTACGGATTCGGAGGCGGACAGCTATCGCAAACTGCCGGAAAAAGAGCTGCGCATTTTGCTCATTCGTCGGGGGGGTCACCCCTTTCTGGGCAAATGGGCGCTGCCCGGCGGCTTCGTCCGTCCGAATGAGACGACGGAACAGGCCGCGGCAAGGGAATTGAGAGAAGAAACTGGCGTAGACAACGTTTATTTGGAGCAGTTATATACGTTCAGCGATATCGGGCGGGACCCGCGAACTTGGGTGATGAGCTGCAGCTATATGGCCCTGATCAACAGCGACCAATTGGAGCTTAAGGCCGGAGACGACGCGGCCGAAGCTGCCTGGTTTAAGTTATCCTACCGGCTGTTGCGGGAGCGGAAGGAACTGGTCGAAGACGGATACGTCAAGACGCTGGAATATGAGCTCAAGCTCAGCAGTGAAGGAGAAGAGCTCTCAGCGGTCGTGGCGAGGACGGTAACAGCAAGGGCTACATCGACGGGAACGGATTATTCGATCGTATCGAATGACGGACTGGCTTTTGATCATGCCAAGATCATAGCGTGCGCGATCGAGCGGCTGCGGGGCAAAGTGAATTATACCGATATTGCGCTGCACTTGATGCCAAAGCTGTTTACTTTGACGGAATTACAGCAGGTTTACGAGGTCATTATGGACAAAGAGCTGCTGAAGGCGGCCTTCCGGCGCAAGGTGGCGGACCTCGTGACGGAGACCGATCATTACACCGAAAACGCGGGGCACCGCCCATCCCGCTTGTATCGGAGAAATTTGGAGGATTCACGATGATATACAATCTCGAAGAGTTAAGAAAAGCATATAACGCGGGAAAAACATTCAAGTATGTGTTCTTTTGGGGCCATACGCCGCCTAAAGACGGAGGCGTCGACAAAAGCTGCTTCAGTCAATGGTGGATGTGCCCGTTCACGGTAGAGGGGACGGAGTATTCCTGCGCGGAGCAGTTTATGATGGCCGAGAAGGCAAGGCTGTTCGGTGATGAGGAAATGCTGGAGTCGATCCTGAAGGCCAAGCATCCCAAGGAGATGAAAGCCTACGGGCGCGCGGTCCGAAACTTCGACAAGGAGATTTGGGACAAGGAATGCTACGGCATCGTCAAAAGAGCGAGCTTGGCCAAATTTTCGCAGAATCCGAAGCTTGGCGAATATCTCAAATCAACGAAAAACCGCATTCTCGTCGAGGCCAGTCCGCGGGACCGCATCTGGGGAATCGGCATGGGCCAGTCCAATCCGGACGCGGAGAATCCCGTGAAATGGCGGGGCAGAAACCTGCTCGGCTTCGCGCTGACCGAGGCGCGGGACGAGTTGCTGCGGAGTTAGTTTTTGCAGAAACAGTTGATGAAGAAAGAAGGGAAGATAAATGAATCGAAAAGAAATTGCCGAGGAAACTTTGGTAATCCAACGGCAAGGCTTTTATGAAGCTGATGGACGCCGAATAGACTTCGCCTCGGCGCAGAAGCATTCGGAGGACCGCAGCGAGTTGATCTCGCCGGAGCGGGGGGAAGAGCTGGTACGTGAAAGTGCCGGGCTGCCCCGGCTGTCGCAGGCCGCCGTTTGTTCCGTCGCCAATGAGGCAACGGTAAAGGCCATTCTAGATTTTGCGGAGGCTGGGAAAGAAAATGTGGGCGTGCTGAACTTTGCCAGCGCCAAAAATCCGGGCGGCGGATTTCTGAACGGAGCGATGGCTCAGGAAGAAAGCCTCGCGGCATCCAGCGGGCTGTACGAAACGCAGCTGCGAAATGAAGGCTACTATAAAGCGAATCGGGCTTGTAAATCAATGATGTACACCGATCATGCCATCTATTCGCCGGACGTGGTGTTCTTCCGAGACCCGCGATTTGGACTTCTGGAAGAGCCGGTGACCGCTTCGGTATTGACGCTTCCCGCCGTGAACTACGGGCAGGTTCTGCTTAAGGGTGAGGATCCGCTTGAGGCGGAACGCGTCATGAAAGACCGAATGCGCTTAGCGTTAGCGATCTTCGCCCACAAAGGCGATAAGCAGCTTATCCTGGGAGCCTACGGTTGCGGCGTATTCCGGAACGACCCGGTGAAGGTGGCGAGATGGTGGCGCGAGCTTTTGGAGGAGGAAGGCATCGGATCCCTGTTTAAGGAAATCCGGTTTGCGGTCTTGGACACTTCGAAAGACGGCAAGTGCATGAAGGCTTTTGAAGAGGAGTTCGGTAGCTGACCGGAATATAGTGTGTGCCTGATAAATTAAAAGAAACCTGGCCGGGTCAATTTCACCCACGACCAGGTTTCTTTTTTTGCGCATCTACTTTGCTCCTAATCTTCGAAGAAAAGCCCCTAAACTGTCCTCAAGAAACTCCTTATTTCGAAGTCCTTCATTGGCTATGATATCCTTGATCCCTTTGGCAAACTCAGTCAAGCCGGCCGTGGAAGCATTGCCGAACCTGCTTTCGCCGATGCCTTGCTTCATCTCCTCAAGCAATTTGGCCGACCCCTCTCTGTACTCCTTCACCCAATCCTCACGCCCCGCCACTTTTTTGGCGAAAGACTGGAGGATATCGTTCCAATCTTCTTTTCCGTTCGCAATCGCTTCCTGCAGCTTGCTCAACGTTTCCGGTTCGAACTTCCGCATCATATCGGTCAAGTCTATGTAATCGTCAGGTGCCCCAACGGGTCTTTGCGGGGGTGTTATGTAATGAACTTCATTCGTTTCAGGATCAACGCTTCTCGTTTTGGAGATCGCTCCGATTAACGTCATCGTATCCATAAATTCAGCGGCTTCGTCCTCATTCATGTAACTTTTCGCAATATACTCCGCTTGAGTGAGTCCCAGTTCCAACAAAGCAGTTCTTGTCTCTTCCCCGGTTATGTCATTAATGAAATTGGATTGAATGATGCCGTACACGGCTTCCTTCACTTCGGACGGCTGATTTTGCAGCACGCGATTCAAAGAATCATTGATCTGAGCGGTTCCAAAATATTTTAACGGATGATCCACGATATCGGACTCGGCTAACTGCCGGGCTGCCGGACTGATTTCCAAGGTATCGGTGTCATGGGACAGCCCCTGAATATAGCCTTCGACCAAGGCCGCCGGTTGATCGGAGCGCTGTTTCAAATGTTCATATAAATTTAAGCCGTAATGCGTCGAGCTATTAATTTTCATAGAATCCTCCACCTTTTCGTTTCTAGCGAATTTGGATTACTTCCTATACCTGATGTATCGGAATATTATTCCAATTCCTTAATGCTCGTCAATTTTGAATGTCCCCCATCCCTAAATGTCTATGAAAACGCCTCTAATTTGTCGGGTAGCCTGAGGGGTCAATCTTAGGTAGAATGACGCGTAAGGGACTGACACTAAGGAGGTTCAATATGTCTACAACTAACAATTATCCATTTCAGAACACTTCCCTTCCGCTGGAGGAACGGGTAAACGACCTGGTTTCCCGCTTCACGCTGGAAGAAAAAGTGGGGCTCATGATTCAATATCAAACCGCTGTAGAACGCCTTGGCGTGAAAGCGTATAAGCATGGCACGGAAGCGGCTCATGGCATGGCCTGGCTTGGCGAAGCCACGGGATATCCGCAGCCGATCGGCCTTGGATGTACCTGGGACACCGATTTGATGCAGCGAATTGGCAGCGCGATCGGTGATGAGGCCAGAGGTTTTTATAAAAGAAATCCGGAGATTAACGGCCTGACACTTTGGGCGCCAACCGTGGATATGGAACGCGACCCACGCTGGGGCCGGACCGAAGAAGCTTACGGCGAAGATCCGGTGCTGGCGGGCAAGCTGGCAGCAGCGCTCGTTAAGGGAATTCAGGGCGATCATCCGAAATATTTGAAAGCGGTTGCTACGCTGAAGCATTTCATTGCGAACAATAACGAGGTGGGCCGCGGCGACCAATCGGTCAGCATCGACCCACGGAATATGCGCGAGTATTATTTAAAAGCGTTCGAAATTCCGTTCAAGGAAGGCGGCGCCCAGTCCATGATGACGGCGTACAATGCCGTGAATGGCGTGCCTGCTAACCTGTTGCCTGAAGTGGGCGAGATCGTTAAGAAAGAATGGGGCATGGACGGCTTTGTCGTCAGCGACGCTTTCGACGTATCCGGTACGGTGCGTGACCACGGTTACCTGGAGACGCACAAGGAGGCGGTTGCCCGTTCGGTGAAGGAAGGCGGCATCGACAGCATCACTGACGATGGCGAACTGATCAAGCAGGCGTTGCGCGAAGCGCTGGAGGAAGGGCTGCTTGCGGAGAGCGACTTGGATGTTGCGCTGCGCAACACGTTCCGCGTCCGTTTCCGCCTCGGCGAGTTCGATCCGGAGGAAGACAATCCGTATGCGGCGATTGACGAGTCGGCGATTCTGCAGCCGGAGCATGCGAAGCTGGCGCGCGAAGCGGCGGGCAAGGCGGCCGTGCTCCTGAAGAATGAAGGCGGCATGCTGCCGCTGCAGGCCGACAAGCTGAAGAAGGTCGCAGTGATCGGGCCGCTTGGCGGAACGGTATACCGCGATTGGTACAGTGGTTCACTTCCTTACGCAATCACGCCGCTGCAAGGCATTCAGGAGAAGCTGGATTCGCATGGCGGCAAAACGGCCTTCTCCGGCGGCACGGATCGCGTCAAACTGAAGGCAAAACGCAATGGACGTTACGTGCAGGTGCAGGACGGCGAGGCGGCTGGTCTGGCTGCAACCGGCGAGGCTTCCGAACAGGCGGCGGTCTTTGAAGTGACCGATTGGGGCTGGAACAGCCATACGATCATCGCAGAATCGAACAGCCGTTACCTGACAACGGATGACCGGATCGTGAAGGCTTCAGCCGATCAAATCTGGGAGTGGTTCACGAAAGAGGTATTCCTCGTTCGTTCTGCGCAAGAGGGAGCAGGCAATGTAACCTTCTCGACCTGGAACGATACGCCGGTAACGGTGAAGGGCGACAGCGGCGAACTGCTCGTCGGAAGCGGCAGCGCGGAGGAAACGGCAAACGAGATCAACGTGGCGGGCGCTGCGTCCGTGGCAGGCGGGGAAGAAGAACGGATTACCGCCGATGTCTTTGAAGTGGAGACGGTGACGGACAAATTCCAGGCCGCGAAGGATGTTGCGGCCGATGCGGATCTGGCCGTCGTATTCGTCGGCAACCATCCGCTGATTAACGGTAAGGAAACGGTCGACCGTCCGGATATTACATTGCCGGCATCCCAAGAACAACTGATCAAAGAGGTTCTCTCCGTGAACCCGAACACGGTTGTGGTCGTGGTGGGCAGTTACCCGTATGCTTTGAACTGGGCGGATGAGCATGTACCGGCCATCGTATATACCACGCATGCCGGCCAGGAGCTGGGACATGCCGTAGCCGACGTCCTCTTTGGGGACGTGAACCCGGCTGGACGCCTGAATATGACCTGGTACAAATCGGTCGATCAGTTGCCGGAGTTTATGGACTACGACGTCATTAAGGGCGGAAGAACCTACCGGTATTTTGAAGGCGAAGCGCTGTATCCGTTCGGATACGGGCTGTCCTATAGCTCTTTCCGCTATGACGGTCTAAGCCTGGATAAGAAGAAGGTTTCCGCAGAGCAAGATCGCGAAATCGGCCTTACGATTACCGTGACCAATACCGGAGACCGTCCGGGCGAAGAAGTGGTTCAGCTCTACGGGCATGCGGAGCAGTCCCGCGTGAAGCGTCCGCTGAAGCAGCTGCTTGCGTTCCGCCGGGTGCTACTGCAACCGGGAGAGTCGGCAGACGTGAGCTTTACTTTGCCGCTGTCCGAGATAGCTATGTGGGACGTTACCCGCGAACGCTTCTGTATCGAGAACGGCACGTATACCTTCATGGCAGGGGCCTCGTCGGCGAACTTGCCGGTGAGTGCGGATCTTGAGGTGCAAGGAGAGACCATCCCGCCGCGTGACCTGACGCAGCCGGTGAAGGCGATCAACTATGACGCCTACGAAGGCGTCCTGATCGGCGAATGCCGGGAAGGCGGCAGCGCCGCCGAGGTGTCGGGGCAATCCGGCTGGATTGCCTTTGAAGACGCCGAGTTTGGCGCAGGCGCGAACACGGTGAAGCTGCGCGCTGCCAGTCAGACGGCGGGCTCCATTGAGATTCGGCTGCAGAGTCCGGACGGTCCGCTTGCGGGCCGGGCCGAGCTGAAAGCCGGCGGAGCGCAGGAATGGCGGGATTACACCGCTGAAGTGAGCGGTGTAAACGGACGCCAGGACGTATACCTCGTTCTGAATGGCAAAGCATCGCTAAGCACAGTTCAATTTTCATAGACAATATTCGAAAAAGAGTCCCTTTAAGGGGCTCTTTTTTTGTTTTGGGCCAAGAAGAGGATGGAATCGTATTACAAGCTGTTGTATCCTAAAGTTTGGAAGTAATAACAAGACTGGGAAGGGGATTGGATAATGTTTCAGAGAGGAAAGAAATATAGGATGTTCAAAAAAGTGTTAATTACAGTGAGTTTACTGGTTGGCGTCATGGGGAACAGTCTCGTTGCCGCACAGGAATCTACCGTCACGAACAGCCCGTCAGTGGAACATTCAGACGCCGGTTCCGAGACAGCTTTGAATCAAGCTATTCTTTTGTACGTCGACAGTTCCAAAGCCTATGTTAAGGGAAAGTTGACCAAGATCGACATGGCTAATCCGGAGATAACGCCCTTTGTTGATCAAGGCAATACTTTTGTACCTCTGCGTTTTTTATCGGACAAGCTGGGTGCACAGTTGTCTTTTAATTCGAAAACGGGGGAAATCACGATTACGGTAAATGGCCGGACCGGTAAAACGCGGGTTGGCGATACAGCTCTCTACATAAATAATCAAAAGATCGTAATGAGCACTACAGCCAAAGTAGTGAACGGCACGACGTACCTGCCTTTGCGGAACGTGGTCGAGGATCTGTTTCAAAAGAAGCTGACATTTAACAACGGAATGATCATTATCAGCGATGGGGATCATCAAATCACGGAAGAGAAGCTGGCTTCACTGGAACAAGAGTTGAGGCCAAAAATTATCTACGCCTCCGATCTTTCTTTTATGTATTTGTATGGTGACGGGAGCTTTCACAAGTTTGAGGTTGGAGATCAGTCTGCACTGCGTCTCGTCAATACGGATGGACGTTTCTATTACATAGGACATATTTATGGGTCAACGAATGAATATTATCGAACCACCGTTCAGGGCGAGGTTGAGAAATTTGAAATTTCGGATTCAGAGAGGTACTATTTGGCGATAGGTCATGAAGGAGATATGTATTTTAATAGTGTGGACGGTAAAATCGCTAAAATCAATTACGGTGAGAGTTCGCAGCGTGTGATTGGCAAGGGCAACTTATTTAAGGAAGCAGCTTATATCGATAATGACGTCATCTGGTTCACCGATTATTCCAATGAAGGCAATTATGCTATTTTCAAGCTTCAGAATGGGAAGAAAACGAAACTGTCACAGGCGGATTGCTTCTTGAAGTATGTTCATAACAATTGGATTTACTACAATTATTATGAAAACAACCGCTGGACACTGTACCGGATGAAGATGGACGGAAGCGGCAAAAAGAAGCTGACCGGTGATGCCGATGTAGTGGACTCTAGGATTTCCGACAACAAAATTTACTACATGGATGCTAAAACCAAGACGATGAGAGAGATGAATTTGGACGGTTCAGGAAAAAGGGCGGTTGGCAAGATGAGTGAATCCGCAGTAGAGATTTTTGATATTAGCGGAGGAACAATTTATTACACGGAAGATAATCAATCGAAAAAGTGGACGCAATCCTTGTGGAAGATGGACATCGCAACTGGAGTGAAAAAACGTCTGGTCTTCACGGACCTCAATTTTTACAACCACTGGGAGCGAATCGAAAACGTAAGTGCCTTGGGGGACTATGTGTATTACTGGTTGGAAGGCCGCGTCTATGCGGTCAAAAAAGATGGAACCGGGCGAAAAGAAATTGAATATTTCTCAAATGTGGGCGGAGCCCCTGTCATTTATAAGGATAAATAGAAGACATGTTGCCCATTTCGGCACCGGCTTATCGCCGGTGCCTTTCTGCATTACGACCGGAGACTCTTTTGCAACGAATAAGCTTCTAACTATTTAATTGGGGTTATTATCCACGTAAGGAGGGATCGTTTTGGATACGTTCATCTATGGAATAGTAACGGTGTTGTACATTCTATTGTTCGGGTATGGGGTTGTCCTATGCAGACAAGACGCCAAGCGTGGGCCTCGTTATTTATTATTTTTAGTGACGGCGGCGCTGGTATGGGATAATGGCGTAATGGCCGCCGGTAATTGGATTGGTGAGGGAGAACTGCTTAAGGGGTTGAATCTGGCGCGTTTTTGGCTGCATGCCTTTTGCACACCGTTACTCGTAGTCGTTGCGTTCGATTTGATACGAAGGGCTGGAAGCCCGTGGGCGAGGAGTACGGTTGTCCAATGGGGAGCCTGGATTGTGACGGCAGCACTTATCATTATGCAATTGGTGACAGAGACCATCGGACTAAAAATGAAACCGGTACAGGAATTCGGTGCCTTGCGTTATGTTCCGGCCGGTGAGCACTCGGGGCCCCCTATTATGATCATCATTATTACGGTCTTTTTATTTGTGGCAGGCATTATATTGTGGAAGCGCAAGATCACGTCCGTTTTGTTCTGGGGAACTTTGCTGATGGTAGCCGGAACGGCCATCCCAATTCCGATTGACAGTAAAGCGACGACGAATGTATTCGAGCTTGTGCTCATTGCCTCTTTGTGGATTTCAATGCGAAGATTGTTGCCTCGCTAAGAATAAACCATTTCTGAAAGCTCTTGCACGATGGCAAGAAGACGGGGGTTCCCTTTTGGGAGACCCCTTTTCCGCTTTAAGCTTCCAATCCCTCTCAATTTTCTCCGATAAGCTTCTAACTATTAAAATTTATGCTATAATTTTTTATAAAATCGTTAGGCGGCAATAACAAGTAGTGGTGCAAATTTTAAATAGAAGGATGTTAAAAATGAGCCACATGGAAAGTAAAAGGGAAAGTGATGTTATTCTAATTGGTGCCGGCATCATGAGCGCGACTTTGGGTACGATTCTGAAGGAATTGGCGCCGGATTGGAAAATGACCGTGTTTGAGAAGCTCGACAAAGCAGGCGAGGAAAGCTCGAACGAGTGGAACAATGCAGGAACCGGACATGCAGCTCTGTGCGAGTTGAATTACACCGTAGAAAAGCCGGATGGCTCAGTAGATATTAGCAAAGCGGTGCAAATTAATGAACAGTTTCAGGTGTCCAGACAGTTTTGGTCTTATCTTGTAAGCCAAGATTTGATCCGCAATCCGCAGGATTTTATTATGCCTTTACCCCACATGAGCTTAGTGCAAGGGGAGAATAATGTATCCTTTTTAAGAAGAAGATTTGAAGCGCTTACGAAGAGTCCTTTGTTTCAGGGCATGGAATTTTCGGACGATTCAAATAAGCTGAAGGAATGGATTCCGCTCATTATGCAGGACCGTGCAGCGAATGTACCGATTGCGGCCACGAAGATCGACTCCGGCACGGACGTCAACTTTGGCGCTTTAACGCGTATGCTATTTGACCACTTGAACAATAAAAATGTCGACATTAGATACAAACATATGGTGAGTGATATTAAGCGGACCAAAGACGGCTTATGGAGACTGAAAGTGCGTAATGATCAAGGTCAGCTTGAATACCATACTGCAAAATTCGTCTTTATCGGCGGCGGCGGGGGAAGTCTGTCGTTGCTGCAAAAAACGGGCATTCCCGAAAGCAAGAATATCGGGGGCTTCCCGGTAAGCGGTCTTTTCCTTGTATGCAACAATCCGGAGGTCGTAGCGCAGCATCATGCCAAAGTATACGGCAAAGCGGCGGTCGGTGCCCCGCCTATGTCTGTTCCGCATCTGGATACCCGATATATCGATAACAAAAAATCGTTACTGTTCGGGCCTTTTGCCGGATTTTCGCCAAAATTTCTGAAAACGGGATCCAATTTGGACTTGGTTAGTTCCGTGAAATTGAATAATGTTCTTACGATGTTAGCGGCAGGCGTAAAAAGTGTTGCGCTAACCAGATACTTGATTCAACAAGTGATGTTATCGAAGGAAAAGCGGATCGCAGAGTTAAGGGAGTTCGTTCCGAACGCCAAGAGCGAGGATTGGGATATCGTGGTTGCGGGCCAACGCGTGCAGGTTATCAAAGATACGATTACCGGAGGCAAAGGGACGCTTCAATTCGGTACGGAGGTGGTCAGTGCCGCGGACGGCTCGGTTGCTGCATTGCTCGGCGCTTCTCCGGGTGCGTCCACTGCCGTTCACGTCATGCTGGAAGTCATCCGGAAATGCTTCCCGCAGCATCTCAAAGCCTGGGAGCCGAAGATCAAGGAAATGATCCCTTCGTATGGCGTATCCCTGGCGGAAAACCCGAAACTGTTCCACGAGCTTCAAGCTTCTACGGCACTTACGCTTGGTTTGGCGGATAAGAGCCGCGTCAACGTTAATTAATCGGGAGGGTTATCCATGATCAATGAGATCGATATGAAATATCTGCGCCGGTGCGTAGAACTTGCCAAGACTGCACTGGAGGCAGGGGATGAGCCCTTCGGTTCGATCCTGGTCTCTGCGGACGGAGATGTCCTGATGGAAGATCACAACCATGTAGCCGGTGGCGATCATACTCAGCATCCGGAATTTGCATTGGCCCGTTGGGCGGCCAACAACATGACGGTGGAAGAGCGGGCACAGGCGACGGTATATACCTCGGGAGAGCATTGTCCGATGTGCGCGGCGGCCCACGGCTGGGTTGGTTTAGGACGGATTGTTTATGCAAGCTCGTCCGAACAGCTGGCGCAATGGTTGAGTGAAATGGGGGTTCCCGCGTCGCGCGTTCGGAATCTTCCGATTCAGGATGTCATTCGCGATGCTGACCTTGCCGGCCCGGTTCCCGAACTGGCAGAGCAGGTACGGGAGCTTCACCGTCAGTTACATGCAAAGTAACGGCGAAACCGCCGCTCTTTTTTATGGCCTGAAATGAGGAGGGGAGGTTGGGGAATACTTAGAAACATAGCGGTGATTACCCCGGGCAGGCTTTGGTAGTCTTCCGAAACAGTACTATTCGGATGGCCTGCATTAACCAAACCGTTCAGCAAGTGGCAGGGGTGATCGGGATCGTGGTTATATTCTCCATATTTTCAACAAAACAGGGCAGCAAACTTAGCCGTTTTGCAAACGAGTCAACACAAGCAGTAGCTTTGGGATCTACTTTAGTTTTAAAATCGGATTAGTGTTGTCTGTTGCTAACTTAATCTTGTCCTTATTCATCAAAAAGCCGAGTCACCAATAAATGCTGGTTTGAATAAAGCGTTCGGAACTATCACGTTCTGAGCGCTTGTTTTGTTTTCAATTTATTCGGAAGTGCAAAACTCTATCCGGTGAAAGTCCAATCTTAGGAAAAAGCAAGTCCCATACATGAAAACTATATCGTGTATCCGACTAGCCAATACCTGTCTAAGCCAACATTTTGTAAGTGATTACTTTATAGGCCAAAGAGATAAAGTGAGCGTTCTGCAGGAAGGGAGTTATGACTTCATCTATGTATGTACTACTTACGGTGATTAACCAGGGGATCTATTTTGCTTATAAATACAAAAATACTTCTAAATGACTGTTTCTTGCTTGGTGAACAAGGTTAATTCCATTTTAAGGAACTTTTAAATAATACTGGTTATCTTGGGCGGGCTTTTTATAGACATAGAGTTACACACTTGTACCAATTGACTTGCCATATTTTCATTAAGTTATAAGTTTTCCCGTGCTTCTAACCTCTACTTAAGTTATCTACCACCTTTTGCTCTGAGCGGTGGCTTTGAAGGAACGTTTCCTAGTCCATCCATTACCCTAAGGTAAAGTCCTGAACAAAAGGAAGTAATTAAGATTTTACTCAATTATATTGAAAGTACAAAATTTTTATTTTAAAGGGGGTGGTAATTCTTGAAAAGTACTAAGGAATAAGTTCACCATGGGCAATTATACTTCATTTCTACTATATAAAAAGGGAGAGGGTAAACATTGATTAAAAAGGGTTGGAAATCGGCAGGTGTACTTTTTGTGTCTGTACTTTTTCTTTCAATAACTATTTTCTTTGCTACTGGGTCAGCTTATGGTAATAGCGACAAGCAAGTCACACTACCAGATTTCTACAACGCTAATATTCTTTCTGAGGAAGAGATCAATCGTCAACTTGAATTTAGCGAGGAGGTTATTCGAAAGCATAAGAGATATCGTGAAGCTAACAACTTGGATTCTTCTGATGAGGCTATAAAGAATGCTCTAACCTCTACGAATGCGCGGGAGACTATAACTAAATACAGTATTGCCCTTACAGAGGAAGAAGAAAAGTACATTCAAGAGAGAGATGGGCTTATGGAGAAGTATGGGAAACTAATTTCAAGTATGATGAAAGAAAATGGTGTTACTGTTTTCAAAGGTCCAAATAATGAGATTACTGAAAGATACAGCAATGTTGGGACCTTCTATCAAGAGAAAGCTAATGGTTTGAAATTTGTAGTGAGTTTTTCCATACAAAGTGAACAGACAGATCAAATTAGAAAAGCTATTGAGGAAATAGTACCCCCAGAATATTTGGAGTTCAGAGATGTAGACTTCTCAGAAGCAGAGTTGGTGAAGGCATATGAAGACATCACAACAGAAAGTAAAGAGCTAAGTATCACCTTAGAGAATGTAATAGTGGACATTAAGAATAATATCGTAGAGGTTCAGGTTGAAGATAAGATGAATGCAAACCGGATTTCGATAAACTCACTAAAGTTTTCCTCCCCAGGAATTTATAAATTTGAAATTGGTAAGTCTAATGAGCAGCCTGAAGCGAGAACAACTAAACTGGATACCATGGTTGGAGGTTTGTTAATTGCTGACAGTGCAAGTAATTCTACTAATAGCTTAGGTTATTGTTCTATAGGTACATCAGCAAAGAAGAATGGTGATAGGTTCATTATTACGGCAGGCCATTGTTTGGAGTCATGGTCAAGTAATATATATCAAGGTGGGGAGAAGGTTGGAACAGAGCATTATCAGTATGACGGTGATTACGCCGATGTAGGAGTAATTAAAGTAACTGCAAATAAGAAAATTTCAAATTACGTATATAAATATTCTTGGACTGATGGAAAGGTGACATCCTATCAGTCTAATGTAAGCTCGCTTGATATAGGAGACAATGTTTGTTTATCAGGGGCAACCACAGGTTTTAGTTGTGGGGAAATTACAGCGCTGAATGCCAACTCATCTGGTAATATTGGGTTTATACAGACTGATATAGATTCTGCTGGAGGAGATAGTGGGGGGACTTATTGGTATAATAATGTACTAATAGGTATTCATACTGCAGGAGAAGTAAGTGGAACACCTTTTACGAGATTTACTCATATTGCAAATGCAATAGCATATGGTGGCGCTTGGACACCATTTACATCCAATACAGCAGAGTAATATTTTCAGTAGCTCCAATGTAAAATAAAGCGGCAAATTCAATGTTAGAATTTGCCGCTTTATTTATGATGTCATTATGAGATTAGCTCGATTTTCTTGGCAATGCGAGTAGGAGGCATAGTGTCTAATTGTTCATTTTCGCTGCTATAGCGAATTTTAGAGCCAATTTTCAACTCATCTCTTTGAAGTTGTTCTTCAGGAATTTTGCTTATGTCCAGCCAAATCAAGCTTGCATCGTTAGTGCGCAAGATATCCTCAATTGAATGTTGGGTAAGTTCATTTAAGTTGCTTTTTTGTACGTCCGTAGTAAGTAGTAATTTTTGTCGTCCTTCGTGTATTCCTAATATAATTGCTTCGAGGGTAACTTCTTCCGGAGCATGCTCAATTTTATTTATAGTAGTATTACTACCGCATCCAGTAATCAATAAAATGGAAATTAAAGTTAATACAATATACTTCAATCTTCACACCTCCTTAGCAATCAAGACGAATATGTTGGTCAAAAGGTTGCAACTCAACACAGATCGCCTTTCAGGTATAAGGAGGGTTACACCCCTTGATGACCGCTTTCCATCTGAAGCATTCTCTTCATCCTCACAAAAGCCACGAACTCTATCATTTCATCGGCGGATAAAGGTTCCCCGTCAACCGAGATCATTGGCTCCGGGCGGGTGAGGAGTTCCGTTAATTCCGCGGCGGCTTGTTCCTCTTCCGTTCTTCCGAGAATATAATCTACTGTAGTCTCAAATAAATCGGCCATTTGCAGCAGCGATTGAAGCGAAGGCTCACGGTACCCGGTTTCGTATCCGGCGTAAGTACTTTTTGCAATTCCGAGTTGGTCGGCGGTCTCTTGCAAGGACCATTTTCTCTTTTTTCTTAACTCCGATAAATGTTCTAGCATGCTCTCAAACCCCATGATTTAAAATTTTGGCATCATTATCATAGCATAAGCTTGATACGCTAGACCAGAAAAAGTGCGCGAAACGAGTACATTATCTTGATTTCTACAAAATTAAATCTATAATTACTAGTATAAATACGCGTTTTGCGGAAGTTGATCATTATCCCGTAATGGAGAGGTTGCGAATGAAAAATATATTATTACTGGCTACGGGTGGAACCATTGCATCGGTGGAAGGAAACGAAGGACTTGTGCCGGGGCTGTCGGTCGAGGAGTTGCTTGACTACTTACCCGAGCTGTCCAGCGGCCTCCATATTGACGGAAAAATCTTAATGAACCAGGATAGTACCAATCTTCAGCCCGAAGATTGGGTAACTATTGCTGAGGCGGTTTATAAATATTATGACGACTACGACGGATTTGTTATCACCCATGGGACGGATACGCTTGCTTATACCTCGTCGGCGCTATCTTATATGCTCCAGGGATTGGATAAGCCGGTCGTCCTTACCGGATCGCAGGTTCCGATCAGCTTCCAGAAAACCGATGCACGGAAAAATGTCTCCGACGCTCTCCGCTTCGCTTCCGAAGAGATCGGCGGGGTGTATATCGTATTTGACGGAAGGGTGATTCTCGGGACCCGGGCAGTCAAAATGCGGACCAAAAGCTATGATGCATTTGAGAGCATTAATCATCCTTATGTCGCCTATATAAATAAGAATGAGGTTAAATACCAATGGAAGCCTGCGAAGGCTGAAGCGCCTTTCTCCCTGAATACGAACCTGTGCAGCGATGTGTTTCTGATGAAGCTGTACCCGGGCATGAAGCCGGAGATATTCGATTGTCTGAAAGGGTTGTATAAAGGAGTTATCATCGAGAGCTTTGGAAACGGCGGCTTGCCTTTTGCAGGGAGAAATCTGCTCCCGAAGGTTCAGGAACTGACGGAAATGGGAATGGCTGTCGTCATCACGACACAGTGCCTGGAAGAAGGAGAAGACTTGCTTCTGTATGAGGTGGGGCACAAGGTAGCGCAATACGACGTGATTCTATCCGGCGATATGAATACGGAGGCGCTTGTTGCCAAATTGATGTGGGCGCTTGGACAAAGCGAGAGCTTGGAAGAGGTCAAGGGAATCGTTGAAACACCGATTGCGGGAGATTTAACAATTCATTCGGAAAAAGAGGACTAATCATGAATAAGATGAGAATCGAGCATGATTTCTTGGGTTCAAAAGAAGTTCCCGCGGACGCCTATTACGGCGTGCAGACGCTTCGCGCGGTGGAGAACTTCCCGATCACGGGATACCGTATCCATGAGGAACTGATCCGGGCGATGGCGATGGTCAAGAAGGCTGCGGCGCTTGCGAATGTCGAAGTGCAGCGGCTGGATGCTTCCCTTGGAGACAAGATCGTTGAAGCTGCGGAGGAAATGATAGCCGGCCAGTGGCATGATCAGATTATCGTGGACCCGATTCAGGGCGGAGCCGGAACCTCGATTAACATGAATGTGAATGAAGTCATCGCTAACCGTGCCATTGAATTGCTGGGTGGAGAAAAAGGGGATTATGTACTTTGCAGCCCCAATTCCCACGTTAATATGTCTCAATCCACGAACGACGCTTTTCCGACGGCGATTCATATCGCTTCTTTGAAGCTGCTCGATAAACTGTTGACCTCGATGGAACAAATGCATATTGGCTTTCAGCAAAAAGCCCAGGAATTCTGCTCGGTAATCAAGATGGGACGCACCCATCTGCAGGATGCCGTGCCGATTCGGCTTGGCCAGGAATTCGAGGCCTACAGCCGGGTCATCGAACGGGATATCCGGCGAATCCAGCAATCTCGGGGGCAGCTATATGAGCTGAATATGGGGGCCACTGCCGTTGGAACCGGCCTGAATGCCGAGCCGAAATATATCGAATCTGTCCTGCTGCATCTCAAAGAAATCAGCGGCTTACCGCTGAAGGGGACAGATCACCTTGTCGATGCCACCCAAAACACGGATGCCTACACCGAAGTATCCGGGGCCTTAAAGATTTGCATGGTCAACATGTCGAAGATTGCCAATGACTTGCGTTTAATGGCCTCGGGTCCAAGAGCCGGACTGGGCGAGATTACGCTGCCGGCCCGCCAGCCGGGATCGTCGATCATGCCCGGCAAGGTGAATCCCGTGATGCCTGAGCTTATTAATCAGGTCGCATTCCAGGTTATCGGCAACGATCATACGATTTGTCTGGCCTCGGAAGCCGGGCAGCTCGAATTGAACGTGATGGAGCCGGTACTGGTGTTTAATTTGCTGCAGTCGATCAACATGATGAATCATGCGTTCCGCGTATTTACCAACTATTGCTTGAACGGGATCCAGGCCAACGAAGCCAGATTGAAAGAGTACGTAGAAAAAAGCGTCGGAATCATTACCGCGGTGAATCCCCATATCGGGTATGAGGTAGCGGCTCAAATTGCCAAGGAAGCCATCGCCAGCGGGGCGTCGATCCGGGAACTCTGCTTGAAATATAAGGTGCTGACCGAAGAGCAGCTGAGTTTGATCCTGGACCCTTATGAGATGACCCATCCGGGGGTCGCGGGCTCGGGATTACCGAAGATAAAGTAGTCCGTGGCAACTGGCCCAGGGGCCGGAAGAAGGGCTATATGAGTTTTTGTCTATGCATGAACCCGATTCAGGATCTTCTGAAGCGGGTTCTTCGGCATTGTATCGAGTCTGGCTGAGTAATTTGTATAGAGCAAGTACTCGATAAGGTAGATTATATGCTAAACTGTGGACATGATACTAAGCGTCGGCGAGTTATCTAGGGCATGGAATACTTGGAAAGGAGGCGATACCATGGGAAGAAAACAATCTTTTACAGCAACTGAGCTGCTTGATACGACAAAGAGATTAGTTCTTGAACATGGCTATGACGGTTTTCACCTCAAGTTGTTGTCGGAGCATCTGCCTGGCGCACGAAGCACGATTTACCAATACTATTCCAATAAAGAAGAGATCGTTGCCGCATGCATGAAGCACGTAATAGTCACTGTATTAGAACAAGCGTCAGCCGTTGATGAAACCGATGCGATGAGCGCCCTCCAACAGCTGCTTCTTATCTACGTAGGAGAATCACAGCTTCATCAGCTTCTTGGAGATGCCTATAAAATCAATACGGCGAACTCCCCAGCAGCTGCAAATGACCTGGAATTTGTGGAGCAAGCGCACCTAACCCTTAAATCGCAATTGACCCGATTATTTGAACGAGCGCAACAGGACAAAAAGCTAAGGAATGATATTCCGCTTCCGGTACTTGTTGGCGTCTTCTTTAACCTGATAAATACTCCTAATATGCTGAATATCCCTACTCCCCAGTGGAGTGAGCTCTTATTCCAAATGTGGATTGGAGGGGCCCGCAGTTAGTGTGGAACCCCGAGTTTAATTTGACACATGTGTCAAAAATGTTGTTTAATAAGAGTGACAAATGTATCTGCATATTAAATCTGACACATGTGTCAGATATAAAAATGGGGGAGTGGAACAGATCATGTTTTTAGCCATGAAGGAATTAATGCATAGTAAAATGCGATTTTTAATGATCGTCATTATTTTCGTGCTCCTGGCTTGGTTGGTATTCATCCTATCGGGTTTGGGCAATGGATTATCGACGCTCGCTGCGTCAACATTCAAGAACATGAAGGCCGATTATGTCTTGTTTGAACAAGGATCGCAGAATGCAATGGGTAAATCTCTGTTGTCCGATCAATTAGTTGAGCAGGTGGAGCAGTTGCCTCAGGTGAATGCGGCATCTCCTATGGGAAGTACGATGGCGACGGCACTTAAAGGACAGAGCACGAAGAATGAGGATAAGGTTGATATCGCGATCATAGGAATTAACCCCGGCAGCATCCTGGAGCCAGCCATTGTAGAAGGGAGCGGGTTATCTGCAGAGAATCCGAATCATGTTATCGTGAATGTGACGATGAAGGATGACGGTTTCAAACTTGGGGATACGTTCCAATTGGATGGCTCGACGGAGTCACTAACGATTGTCGGTTTTGTGGAAAATCAGACGTATAACCACGTTACCGCGGTATTTACTCCGATGGAAGAATGGCGAAAGATCACCTTTGCTGCGCCGGGCTCGGATAAAGGCATAGCGGGTCCCGTTAATGCAATAATGCTGCAGGGGAAAGATATCGATTCAAGTGCCATAAATGATAAGCTCCCTGGTACGGACACGGTTACTCGTGCAGAAGCAGTGCAAGGAATGCCGGGTTACAAAGAAGAGAACGGGTCGATTATGATGATGCTCGGCTTTTTGCTGGTCATTTCTGCATTTGTTTTGGGTGTGTTCTTCTATGTAATTACAATGCAGAAGACTAACCAGTTCGGCATCATGAAAGCGATCGGCGCAAGAAACGGATTCTTAAGTAAGGCAATTGTATCCCAAGTGTTCGTGCTATCGTTAATTAGTATCGTAGTTGGTATCTTGCTCACCTACGGGACGGCGGCGATTATGCCCAAGGGGATGCCATTCAAACTCGAAACGAACCTCGTTATTATATATTCCGTTATCTTGCTGATTATCGCTGTATTAAGTTCGTTGGTATCAGTTCGCAAAATTACGAAGATTGATCCGCTAAAGGCGCTTGGGAGGGTCGAATAATGACAAAGGGATTGCAGATTAGTGGGGTCACTAAGTATTATGCTGAAGGAAGCGGCCGTATAGCCGCACTCGATCATGTATCCTTAAAGGTGGAACCAGGTGAGTTCGTGGCTGTAGTCGGACCGTCCGGTTCGGGCAAGAGCACTTTTTTATCTATCGCTGGAGCGCTGCTCCGGCCCTCCGAGGGAGAAGTAACGGTGAATGGTCAACTTATCTCCAAACTATCGGATCGGGAACTGTCAAAAATCCGGTTGCAAGAAATCGGATTCATTATGCAATCATCCAATTTGGTTCCCTATTTAAACGTCCTGGATCAAGTACTGATCGTGAAGAGAATGTCCGGACGTGTAAGTAAGGAGGATAAGGCCTTCGCCATTCAGTTGCTGGAGGAACTGGGGCTTGGATCGAAGCTGAAGAGCTATCCGGAAGAACTATCCGGCGGTGAGAAACAGCGAACGGCAATCGCACGTGCCTTAAGCAATAACCCCAACGTCATCTTGGCGGATGAGCCGACAGCCAGTTTGGACACCAAGCGGGCCCATGAAGTCGTCGAGCTTATCGCGAATGAAGTAAAATCACGCCATAAGGCGGCAATCATGGTTACCCATGATGAGCGTATGCTTGAATACTGCGACAAGATATACCGGATGGAAGATGGCACATTGTCTTTGTTCCAAACGAATGGAAGAGAAACAAGTACTTTGGTTAAAGTTTAGCTTATAGCTTTAAAGCGCCTACCGCGAGGTGGCGCTTTTTGTTTAGCTGGGGAAATCATGCACTTATAACAAGGATTATGTTTACTGCTTGAAGAAGTGGTTTATACATGGGAAGATTGAATTGCAACAAGGCCCGTATTCGATTAATCATCAGTAAATAGGAAGGGACGTTTTCGATGAACGAAGCAAGAAAAGACGATATTGGGAAGAAGTTTCTGTTAAGTCCTTATATATTACTGGAGGAGTGCGGCGAGTTAGAGATTCAAGAGCTGATCTTCTTAATTCATTCCGCAAAATATTTCAAAGAGAAGGGTGCCCTTCCCGGCGATCAAGTGGATGAAAGAATCAAGCTATTCCTCGGTGTGCTGAAAGATAAGATTAAAGACGCCGAATCGCTATTTATCGCCTACGAAAAGAGAACGGGCTATCCCTACCTGGATCCCGAGGGCCGGGTTTGGATGTTTTCGAAGGAGGAGTATGCCGCTAATGCGGAGGATTATTTCAGACAGCAGCTCCTGATGCTCGAAATGAAGAAGCTCGAAAAAGAAGAAATCATGAAGACGCTCGGAGAGTTACATATCTTAGGGATCCGTAGAATTATTATGGATAATGGACAGTACATGATCGAATTGGACAGGGACGAGCTTTTACCGCCCCCGGATTTTAGCGATACACCTGAGATCAGCATTCCCGTAACGAACCCGGGCTTGCAGCATGCGCTGATTTCCTTTTTTCAGACGATGAGTTCCGGACAATCCTTTGAGGGCAAACAGCAGCTTCTTCAACACCTGGAGGGCCGAATGCTCGACGAGGTCATTCAGGCGAAGTATTTGCTGCCTATGCAATTGAAGGAACAATCTCCATCGACCCCTAACGAGCAAGGCATGACCACATTGAAGGAAGGGACCATCCTTCATTTTGCGGTCCTGGGAGGAAAAGAGGATTCATCTTGGCTGCCGGTATTTACGGACTGGCTTGAATTCGAAAAGGCATACGACAAGACGGTATGGAGCAGCAATATCGTGACTTACGAAGATATGATCGCCTTATCCGAGAGCATGGACGGCATCGTGGTCAATTACCGGGGCATTCCGCTTCAGATCGATGACAAGAATAAGCAGCGAATTGAAGCATATAAAGAGGAGCGACGCGAGGCCCAAAGCGCGGCTCCAAGTGAGGCTCCAAATACAGTACCAAGCGAGACTTCAAGCGAGGCTGAAGATGAGACGCCGAGCGAAACGATTCAAGAGATCACCGTGCTGAAAGATACCGAGGTATTGCTTGGGGAACCTAAGGCGTACCCCATGGAAATGATCGACGCGGTGAAGGCTTATATGAAAACTCAGAAAGCTATAAAAAAGGCTTATTTAAGGTGGATGGTCAAGGGTATCGAACAAGGCTATCTCCTGATCGTGGACTTTGAGGGAAATAAAGAAGAAGTATTTGGCGGGATTGCCGCCGCAGCCTCCCCGCATCTGAAGGGACACCTTCTGGATTTGGTCGAACTGAACGACTGGGCCAACAATGAGGTGAAGGATCTCACCCCATTTTATAAGAAGAAACGGTTCGGCCTGCTGTAAAAGGTCCGCCTGCTATTAGCCCGCTTTGCGGGCTTTTTTGCTATATTGCGTTAAGAAATAAGCGGAAGCTGCGATAGACGCAACGAAGGCGAGAAGCATTACAAATAACAAATCTGTGTAGGCATCAAATAACATTTTCATAATGAGATTGCCAAGAACATAGGCTCCGGAGAGAAACGCAACGATGATGAATAAGATCCCGGCGATAAGGTTTAACAAAGGCTTCTTCACAGTCATCCTCCTGACCCGATGGAATGATCTAAATATAATTTATTTAACCAGTTTGTCAATAGATGGAAGGTCCCACGCGCTTATAAAAAAGGATGAGGAATATTCGCAGCCTCTAACGAGGAAACTAGGGGGGATTCACGCGAATTTTAGAATAACGAACAGGAGAATCCGTCATGAATTATAAAAATATTACGGTTGCCGGAAGCGGCGTACTGGGCAGTCAAATCGCTTATCAAACCGCCTTTAAAGGCTTCAATGTAACGGTATACGATATCAATGACCCGGCCCTGGAACGTGCGAAAGAAAGAATTTCGGACTTGAAGTCTCATTATCGGCAGGACTTGAACGCGACCGGGCAAGAAGTGGACGAGGCATATAATCGTATTTCATTCAGCAGTGACCTGTCCAAGGCCGTTTCCGAGGCGGACCTCGTCATTGAGGCGGTTCCCGAAGTGGTGCAGATAAAGACCGATTTTTATACGAACCTGGGAAAAGTAGCTCCGGAGAAGACGGTGTTTGCAACGAACTCCTCTACGTTATTACCGAGCCAATTTGCGGAGGCGACAGGTCGGCCGCAGAAATTCCTCGCTTTGCACTTCGCCAACGAGATTTGGAAGAATAACACGGCGGAAATTATGAAGCATCCGGGAACGGATATGGCGGTGTTTCAGGATGTCGTCGCTTTTGCCAAGGCGATCGGCATGGTAGCATTGCCGCTGCATAAGGAACAACCTGGCTATATTCTGAATTCTTTGCTGGTTCCTTTGCTGGAAGCGGCCCAGCAGCTCTTAATCCGGGAGGTAGCGGACGTCGAAACGATCGATAAAACGTGGATGGTAGCGACGGGCGCCCCGCAGGGGCCATTTGCGATTTTGGATGTGGTAGGGATTAACACGGCATATAATATCGGTTTGGCCAAAGCGGAGGCCTCCGGGGATCCCGAGTTCAAGAAAATTGCAGAAATGCTCAAATCGGAGTACGTCGATAAGGGAAAACTCGGAGCAGCAGCAGGGGAAGGATTCTATAAATATCCGAATCCGAGTTTCTTGAAGCCCGATTTCTTAAAAGCATAACCGCAGCCTGCATGTACCTACTTCTAATTCAAAAAACTCCCGCTATGTTAGTTCCATAGCGGGAGTTTTTCAATGTGGATATGCAACGGCATTACGCCAGTCTTACTTTGAAATCTTCATAGCCGAATTGGCGAACGACGCGGCAATTGCCGTCTTTCTCCTGCACGGCGATGGCCGGCAGCGGCATACCGTTGAAGGTGTTGGTTTTGACCATGGAGTAGATCGCCATGTCTCCAAACACTAACCGGTCGCCGTTCTTTAGGGGCTGATCGAAGGAATAATCCCCGATCACATCGCCCGTAAGGCAGGTTGGGCCACCGAGCCGATAGGTGTATGGCTTCTCGCCGGCTTCGCCCGAGCCGAACAGCGGCGGACGATACGGCATCTCCAGAACATCCGGCATATGGCATGTGGCCGAAGTGTCCACGATGGCAATCTCGATGCCGTTCTTATGGATATCCAGTACCGAAGTAACCATGTAGCCCGCATTGAGCGCGATGGCTTCACCGGGTTCAAGGTAGACTTCCAGACCGTATTTGTCCTGCATGCGCTTAATGCAAGCTTCCAGTCTAGGAATATCATAGTCTTCTCTCGTGATATGGTGACCGCCGCCAAAATTGATCCATTCCATCTGCGGCAGCCATTCCCCGAATTTTTCCTCCACCGCATTCAGCGTGGTCTCCAAATCGTCCGAGTTTTGCTGGCAAAGCGTATGGAAGTGCAGCCCCGAGACGCCCTCGAGCAGTTCCGGCCGGAAATCATCCCGCTTTACGCCGAATCTGGATCCCGGCGAACAAGGGTCATAAATTTCATGACCCTCTTGCGTGGAGCATTCCGGGTTGATGCGCACTCCCACTTTTCTGCCGGCAGCCAACGCTTTGGATTTATACCTCTCCAGCTGGGAGAAGGAATTGAAGATGATATGATCGCAAATGGATACAATTTCATCGATTTCATCTTCCCGATAGGCCGGGGCAAAGACGTGGGTTTCTTTGCCCATTTCCTCGTGACCCAGACGTGCTTCGAACAAACCGCTTGCGGTCGTGCCGCTCAGGTATTGTCCGATGAGGGGGTACATGGCGGTCATGGAGAAAGCCTTTTGTGCCAGTACGATCTTGGCTCCGGTACGCTGCATAACCCCGTTCAGGATTTTCAGGTTTTTCTCGATGAGCGCCTCATCGACTACAAAGCAGGGTGTCGGTAATTCTTCGAACCGCATCTTAGCGAACGAGCTCCGGCTTTCTAGCTTCTTCAGGCAAGGCGTCGACAAGCACCGGATTGAAGTCTTCTACCCAAGGAAGTCCCCATTTGTTCAGCTCTTCCATGAATGGATCCGGATCGAACTCTTCGATATTGAATACGCCCGGTTTGTTCCATTTGCCGGTCATGACCATGGCCGCACCGATCATGGCAGGAACGCCTGTCGTATAAGAGATAGCCTGAGAGCCTACTTCTCTATAGCACTCTTGGTGGTCGCAAACATTGTAGACATAGTAAGTCTTGTCTTGGCCGTCTTTTTTGCCTTTGAAAATGCAGCCGATGTTCGTTTTGCCCACGGTACGAGGTCCAAGGGATGCCGGATCCGGAAGCACGGCCTTCAGGAATTGAAGCGGAATAATTTGCTTTCCTTCGTATTCGATCGGCTCGATGGAAGTCATGCCTACGTTCTCAAGCGCCTTCAGGTGCATGAGGTAGCTTTGGCCGAAAGTCATGAAGAAGCGGATGCGCTTCAGTCCAGGGATATTTTGTGCAAGGGATTCGAGTTCTTCATGGTACAGCAGGTACATATCTTTTTGGCCGACTTCGGCGAAGTTGTACTCGCGCTTGATTTCCATCGGCTTTGTTTCGATCCATTGCCCGTTTTCCCAGTAGCGTCCGTTGGCGGACACTTCACGGATGTTGATTTCCGGGTTGAAGTTGGTTGCGAACGGATAGCCGTGATCGCCGCCGTTGCAATCCAGAATGTCGATATATTCGATTTCGTCAAAATAGTGCTTCAGCGCATAAGCGGAGAATACGCCGGTAACGCCCGGGTCGAACCCGCTGCCCAAAAGTGCCGTGATGCCGGCTTTTTCAAAGCGCTCGCGGTATTCCCATTGCCATTTATATTCGAATTTTGCCGTATCTTCCGGCTCGTAGTTAGCTGTATCCATGTAATGTGTTTTGGTTGCAAGGCATGCATCCATGATCGTCAAATCCTGGTAAGGGAGAGCCAAATTCATGACGATGTCCGGTTTGAATTCGTTAATCAGAGCAATCAGCTCATCCACGTTGTCTGCATCGACCTGGGCAGTCGTGATTTTCGTTTTGCCGCCGTCGAGCTTCGCCTTCAAGTCGTCGCATTTGGACTTTGTACGGCTCGCAATACAGATCTCTTCGAATACCTCGCTGTTTTGAACGCATTTATGAACTGCTACAGATGCTACGCCGCCGGCGCCAATGATAAGTGCTTTTCCCATTTCTCGATCTCCTAACTCAATTGGATTTTTTTCTGGATTTGGTTTCATGTAAAAACGGCAACAAAAAAAGCAAGCGAAATACGCATTCCATGCGCATCACACTTGCTTTGATATAGTCAGATATTAAGACAGTCCCAATAAGCATTTAAGCATGACTGGACAAACTACTTGTGCGCTCGTCAGTCAGCCATAAAACTTATAGTTTCATGGAAAGGACTTAATATTCAGATATATCATGTTAGGATCAGAGTCTATATAGCAAATAATCACTTTTACCACTCTTATTGACCGTTTCACAAGTTGATGTGCATATGCACTGGTTGTAAAGTAACCAACTTATAAAATTTGAGCTTTTAACTCAATCAATAAGGCAACGAAAGTTGCCAATCGGCATTTGACCCGGCTGTCCGTATGGCCTTAACTTCTTTGGGAAGTGGTCAAAATTATCTGCTTGGAAAGATCCTACATACCTTGAATATTAGCTTTCCAAAATTAATGCTCCTTCATAATAGCAGGATAGGGATTAATGAGCAAGAATTTTTTTTAAGCAAATGCATATTTTTTTTGCGGGCATTCTTAACGGAATTAGACAGCAACATTTCAAATCTTACCCCGTGGTATACCTATATTCAAATCCAGCAAAGGAGTTGAATCAATGAGTATTTTGAAGGGTAAAATCGCTCTGGTCACCGGAGCAAGCCGGGGAATTGGCCGCAGCATCGCATTGCGTCTGGCCGCGGAGGGCGCCTTTGTCGCCGTTCACTATGGAACAAGAATACACGAAGCAGAGGACGTCGTTCGTCAGATTGAGTCAAACGGAGGGCAGGCGTGCGCAATCGGTGCTGATCTGAGTACGCTGGAAGGCGTACATGAGCTGTTTGCAGCATTCGATCATGCCGTCAAGGAACATAGGGGCCAAGATCACCGGTTCGACATTCTTGTCAACAATGCCGGAATCGGCCAAATCATGGGCCTGGAGGAGGCGACGGAACAATCTTTCGACGAGGTTATGAAGATTAACGTCAAAGCCCCGCTTTTCGTTACGCAGCAAGCTTTACCGCGATTAAATGACGGAGGACGCATTATTAATATTTCCTCTTTCGTGACAAGGGCGGCATCTCCAAGCGTATTCACCTACAGTATGTCAAAAGGGGCGATCGATACGTTTACGCTTCTTCTGGCCAAACAGTTGGGAAGCCGCCATATTACGGTCAATGCCATTCAGCCCGGGATCATTAACACGGAAATGAATGCAGGTACGCTGCAAGATCCTCAGGGACAACAGTTTGCGGCCGGTCTTTCCGTCTTTAATCGATGGGGAGAACCCGAAGATGTCGCGGACATTGCTGCATTCCTTGCCTCACCGGACAGCCGCTGGGTAACCGGCCAATGCATAGATGCCAGCGGCGGATCTCATCTCTGATTTGTGATTTTGTATTCCGGTCCATAGAGTCGATAGGCAGTTGTAAAAGATTGCTAAATCGATGTATCCTAGGTATGAGAATAACGACAATTATGGACCGGAATATGAATGATTCAACTGCGGAATAGTGCAAATGAATCTGCCGAAAAGGAGGATGAGTTTTGGAGAAGAAATACCAGGAAATCGATGACATCATCGAGAAGATGCGGACAACTTTAGAAGCTATGCGCAAGCAGGATCCCGAATTTTATGCGAAGTACCCCATGCAGCTTGGAACGGAAGCCGAAGCGGAAGACCTGCGCACCGTTTTCGACACATGGCGCTTGCCTGAGGAATATGCCTACTTCTTACGAAATTATATTCCCGAATCGGTAGGCTGGAGCACGGACGAATATATTAATTTGGATATTTATGGGGCAAAGGAACTGCCAGGGGGGCAATGGGGGTACAACTATAATCCCGTTACGAAGGAACCCATTTCGGATTGGCCTGAGCATTATCTTGTCATTGCTTCGGATGAGGGCGACCCCTACTGTCTCGATTTGTCCAGAGGCGATACCGTCGTTTATACGGCGATGCACGGTACGGGCCGATGGGACTTTGAAATTGCATATGACAGTTTGGCGGAGTTTCTTCGCAGCACCTTATTACCGAGAGCTTTCGATGGCGAGCTTGATGAGGACGTATCATACAATTACTGCAAAGTATTCATTACAGGGGAAGGCAAGGACAAGCTTAAAACCTTGTTGTTCATCAAAAAAGCGTTCTCCTGCGACATTCCGCAAGCGAGATCCTATTTATCGGACGTGCCTTTGTTAGTGTATAAAGGGATTGAACAGGGTGCCGCAAACGTGGAGGCCCAATTGAAAAACATTGGTGCGGAATATGAGAAGCGCGAAATCGATTTGGCCGAGTTTTTAGCGTAACATTTCACGGTTACGGACACTCATTGACTTGGGAAGGGGAAGGTTATGGACTACTTCACGGACATGTTTGCAAAGAGAACAGCGTGTATGCTGTATCAAGCGATTCCGGGTCCGGGATCGGAAAATAGTGCAAGCTGGGTCGGCGGAAATGCGCCTGCCTATTTTGATGATCAAGACATTCATGAAGGGGACCAAACCTATTACTTTTACCTAAGTTTATTGAATCCCTTCAAGCCTGGCAGCATGATTTCCATCTTTATTCCCGCTGAATATGAGGATTATTTGGACAACAATATGTATCCCCATTGTTCGATCAAGGTGTTCGAGCATCCGGCTTCAGCAGAGAGCGCCAAAGACCGCTTTACTCACCCCGGGCTGGTCAGACATGCCATTTCAGATGGGGTATTGAACGATGATAAGACAGCTAGGGATCAGTCCTTTTTCATCAAGCTGGGCGGGAACCCGAGACTGATTCAAGAAGAGGACTATTACTTCAAGGATTTGAATGAAGAATCGTTGTCTTTCTTCTTTCAGGTAGACGAAGACGGTTATCCCGATACGCTGCTTCAGGAGGACTGGAGTTATCCTTTCGGGTTTGGAGCCTTATATATTTTCGCGAACTTTGGTACGGAGGAAATTCAAACACCTGTAGCCGGCTTTTGGCAGTTTTCATGAGCCCGTGCGCGGAGGTTTAAGATAAATAAGAGTGGCCCGGCGTTAAGAAATAACGCTCGGGCTATTTTTTTTAAGGTAAATAGGCGTCTACGACCTCGAACTTTTGCTCGTTGCCTATCGTCTTGTACTTAACTTCAACTACCTTGCCTTTTTGAAACGCGGGGATGTTCACGATCTGAATGACAGTCTTTAAGACAGTATGAACGACTTCGCCATCCGGCTTTGTGACGGTCAGGTCAAGCAGGACCTCCGGCTGATCGCCAACCGTCCGATTCGTTTGCCGGATTGAGTTAATCACGGCTTGCGCGGTGGTGCCTTCCGCGAGAATTTCTTTGCGTTCGGAGAAACGCTTCCTCTGGGTACCGAGCGTCTTTGTGACCAGAATAATGGTTACTACCATCGTAATAAAAGAGAAAATGCCGATGATCCAAATTATTTTATTCAATGATAAACACCTCGCTGTCCGTCCCTGACGGGGATGGTAAAATGTTCCTGTACTTATCTCGAATTTTAAATTAGCGGTTAAGAGAAGTCTATGTTTTTATTGAAAATTAGAGGTTATGGCGGCCGCATCAGGATTTGTAAAGAAGATTAGCAGCTTAAGAAAACGCTTGAAGTTGTCGCGGCGTCAACTGCTACAATAAACCTAGAGCTCGGAAAGGAGACCGAAAATGAACAGATCTGTTGTTGCAATCCATAGATTGGCGGAGCAAATGGGGCTGACGAGCCGCACCTTGCGCCACTGGGAATCTGAGGGACTATTTAAGAGTGAACGGGATACGTCCTCCGGATGGAGAGTATATGATGAGCATGCGCTGTCATGTATCCGAATTACTGCGATATTGCGAAAAATCGATATCCCGATCAAGGATATTAAGTCCGTGATTGCAAACCCTTCTTTGGCGCAATTACGCAAGGTTATTGAGAATAAAATCGCGGAAGTGAAGCAGCGGAATGCTGAAGTTGTCTCTTTTCAACAGCAGCTGGATCAGGTCCTAAAGTTCTTTAAACAGCAACCCGAAGATGGTTTTTTAAATTTAGATAGGATCCTTAACGAAATGGAGGATATATGGATGAGCAGTTTGCAAGAAAGCAGTGTAATCAAAATAATTACCCTTCCTCCTATGAGGGTAGCTTATAGTATCGCTGTAGGGACATCCCCGGAAGATGAGGCGATGGGCCCCGTGCTGGAATGGATCAAGTCGTCCAATTTGCTCAGTACGGCTCGATTCTTTGGAGGAAACGTAAAACCGATGCCAACCAGTGTCGGAACTCCATACGGTTATGGGATGTGCGCCACCATCCCTGATGGAATTTCTGTTCCCGGGCATCTAAAGGAAATGGTGCTGCCCGGAGGCCTTTTTGCACTGCTTGAGAGCAGTGAGGATGTGAGTCTATCTTGGAAAACGCTGATGAATGAGTTGGCAAAGGACAGAAAGTACAAATCAGATCGGTCAAGATTATGTCTGGAAGAACACATTCGGAATGACAGACCGGATGGATGCGGGAACGAATATTACTTGAATCTGTTAGAACCCGTGAAGGCAGTATAAATGTGCAAGCTTCGTTTTGTATTCATTCTGAGGGCGTTTAACCTATTTAGGTTGGCGCTCTTTTATCATTTTCTAATGTATCTTTTTTCCATACTGTTATATATTCAAAATAGCTATAAGAAATATAAGGATGGAGGAACCGCCTATGCCCGCCAAGCTGCGGTATTTGGGAATTTGCGCGCTGGCTCTCGCAGCAGTCACATTATCAGGATGTGCGCCGAAGCAAACGGAAGTGATCGTCAACCCTTTGACCGAGTACACCCCTAAAGATGAAGTTGCCCTCATCGAGAAGCTCCGCAAAGACAAAGATCCTAGCAAAGAGCTGCAGGAGGTTTACAGCGATCTTACAGTGATCGATATACATAACCATGATGCGCCCAATCCGGTTGCCATTGAGAACTGGGGAAAAGCCGGCATCGACCGCCTCGTTTTGTTCGGAAGTATTTCGGAACCAAGCGCCAAGTACACGGATCAATTAGCCTGGGAGGAATATCAAAAGGCACCCGGGAACGTATATCCCTCCTTTGCGGGATTTCCGATTTACGAGGAGGAGGGCTTAGAAATCGTCCAGAACAATCTGGAGAAGGGCTATTTAAACATCGGGGAAGTGGCTGCCGCTTCTATGTACTCTGAAGTCGTGTCCAGATTGCCTTGGAAGGCCGAGCATCCGAATGACGGTAACCTTCCTGAAATTTATGAGCTTGCGGCCCAGTATCAAGTGCCCATCCTTCTGCATATCGACCCTCCTAACGGCGAGCCCATCGCGAAGCTGGAGGAAGCCCTGGAGGCACATCCGGATGCGACTATCATTTTCGGACATGCCAACGCCTATAATTCTCCGGAGAATATCGAACCGCTCTTAAGCAAACATCCTAACTTATACATCGATTTTTTTGCCGGATTCACAGCCTACAACCCAGGCAGCACCAACAAATTAGAAGATTACGTGCCCCTAATGGAAAAGTACCCGGACAAATTCATGCTGTCCACCGATGCGGGATTCGACCTGTCGAGGGATCAGGCATCGAATGGCATCTATGAAATGATCGACCTGCTCTCCCCGGAAACCGCTCTGAAGGTCGCTTATCAGAACTACGAGGGACTGATCGAGCGCCAGCCTCCGACCGAAACGCAGATCGAGACCATTAAGAAGCTGTCTGCCGAAGCCGGGAAGTTCAAGACATATGAACTGAATAAACGGATGGCGAATGAGTTGATTTTTGAGTTGGAGGGGAAAAAGGAAGAGTAAGCATTTGAATGGGGCGCGTCATGGAGAGTGGCGCGCCTTTTTGGCATGCGGTTGGTGTGGAACTGATTGATTGGCGGTGATGTTTAAACGGGGGGAAGCGTATCACAAGAAGGGCGAATTTATTTGGTACCAGTGGTGAGCTTGGATAGGGTTCTTTAGCACTTAGTTTTGGAAGGTAAACAATGGGCGGTGAACTTATAACAAACGAGTTAAGGCTAGCTTGTTAGTCGAGAACAACTCCCAAGTATAATTTTTATAGAGACTACGTTGAAAGTATCAGTTATAGATGTTGCATGAAACAATTGGTATAATTGTAATAATAAACAGTGGATTGGGGATTTGTATGAGCCAAAATGTTCTTAATTTGTTTCCCATTGATTACCCTTTTGAAACCCTTGTAGATCGTGTCAATAAAGGTTCATTGAAACTTAATCCAGACTTTCAGAGAAAGTATAAATGGAATCTAGAGAATGAGGAAAAGACATCTCGTTTTATTGAATCGTGTTTAATGAGAATTCCTCTTCCAGCTTGTTATTTTGCAGAAAACGAGGAAAAGAAACATATCGTTATAGATGGCGTCCAACGTATCACTACTATTAAGCGGTTCCTTAATGATGAGTTTGTCTTAGAAGGCTTAACAGCTTTTAAAGAACTAGAAGGTAAAAGGTTTAGTGAGCTCGGAGACTTGATGGAAGACTTAAACTCATACACAATAAGATGTATTGTTTTGAGAAATGATAATTCTAAAGAACTCGTCCAAGATATATTTGCGAGATTAAATCAAGGTGCTGTAGAACTGACAGACCAAGAAATTAGACATGCAATTTACCCTGGACCACTAGATGACTTATTAAATGAATTGTCGACAACAAGCATATTTGATGAGTTTGGAAAAAAGGAAAAAAACGGATTGGAGAACCAAGAACAAGTTTTGAGGTTCTTTGGAATGCAGGGAGACCTTGAAGATTATGAAAGTAGATTATCTAAGTATTTAGATAAGTACATGAGGGAAAACCAAAATTTAAGCGAAGAAAAAGTTTATGAATTGAAGAAGCTGTTTTTAGAAACCTTAGATAAGTGCATCACAATTTTCGAAGAGGATGTCTTTATGGATATTTCAAAAGATAGACCTCGGCGAAGCGTTGTATATTATGATTTGCTTATGTGGTCATTCTCCAAATATGATAAAGACTTCTTAGTGAGAAATAAAGAAACACTAAATAAGAAGTTTGAAGAGATGTGTAGTTTAGATGAGTTCCAGAGAACCTTATCTGGTGGTTTACAAAGAAAGACGTCAATAATTAAAAGAAGGGAATTGTGGGAAGCACGTATGGGTGAGCTTGAATGAGCTGTACAACGGCCTACCAGAAGTATGTTGCTCTTTACGACGAGTTAACCCAACTTGTTAACGAAGCGAATCAACGTACCGTTGCAGAAGAGCCCGATTTATATATTTATAATAATATTAATTTTTTTATTAAATCTTTTTTAGTTGTGGCGTGTACATATTTGGAAGCATATTTAAAGGAAGTAAGTGAACTTGTAATAGATAAGTATGAAGCACAGCTTCTTCAATACCCCATTCCTCACAACCTTATAAAGTGGGGTGTGGATAATAACAAGGACAAACAGTTTAAGTTCGAGAATTTTAAACTAGGAATAAGTAAAAAGGATGTTGATGACATTATTTCTGGTAACGTTTATAAAACTATAAGTTTATTTGCAAAACTCGGAATCGATATTTCCTCAGACGAAAAATTTAGTGATAATAAAGACATCGTTGGCACTATCGTAACGAAGCGAAATAATATTGTTCATCATAATGATGATGCAAGTGATGTATCACTTCCTGATATTAAGAGCTATATTATTCAATTTAAAGAATATATAGAAGCTATAGACGATAAAATTGTGACCGAAGTACTAACTTAAGGAGAGTGAATAGTAGAAAAAATACTTTCTACTTTCCCAAGACTATCATTAGTGGTGCTATAATTTATTTTCCATATAACTCTAAACCTGGGTGAATTTAACACAGGTTTATTTTTCGCCGTTAGAGTAATACGCTGAACCGTATCACAAGAAGGGCTAGGTTTATTTGTTTGGTCACTCCGAAACGTGAATTTCAGTATATACCAGTCTGTAACGATCGTAATTTCTTGGGCAACTGCCCAAGCGGCCTTTCCGCTTATTAACATTAACTTTAATGCTCTCTAATTAATTGATTAATACAGTTGCTTCGGTACATTTACTCTTTCCTAATTTGAAATACGGGAGACAAGCTAACTAGCCCGCCCCCCAACATTTGGAAACTATTCCAAAACACTTGGCAACCCGGTTAATTTACCAACTACTTGGAAACAATATAATAACCGCCCCAAGTGCTATAATTAGCATAAGAATAGTTCCGGTCACACGTCTGTGGATCAGAGATAAAATTGCCAGATGCATCTCGATAGTCAATATTAGTTAATCCGGGTTTATGTGACCAACCGCCATCAGAATCCTGTCTATACCAGTGATAATCAGTGCCTGGCGCTATAACAAGTGCAACTTTGTATTCATTAGAACCTGGCGTTTCGCTATAACTTGAACTCCTAATTGTTCTCCCTAAGTCTTTCATATCGGATTTTACCGCAGTAATTATTGCACTTGCAGTAAGCGAAGTGTAATAATTTCCAGTTCTGTACCCTGGTTGAAACATATAACCAGCTAACGGATCACTTGTGTCATTTGCAATTCTATTCAAAATATACCCATAACAGTTTGCTCTAAAGACATTAGCTGAATCATTCCAATAGGTAGGGTTATAAGGATATTCACCACCGCCTGTTGGCATCGAAGCAAGCAGAGATTTATACTTAGTAGTTTTAGTGTCTGCCGCAGTGGCTTGACCAACAGCTTGATCAGCAGCTTTATCTAAGCCCATGCTTTTACGAGCTTGATAATTATCTGGTGCTACATTTCTTCTAATATCAAATTCTTTGCCGTTAATTTTGTGAATAAATTCACTATTTGCGGTAACCTCAGGTTCTACCACTGCAGCTCCATCCGAAGTTATACTTCTGCTGTAGCTAAAATTATCCGGAGCTACGTTTTTTCTAATATCAATTTCCGCACCATCAGTTCCAGCGGCAAATGCTGTTACTCCCAAACTCAGCATCAAAACAATCGCTAATATCCAGCTTGAAAATTTTTTCATTACAATTCCTCCTATGATCAGCTTTTTGAACATACTCATCATATTGCATTTCAAGTTGTATAATCGAGACGTAACAATCCACATTCTAACCTATGACGATTCCTTATTAGTAGTCAGCATCCCCTCCTTTAGATAATCCTGCATCTTTAAACAAAATGCATCATTCTGTGGAGACGCCGCTCTCACATTCCAAAATACCAAAACTGCTATAGTATTTTGGATACTTTGAGGGTTTCTCCTATTTATGATTTCAATCTCCATCTTTATCCAATTACATAATAACAAAAGAAATAATGTAAGTAAATTACAAAATAGAGTATAAATTCAATTTAATCAAATAAAAAATAGCAGGCTCAAGTTCTTGCTGAGCCTGCTAACAGGTATTTTTTAGTAATTCATAATTGTATGTGAACCATAAATTAATTACTTTGAAATAAACTCCTCTACATTATTTTCTCTGATGTCTATATAATCTTCTGAATTATCTGCCTTTACCAATCTAATATATGCTGGTTTTTTCCTTGGATTGTTTCCTCCAATAAGAAGGTAATAGCTTTCATCTATCTCATACCGCAAGATATAGAGTCCACTGCCTATTTCCGTACTATCATAACTTTTAAAATCATTCCATGAAAGTTCTTGTCCTTTACGAGATAATTCTAGCAGTTTTTCTAGAGTTAATTTTTCTTTACGAAATAATCTCCATTCATTATCGATCATAACCACGATTCCCCTCTCATGAGAAGCATATTGAGCCCCAACATGCCCAAAATTACTCTGATTATTTTTTGCTGGAATTTCAGAATTAGATACTTCTGATGTGATTGTGCCAATTAAAGAGGTATCATCTATATCAATGGACAACTGCTCACCGGAATCAAGATAAAGGTGATTTTCAATCATTACCATCGGTATCCGATCCGATTGTATACTACTTTCTAGTTGTTTATTACTACAAGATATCATTGTAATCATTAAAATAAGTATACAGAACCAAAGTAATTTCTTATTTATAGACATCTCAAAATTCCCCCAGCTCTAAAATATACTTCTAAGTCTAAAATATGCTTCCTAACAAATTTAAATGTTCCATAGAGGGACTGTGCCGGATAATGTCAAAATCAAGATCGGGCATGGGGACCGACAGGGCGTTCGAGTTTGGCTTGTAGATGATTCTGTTTGGGGTTGAGCAGGTTTACATTTGGGAACTTTCTCCAAAAAATAGTTAAGAATATTGTACAAGACTTTTGGAGTTATTAGTAAAATAATAATTGTGGGTTTTATAAAAAAATTCGCCGATAGACCCGTTACGCTGAACCGTACCACAAATGACGTGAATTGCTTTAGCAGGCCCCAAAGTATATAATCCAATGAATTCCTCGCTCCCACTGTGCGAGATGGGGTCCGTTCTAGACGGACCGGAGCACCCCATAATGGATCAACCGAATGCCGAGGGCTCGGATGGTTTCACGGACTACCGGGTTGCGAAACACGGCCAACTCGGACACTCGTTCCTTGGTCAGATTGGAGATTCCCCGTAAAGTCTCGTCGACATATCCGGGGTGACACATGATCTCGGTCGATCCAACCGGTAGATTGTGGAGATAGGAGAGGAGCTTCTGTAACCCATTATCCGCATCGTACGTATCCAGGAGAACTTGATTCACAGTAAGCGGCAGCGGAGCGGTATTTTCGTTCTCCCAATGTGATATCTGAGGCCGGCGCATAGGGACATTCTCTTTAGCTGCCAACCGTGCCATTGCTTCGTATGCGTTACGAAAATCCTGCTGCAGATGGTGATGCCCATCCAGATGAGTCGGACGCAAGCCCGAGGCCGTGAGCCGATCCCATTGGGCCGATAATTCGATCTCGATATCGCGCAACTCTCTGTTACAATTTCCGCCGATAGAATGAAATCGGCCGTCGGCTTGAACGAGTGATGGAATCCGCCTCGGATCGGATACGGGACGGCCGTAGGTCAGGTTAAAATGCAGGCCCACCCCGAGCCCCGGATGCAGGCCTGCAAGCCGAACCGCATCCGTAAAGCCGGGCATGTTCACCATTAACGTCGTGCTGCTGATCCCTCCGGCTTGATAAGCCTCGACAATTCCCCGGTTTACGCCCGGAGACAGGCCGAAATCGTCGGCATTGATGATCAAATGTTTCATAAGGCATTCGCTCCGTTCTCTTATCCATTTACAATATTGAATGCAGTGGATCGGTCGACGGGTTGAGGCGTACGCCTTTCTTTTTTTATTTGTTTTGCGAAAAAAATCCCCCTCCGCCATTTCGGCGGGAGGGGGATTGCTTTTAGAACTTGATCATATCGCTTAAGAATTGCTTCAAATCCGCGATTGGCATCCGCACCTGCGTCATGGAGTCACGTTCGCGAACGGTGACTTGGCCGTCGGTTTCGGATTCGAAGTCGTAGGTGATGCAGTACGGCGTGCCGATCTCGTCATGGCGGCGGTACCGTTTACCGATGGAGCCGGTATCGTCATAGTCGACCATGAAGTCGGAGGTCAATTCCGCAAATACGCGCTGAGCCCCGTCGTTGAGCTTCTTCGACAGCGGGAAGATGGCCGCTTTGAACGGCGCGAGCGCAGGATGAAGGCGGAGCACGGTCCGGCTGTCGTCGCCTTCCAGCTGCTGCTCTTCATAGGCATCGACGAGGAAGGCCAACGTTACGCGGTCGGCTCCGAGCGATGGCTCGATGCAGTATGGAACATAGCGCTCGTTCGACTCTTGATCGATGTAGTTGAAGTCTTCGCCGGAATGCTCCGCATGCTGCTTCAGATCATAATCGGTCCGGTCGGCGATGCCCCACAGCTCGCCCCAGCCGAACGGGAAGCGGTACTCAATGTCGGTCGTAGCGTTGCTGTAGTGGGACAGCTCATCTTCCGAGTGATCGCGCAGGCGCATGTTTTCTTCGTTCATGCCGAGCGACAAAAGCCAATCGCGGCAGAAGCCGCGCCAGAATTCGAACCATTTGAGATCCTCGCCAGGCTTGCAGAAGAACTCCAGCTCCATTTGCTCGAACTCCCGCGTACGGAACGTAAAGTTCCCCGGGGTAATCTCATTCCGGAAGCTCTTGCCGATTTGCCCGATGCCGAACGGCATTTTCTTCCGCATGGTGCGCTGCACGTTTTTAAAGTTGACGAAGATGCCCTGCGCCGTTTCCGGACGAAGATAGATCTCGTTGGTGCTGGACTCCGTAACCCCTTGGAACGTCTTGAACATCAGGTTGAATTGGCGGATATCCGTGAAGTCGCGGCTTCCGCAATCCGGGCAGACGATTTGGTGCTCGTCGATCAGAGCTTTCATCTGGTCGAACGAGAGGCCGTCAACGATCAGCTCAATGCCCTTCGCGTCGAGGGCGTTCTCGATAATTTTATCCGCGCGATGACGCGCTTTACACTGCTTGCAGTCGATCATCGGATCATTAAAGTTGCCGACGTGGCCCGAGGCCACCCAAGCCCGCGGGTTCATCAAAATCGCTGCGTCCAGGCCAACGTTGTAAGGGGACTCTTGGATGAATTTTTTCCACCAGGCGCGCTTGATGTTGTTCTTCAGCTCGACGCCGAGCGGGCCGTAATCCCAAGTGTTCGCCAGACCGCCGTAAATTTCCGACCCCGGAAAAATAAATCCGCGATGCTTCGCCAGCGCGACGACTTGATCCATGGTTTTGGTACTGCTCATAGTTGATCTCTCCTTCGATTATTTATGTTGCTTCAGATGCCCGCTCATCGGAAACGTTAAAAAAGCCCCCGTCACAAAGGCATCCTACGACCGATGCCTAGGGACGAGAGCTGTATGCACCCGCGGTTCCACCCTAGTTGACGACCCCTGCGGGATCGCCCTCTTTTTCCGAGACTCCAGCTCCGGACTGCCTTTTCCTTGATGCCGCCTCCGGGCTCTCACCGTCCCCGAATCGCTGAATGTGCATGACATTCAAGTACTATTGGTCCATCATAGCCAGTATCATGATTTGCAGTAATATTATATCAAAGTGAAGCAATACTCAAGCGGGAATATTTTTTGGCCTAAGCATATATGCCCAGAGCCAAAGTCTCAGTTACAGCCCGAAACCCCTATGATAAAATTATTAAAATTGTTAATGTTAAAATTTTCATAATGGGGTGTTTCTGTGAAACAAGGAATGAGGTTAGGGTTCGGCCTTCCTATTTTGCTGATTTTGTTGTTTACGCTTGCGGCATGCGGCTCCTCGGGCCCGTCCCAGGCTGAATATGACAGCTTGAACGAAAAGGTCGCCGGGTTGGAGCAACAGTTGGCCGAGCTGGAGAAGGACTTGGAAGGCATGAAGTCGAACGCGGCCACGGCGAGTGTCGATGTCCCGGAAGGTGAAGACACCGCTGCGCTCACTCCGGTAGTAGAGGTTCCGACCGGTAAAGGGGACGGTGTTCTGATTACCCTGGCGCAGTATGAAAAAACGGAAGTAGGCATGACCTACAAAGAAGTGGCCGAGATTCTCGGCGGAGACGGAGAGGCGGTCAGCGAGGCGGAGGATATGGTGATTCACTCTTACCAAGGCGCCGGAGATATTGGCGCGAACGCCGTGTTCTCGTTTCACAAGGGGAAGCTGTTGACCAAGGCCCAAGCGGGGCTTGAATAAGGGGAGTTAAGTCGAAAAGGCCGGAGCTGCTTCCGGCTTTTTGTGTTTTAAAGCGCGGCATCCTGGGAATGAATAGATGTTATAACATCTGATTCAGGAGGAAGCTGCCATGTTAAGTATCCCGTCCAGTATTGAAGGAAAACGCGCATTTTACGGTGACTTTTGTAGAAACGTAGAGAGGGAGGGCTTCCATATTTGCGGGAGCTGGGAGTATTATTCCGCCTTTTTCGATTCCATTCTCTATCAGAATGAAGGCATTACTATCTATTTGAGGCTGCCGACAAGGGTCATTGAAGGCCGGCTGGATCGGGAAGATGCCTTGCTGGAATTTGATCGTCCCTTCCTGATTAAGCATATCGTTCATACGGGGATCGATACCGAGACGGATTTTGGGGCGTTGGCCGCGGTCGGGTTAAACCAATTCCAAAAGCCGATCGACCCGGACGACCGGATTGAACAGGAAGCGAAATGGCGGCAGATCGGCGAGCAAGCCATCAACCGAATCAGCGGATATGTACATGAGAAGATATGAGGAGCCTCGGCTCCTCTTTTTTATTGGAAATAGAAATTGAAAGATCGGTTTAGTACAGCCCTTTTGCCGCTAATGCATTAAACTATATATAACTTAGTGAATAGCGCCGAAGGAGATGGAAAATAACCATGCAGCCTAATAAGAACTTAAAACAGCAGGGATTATCAGATATTGAGCATTTGAAGGTACACGGCAGAACCACGGGAAGTCTTTCGCCCTTAACCCTGTTCTGGACAGGGAGCGTCGTGGAGTTTAATGCCAGAGGATCGGAGCTTTGGATCGAATTCGAGGTTGACTATGAGGTGTACGAACCCTGGATCGGCATCGTAATCAACGGCGCGAAGGTAAGCCGGCAAATGCTTGTAGCGGGAAGGTACTGGGTTTGCGTATTCAGGGGTATGAATCCGGATGCAGTTAAGAACGTGCGCATTGTAAAAGAACTGCAGGCCATGAGCGGGGATCCCGGCTGCACGTTGCAAATCCATGCGGTGAAGTTTGACGGAGAATTCCTCCCGGTGGAGGACAAGCCCTACAAGCTGGAGTTCATTGGAGACAGCATCACCTCAGGCGAAGGAACCGTAGGGGGTAAAGCCGAAGAAGACTGGATTCCGATGTGGTTTAGCGCCTTGGACAATTATACGGCTATGACGGCTGACGCCTTGAATGCCGAGTACCGGGTCATTTCCCAAAGCGGTTGGGGCGTGCTTACCGGTTGGGATAACAATCCGAATTGTAATCTCCCCGATCATTATGAGCAGGTTTGCGGTCTTCTTAACGGACCGAAGAATGAAGCTCTCGGAGCGTTTCAAGCCAATGACTTTGACGCCTGGCAGCCGGATGTTGTAGTTATCAATCTTGGAACGAACGATGGGGGCGCCTTTCAATCCCCGGAATGGAGGGACGCTGTAACGGGAGAAACCCGCAAGCAGAGGTTATTGGAAGACGGAACCTATCATGAAGAGGATTTAAAATCTTTTGAACAGGCCGTCTCCGGATTTCTTGCGAAGCTCAGAACTCATAATAAAAAGGCGCACTTGGTCTGGGCTTATGGCATGTTGGGGATCCCGATGCTGCCGGCGATCTACCGTGGCGTGGATGCTTATGTCCGCGAAACGGGAGACAAGCGGGTATCCATGTTTCAGCTCCCCAACATGACGGAGGAAACCGTCGGTTCCCGGAGCCATCCGGGCGTAGAGGCTCACCACAAGGCAGCCAAGGAGCTGTCCGGGTATCTTCAGGAGATTTTGCGGCAGGTTTGACATATCATCGAAGGAAATCTTGTAGTCGGACATTCCCCTTCCGGAACATGATAGAATGGAAGCAGCACCATCAAAAATAAAAATACGTACAGCCGGAGGTTTGTCATGCACACGAAGTTATCCTTGATGAAGCAACTGGAGGATGCGGGTATCCGTCGTCAAGGCACCTTGCTTATGCATTCGTCAATGAAGAAGATCGGGGAAGTGGATGGAGGAGCAGACACTGTATTGGATGCGCTTTCGGAGTATATGAAAGACGGATTACTGGTATTACCCACCCATACCTGGTCTACGATTAATGCCGATAATCCCAAATTTTACGTCGAGACGTCCGAAGTCTGCGTCGGTATTCTTCCGGAGCTGTTCCGCAAGCGTCCGGGCGTGATTCGCTCGCTTCACCCGACCCACTCGGTAGCTGCGCTCGGCAAGGACGCGGCTGAGTTTACGACCGGGGATGAACGCTGGGATACGCCTTGTCACCGTCAGTCCGCTTGGGGAAGACTGCTCGACAGGCAGGCTACAATTATACTCGTAGGTGTCGACCTGCGCAGAAATACGTTCATCCACGGCATCGAGGAATGGGTGGACATCCCGGGAAGAATGACGGATGAGCATGAGCAGCTATATACCTTGCTCGGAGACGGCACTGAAATTTCCGTGCCTTCGCGGCGCCACTCTGGACTGCCCTGGTCGGAGCATTTTTGGAAAGTCGAGAGCGTGCTAGAAGAGCAAGGCGCGCTAAGCCGTGCTCGTTTGGGAGATGCGGAAGTGCTGGTATGCGATACGGTCAAGACTACGGAAATCCTTAGCGATATGCTGCGGGCCAATCCGGATTTATTCTCGGATAATGAACCGTTGGAGAGTTTGGCATAATAAAACACTTTAATTAATCAAAGGGGCGTCCCGGTCTTCTCCGCATGACCTTTTGGGGCCCCCCTTTTTCATATATAAATATTGTTAGGGAGCTACAGCAGTTCTTGTATATAGTTATTGCTTTGGATACAATGTTACAATAATAACGACAATAAGCGCGTATGGCCGCTAGATAACCGGAAAATGGGTGATTGTTATATGGATAGAGAACCGATGAATAGTCTTCTCGGGAATTGGCTATCTTTAACTCAGATGCAAATGGGCATTACCAGCAAGCTGGAGGCTACCTTGCAAGAGAAGCACCAGTTACCGCTCAACGAATTTTATTTGTTATTGTTTCTTTCGGAGGCCCCGGAGAAAAAGCTGAAGCTGCAACAATTGGAGGATATGGTGGGCTTGAGCCAAAGTGCGGTATCCAGGCTGGTGAGCCGCTTTGAAGCCAAAGGCTGCGGAGCTTTGCAAAGAACGATTTGCGAAGAGGACCGCAGAGCCGTGTACACTTCGATAACACCTATAGGGGAAGCTAAACTGGAGAAGGCGCTGCCTACCTTTCAGGCGGTACTTACCGAAGAGTTGTCCGGGGTGAAGTTTCAAAACTTGCTGCAGCAATTCATGATTAAACCTTGATGCTTGACGTTGAGACTCAGGCATGCTAATTTATATGCATGCGCATGCATTTTAATATTGGAGGAGATAATACGATGAACCAGCTGTTTAGCCCCTACAGTTTGAAGGGATTAGAATTAAAGAATCGCGTCGTTATGCCCCCGATGTGTCAATACTCCGTAACCGAAAAAGACGGAATCGCCAACGACTGGCACTATAATCATTATGTGAGCCGGGCCATTGGCGGCACGGGTCTGATCATCATAGAAATGACGGACGTGGAGCCCGACGGGCGCATTTCCGACTACGACCTGGGCTTGTGGTCCGACGAGCAAGTTCCGGCCTTAGCCCGCATTGTGAATGCTGTTCATCAGCACGGGGCAAAAATAGGTATTCAAATCGCCCATGCCGGACGTAAAGCGGAGGATGCCGCCGTTCCGGTTGCGCCTTCGGCCATTCCTTTTGACGAGAAATCGAAGACGCCTAGAGCCCTTTCCACGGATGAAGTGAAGGAAATGGTGGAGAAATTCCGCCTTGCCGTAAGACGTGCCGTTCAAGCCGGGTTTGATACGATTGAGCTTCATGGCGCTCACGGCTACCTGATTCATCAGTTCCATTCGCCGCTGACGAACCAAAGAACCGATGAATACGGGAAAGATTTGACCTTGTTCGGAAGAGAAGTCATTCAGGCCGCGAAGAGCGAGATGCCTGCCGATATGCCGCTCATTATGCGGATTTCCGCGCAAGAATACGTGGAAGGCGGATATGGCATTCAAGAGAGCATCGCCATTTCGAAGGCCTACCAAGAGGCTGGTGTAGACATGTTCCACATCAGCGCAGGGGGAGAAGGCCCGATCGCCGCTTGGGGCAGACCGGGTACCCATGCTGCGTACCAGGTTCCGCTGGCTAGAGACATCAAGCAGGCGCTGGATGTGCCGGTGATCGCCGTCGGCAGACTGGATGAGCCGGTACTGGCCAATGCCGTCATCGGGAACGAAGATGCCGATTTGGTTGCCGTGGGAAGAGGCATGCTGAGAAATCCGTTCTGGACACTGGAGGCTTCCGTGAAGCTCGGACAGGGCAACGTGATTCCTCAACAACTTATTACCGGATTCCCTAGATCGTAAAAAGAAACGAAGACCCTTTATATAGAAACCGCTCCTGATTCGGGGGCGTTTTTTTTACATTTACGTGACCCTTGTCCACGGGAGAAGGTTGAATTTTTGGAATTATTTCCTAACCATAACGAAACTTTTTTGGTAAAATATGCGTTTTAATATATAAAAATAGAAGGAGGTAAATAAAAAATGCAGTTATCAAAGAAACCGTTTTATAAAATTTGGAAGCCTCTAAGTTTATTACTTCCGTTATTAAGTACTACTTTATTAATTAGCCAGGTAGATGCTTATCACTTAAATGGTTCAAGAGTGGATAGGCCAAACCAAATTAAGTATTGGTTCGATAGTTCAATTTCACAAATTGGATACACCTCTGCGGCTACTCATGGTAGCACAGCATGGAATGGAGTCCCTGGTGTGAACTTAAAGATTAATGCGACTGCTACAACATCAGCATCTTCTGCTGATGTTAAATGGTATGCAGCTAGTGCAAATAATGACCTTGGACAGTTTTACGCGCATTGTGAGTGGTCGGGCGGGCTGGCTTCAAGATCAGTAATTAGTATCAACACTGCAAGATTTAAGAATATAGATACTGACCAACAAAAGGAAACTACCGCTCATGAAATGGGGCATGCTCTAGGCTTAGACCACGAAGACGATGTTCCTGCGATAATGGTATCATCCGGATGGGAAAATAGTGTCTATCCTGTACAAGATGATAAAGATGGTATTTATCATATATATATTGATTAAGGAGGTAAACTATGAAACGGCGCAATATATTTCTTGCTATAAGCTTAATCACCATAATAGCTATTTCATCAATTGGACTTTTAAATAATAAGGATGAGAAAGCCCATGATAGGGTGAAATATATTAACTCTTCAGCTAAAATCATCAGTTACAGCGATTTTAATAATTTAGATACTACTGCAGAGCTAATTATCAAAGGAGCCAAGGATCGTGTGATAGAAACAATCCTTGATAAGGACTCAATGGGAGATGTTATAAGTTACGGAACTAAATCAGCTATAAAAGTAAATAAAGTTTTTAAAACTAATAATGAAAATATTACTGAGGGTTCAGAAGTCGTTATTCAAGAAAATGGAGCAACTGAAAAAACAGAAGACGGTATAGCTATCTATGGTGTAGAGGGATACCAAATGATGAATGAAAACGAGGAATATTTACTCTTTTTAGACAAGAGTCTAACTGACCCCAATATTTACTTTGTTAAAGGTGTTTACTATGGGAAGGTACCTCTTGAAGAGCCAAACAAGAGTAAGATACAAAACATCAAAGAAGCTAATTCATTTGATTTACAGTATAAAGGTGAACCTACTGATAAACTAAAGCAAATCTTCAAAGATGCACTAAACAAATATGGAGATAAATAGCAAATAGACAATGAGTCCGTACCCAAACCGCTCCTATTTCCGGGGCGGTTTTTTTTACATTTACGTGACCCTTGTCCTCAAGAACCGGTTAATTTGGATGAATCGCCTCAGCGCCATTGGGAAACCTGTCCTGAAAATGGTAAAGTAATGGTTAGAGAACAGTTAGGATGTTATCCGGGAGGCGTTAGAGTAATGACAAGAGAAGAACTGATCGCGCAATTGAATAAGTGGCATGAGAACGACGAATACCAAAAAATCGTGGATGAAATTATAACGATTCCAACCCCATTGGTCGATGACGAGTTGGCCGTTCATTTGGGGCGTGCTCTGAATAACCTGGGACGTTATAAAGATGCGCTCAAATGGTTCAACAAGATAGACGAAGAGGGGCGGAATAACCCGCTCTGGCATTTCCGTGTCGGGTATGCCCATTATTATCTGGATCAGAATGAGGAAGCGGTCAAAGCATTCGAAATCGCGCACCAAATGGATCCGGAAGATGAGGATACCCTCGAGTTTCTGGAATGGAGCCGGAAAGAAGCGGCTCAGGCTAATGAAGAAGAGGAAACGGAAGAGTCCGAATCGTAAATCCGAGACGCTTATGGTTAGTCCTGCGGCATTCTGTTTATGATAACAGTGAAGCATGTGATGGATAAAACCTAGAGAGGTGATAAACCATGTCGAATATACCGACAGCTAACCAGGAAGCAATCGAAACGGTCCGGGATTTGATTAAAGGGATCGATACCGCCATGCTGACAACGGTCACGGAAGAAGGGCTGGTATCGCGTCCGCTGAAAACTCAGGAGGTTGAATTTGACGGCGACCTGTGGTTCCTGACGATGGCTGACACAGACAAATACGAGGAAATCCAGCACAACCCGAACGTAAATGTGGCTTACGTGGGTAAATCTTACGTGTCCATACGCGGGACGGCGGAGCTGGTGAGGGATCGTGCCAAGATCAAGGAATTCTGGAATATGGCGTACGAGAAACTGCTGGAAACCACCAGCGACGACCCGAACCTGGTATTGATCAAGGTCAAAGCCGATACGGCGGAGTACTGGGAAACAGGCAGCAAAACCAAAATGGTGAAGCGTCTGTTCTCCAAATTGACGGGAAAACATTCCGATACGGAGATTAACAAAACCGTCGATCTTTAAAATAAGATGAAAAGGGCCGTCCGGGAGAAACATCTCCGGGACGGCCTTTATTTTTTGCTTAACCTTACCCTGGAGCTCCTGGAGCTTCCGTGCTGATCTGCCATTTGACACCGAACTTGTTCTCCAGGCGGCCAAGTTCTTTTAACGGACACCAGGAACGCTATTTCCTCAAATTTGGCTCTTTATATATTCTAACGGACGCCACAGCCCTTAACGGGGCTTGGTCATTAGATTTCGGGCGAATTTCTACATTTTAGCGGCTCCTATGTCCGTTAAAATTCCAAACTTACATTTTTGCGCGGTTTAACGGCTTCTGTGTCCGTTAGAAGTTGGCCCTATCACTGCCTGTGGCGGGGCCTCTAGTTATACCGGAGTTTCCGTAGTGAACGGCGAGGCCGGCAAACCCTCCCGATTATATAAATTGGCTTTGGCCGGATTATTCGACCAGGCATACCGGACATGGGACGGCTGGTCGATCTTGTCGTGCGTAACGATAACGGTATTGCCGGAGATCGCGGCCTTCGCAGGGACGAAGGTTCCATCCGGACCACACACCTCGAATCCCCGAAGTTCGCTGTCTCCATTACGAACAGTAAGCCCGGTCCCGGTCTGATCGAAATGAAGAATCAGGGAATTCCCGCTGCGTTCCATCGAATGAAACAACGGGCCGCTGTACACCAGGCTTTCCTCGCCATAAGCGACTTTTCTGGCCCCAAGCGCAAGCCGCTGTCCCACTGATTTCTTATCCTGGGGATGCAGATCGTTATATTCCCCGATATCGTAAGTCACTGCCATCGCGGTGCCCGGAATTCGCAATCCCTTTCTTTGCTCCTCCCGAAGCTCGGCCCAGTCGGTTGCGGGACCGTCCGCCTCGCCTAAATTGGCGAGCTGCGTGAAGATAAACGGGAATTCGCCGATATCCCAGTTGCGGCGCCAATCGCCAACCATGGCGGCAAACTTCTCGCTGTACCCGGCAGGCTGCCCGGCATTGGATTCTCCCTGATACCACAAGGCTCCTTTGATCCGGTAGTTTCTCAAAGGAGAAATCATGCTGTTGTAAACGCCGGAAGGCATATATTGAAAGAAGGTTTGGGGCTGCATCGCCTCGGTCACCGTGCCGATCCGGTACTTCCAGACGCCCTCCAAGTCCAACTCCTGTCCGCCAGCCACCAGCTTGTAAGGCATGTCTTTGATGAAGGCCCCGGTGCTCTGGGTGCTGATCACGCGAACGGCAATAGAATTAACGCCCGGCTTCAGCAACCCTTCAGGAACAGGGTAGCGTCTCGGCGGGTACATGTATCCCGTATTGCCGATACAAACCCCGTTAATATACGTATCGTCCGCGTCCACAATCGTCCCCAGCTTCAGCAGTACTTCGCTTTCCGCCAGCGAGGCAGGGACTTCGAATTCCTTTCGGAACCAGACGGTGCCGCGCAGCGATTCCAGCTCACTGCCTGACCAGGAACCGGGCACTGTAAAGTCTCCCCAATCCGAAGTATCCCATGCGTCGCGGAACCAGCCTTCTTGTAAGCCTAGATCTGTTTCATTAAGTCGGCTGTACCAGGATTGATTGCGTTCCTCGTCTTTCATTTTGGTACCGGTTACATAGTTATCGTCCTTACATTGCTCCAATATGTCTTCATAGCCTCCGATGCTCCGCAGCGTAGGCTCGCTGATCCAGGCTTCGACCGGCGTTCCGCCTACGGCGGCATGAATCAATCCCACCGGCACGCCATAACGTTCCTGGATCTCCCGCGCAAAGAAGAAGCCGGCCGCGCTGAAATTCAGAATTTGCTCCTGGGTTGCCGCGATCCATTGCCCACCCGATAACTCCTGCTGCGGAGCATGGAAATTATAAGTCTGAGGCACCGCGAATTGGCGAATCAGTGGCAGGTTGACCTGCTTTACTTCATCCGCCAGCAAATCGAGCGTTCTGCGGACCGGCAGCTCCATGTTGGACTGTCCGCCCAGCACCCACACATCGCCTATCAGAATATCCCGAATGACGACCTCCAGATCACCGGATAAGAGTCTCATTTCATACGGGCCGCCCGCTTCCATCTCTTCCAGGGTCGTCCGCCATACGCCGCCCGAATCACTCTGAGTGCTGTATTCTTTTTCGTTAAAAAAGATCTGCACGGTCTGGTCGGCACCGGTCATTCCCCATAGGGGTATGGCTGAATTTCTTTGCAGTACCATGCCGTCGCTTAAAATGCTGGATAGTCTCATGGTCCACCTCTTAAAGTATGATTTCATTAATCTTATATTCCATTCGTTGGGCGCAGCCGATTTCCTTCCTGCCGATTCATCCAGAGTCGATGGATAATCCGATGGCTACATAAAATCAAAGAAATAACGGATCACATGGAAAAGTACGGGCGACGTATAAGTTAAAGTATCGACCAGGCTTAAGTAGCCTTTACCCAGCGTCTGGGATTTATCATCATCACCGATCAGCAAATCCCGTTTCAGCACGGAAACGGTGAGACTGCCGAAGAAGCCGCTCAAGCTGATCAGCATGCCGGAAAACAGCCCGAACGCCGGGTCCAGCGGAGTCAGGTAAGGGTAGATCAGATACGATACCGCTGTCGTTACAGGGAAAGCGAAAGCAAACCCTTCCCAGGTCAGGGACGGATTGGCGGTCGGGACTATTTTGTGCTTACCGAAGTAGAGGGAGGCCACATAGTGTACGATATCATTCAGCGTCGTCAACACGACCAAAAAGAGCACCAGCCCCGCCCCGTACTTCGGAGTTGCGAAAGGGTAGTAGGCGAGGTGGCTAAGACCGAACACCATCAGCATGAGCCCCCACTGGACTCTGCTGACGCTGCGCAGAAAGCCCACCGTTCCTTTGTTAATCATGCGCGGGAGTGGCAGGAGCAGGAAGACATAAACCGGGATGAAGATAATAAACATGCCGTACCATTCGATATAGATCCAGTAAAATTGCACGGGAATCGTCAGATAGGCCCAAAGGAACAGCCGGCGGTCGGCCTTTCTGGACCGGATCATGGCGAAATACTCTTTTAGAGCGAAGAAAGAAAGGATCATAATAGCCAGAAGGGACACGACCGGATTGAACAGGGTCGCCAGACACAAGATCAGGAACATGCCCCACCAAGTCCTAAGTCGGACGCCAAAGGCGGAGTAGTCCTTATCCGGCTGATTCCGGCGCAGTCCGTAGTAAATCGAGTGGATGGCCGTTAAGCTAATAAAAATCACGACCAGCGTTATCAGCAAGCTGCTCATGCGCAATTCATCACTCCTTGTTGCCAGGTAGGATTCCTTGAGAGGCATCCTATGTTATTATGAAGGAATAGTCTAATCTTGATAAGGGGAAATTTCGTAATGGCAGCTGATCGGTCGGTGTTTATTTTGCTTACGAATACGGGGACGCTCTTTACGAAGATGATTCAAGGCTACACCAGAGCGCCCTATAATCACGCCTCGATCTCCTTTAACCGGGAGCTATCCGAGCTCTACAGCTTCGGTAGAAAGAATCCGAACAATCCATTGAACGGCGGGTTCGTGAAGGAGGACCTCAAAACGGGTACATTCAGCAAATATCCGAATACGACGTGCGTGATTTACGAGCTTCGTGTCACTGACCGCGAGGTTGAAAAGATGAAGCGGGTTCTTCAACTCTTTATCCGTAAGGATAAGAAGTATCTATACAATATTCTCGGCGTGATCGGGATTGCGCTCAAAGAACCGGTCGAATTCAGCAACTCCTACTTCTGCTCGCAATTCGTCGCGGAAATTTTGGAACGGTCAGGTATCAAACTGTGGAATAAGCTGCCCGCACTGGTTACACCGGATGATTTCAGGCAGAGCGAACGCCTCGATTTGATCTATGAAGGAAAGTTAAGCGAATATGACCCGGATCCTTTGACAAATCCCCAGTAGATAGCTTATATTTAAAATAAATTTAATAGTCTTCCTAAAGGGGAGTAGCTTTTACAACAAAGTCGTCATTTCGGAGGTATTCATCTCCCGGCTTTGTTGGCGACGAATTTCGTTGTTAGCAAGACCTTTGCCTGTTACTGGCGAAGGTCTTTTCTGTTTATAGAAACCTTTGCCGATTGTGTGCGGTGAAGGTTTTTTTGTTTCCCTGATTACATGTCCATGAAGGGAGGAAGCAACAAGTATCCAAAATTCAGACCTTGGAATTTGAAATTTAGAATTGTGGGGATTATAAACCAAAGACAGGCATTTAAAAGGAGAGAGGGAACTATATGGAGTTATCGATATTGTTCGAGTATGGATGGGTTCTGTTATTGTTAGTCGCGCTTGAAGGCTTGCTGGCAGCGGATAATGCCCTGGTCCTTGCGATCATGGTAAAACATCTTCCCGAAGCGGACCGGAAGAAGGCGCTGTTTTACGGACTTGTAGGAGCCTTTGTATTTCGTTTGGCCTCTTTGTTCATCATTTCATTCCTGGTTGACGTGTGGCAGATCCAAGCGATCGGCGCATTATACCTGTTGTTTATTTCGATCAACCATATTGTGAGAAAGTTGGCGTTCAAGAACAAAGATGCCGGTAAGAAAAAGAAAGAAAAGAAGCAGTCGGGATTCTGGGCCACCGTGCTTAAAGTGGAACTGGCGGACATCGCTTTTGCGGTAGACTCCATTCTTGCCGCCGTAGCGCTCGCCATGACACTTCCGAACACCACGCTTCCGGCGATCGGCGGCATGGACGGAGGGAAATTCATCGTCGTATTTCTCGGAGGGTTGATTGGACTCATTATTATGCGGTTTGCCGCCAATCTGTTCGTTAAGCTGCTTCATTCCAGACCGGGCCTTGAGATTGCCGCCTTCGCCATCGTGGGCTGGGTCGGCGTGAAGCTGGCCGTGTTGACTTTAGGGCATGAAGACGTAGGAATTATCCCTTATGAATTTGCCCATTCTACGCTGTGGAAACTGATCTTCTATATCGTTCTGATCGTGATCGGCGTAGCGGGATGGTTCTTGACGAAGGAGCAGGCTAAAGAGCACTCCCCGGCAGAGCAATAATGTAATGCAAAGGATTCCGGGCTCGGAAAGGCTATACGGAAAATAAAGTTGAAAAGGCACCCAAGGGGTGTCTTTTTTTTGGTAGAATAGATTAGCTCATGCACCCGAGGAGCCGGGTTTCATGTCTAACCATTTTAGCTTTGCTAGGGAGGAGTTTCATTGCTTTCGTCCGTATCGTTTGCCATATCCATGATTTCATTCTTTTTGACCGCGTTGACGGTGATTTTTACCTACCGCTTCAACCGGATTACTATCCGTAATACAGCGAAGCAGGAACATCAGAAGATGCTGCTGGAAGTAAACAAAATGATGATTGCCGATCCTCTGCTGTGGACGATTTACGATGATCATCCCTTGACGGATCAGATCGAGGAGACTCCGGAACTTAAGGCCAAGAAAGAAGCGCTGATCTACTATTACCTAAATTATTTCGACGTGGTGTGCGAATTTTACAACAAACATATCATCAAGAACAAGACCGATAAGCAGACTTGGGATGCTTGGAAGGAATACATAGAATATTTTATAGGGCGGTCGTCACAAGCACGGGAGATTATTAAGCGGTCGTATAATCTGTATGAAAATGATTTATCGAATTTCTATCGTTCCATCATTGAGAAGTACGAACCGGGCAAGGAGACGGAGGAGAGCCATGGAAAGCTCGTTGTATAAGGTCCGGAAAGCTGTGAGCTCCGATATTAACGGTATGCTGGCACTCAATTATGCAATATACCCGGAAGAGTGGCATGTGGATAAAGGCTATGTGGAGCGAAATATGCAGATAAACGATGAGGTCTATAACGTGCTGCCGGCATCGGGCGGAATCAAGGGGATTTTCAGCCTGTTTCCGCTGACCCGCGATGATTATGAATCCATGCTGTGCGGTACGCTGGAGGAAGAAGAATTGCCCCGGCACCTGTTACCGTATGATGCCCCCAGGCATGTTTGCCTTTATCTGATATCCTTCATCGTCGACATTCATGATCCGTTGCGAAAAGCATATGCCAAAGCGCTGATCCAAGCCATTCCCGACGAACTGCGGCGTCTGGAGAGCGAAGGTATCATCGTCGATGAGATTGGCGCTATTGCGATTACGGATGACGGACGAAGGGTTTTGAAGCGCATCGGTTTTACCGCCGCGGAGAAGGTCGACTTCTTCGGACAGAAGTTTCAAGTATACCGTGCCCGGCCGGAGGATCTGTATCAAGCGATTAAGCTTGGATAGAGAGATTCCGGCCGGGTCCGGCACTGTGTGGTGTTGCGCCTATATGACTAGCTGACTAGATGACTAGATGACTAGCTGCGCGTACCTTAGCGCGGATTCACCTTCACCTGCGAGCCTTTGCCGCTCGTTTGGATGCCGGTTTCCTTCACGCCGACTTCCTTCAGGTCGGCCAACAGCCGCTCCAGGACTGCTTTGGCTGCGGCGGATTCCTTCGCGCCGGAGGCCTTGACGACGCATTGGACCGGCTTGCCGGAGCGGAGAAGCTTGTCCGCCTGGCGCAGCTTCGTGTCGTAATCATGTTCCTCGATATGAGCGGTGAAGCGAAGCTCCTTCACTTTTTCCTTGCTGCCGCGACCGGCTGACCGGCCGGCATCACCCTTACGTGCGGCCGATTCCTTCTGGGCGGCCGCTTTTGCCTTGCCTTTCGCCATCAGGCTGCAGGGCGGCGGGCTGCTCATCAGGGAGGTGCAGACCAGGTCCGCTCCTGCGGAACGGGCCATGGCGAGCGCCTCTGATCTGGATACGATGCCGATATTTTCCCCCCGCAACCCGGTGAGAACCACTTCGGATGCTCTAATTTGTTCGTTGATTAGTACGGCCACTTTTACGAATCCTCCTATACTTTCTATACTGTCATCCTGCTAATTCCCGTTCTAAATGAGTCCGGATTTCTTCAGCAGGCGATCTATAATCAGCGCAACCTCGGCTTTGGATACATAGTCCTTCGGTGCAAGCTCATCATTGTTTCTGCCGGAAATTACGCCGGTCGACACGCTGGCGGCAACGCCGCTGTGCGCCCATGGCGATACTTCGTTCGCATCCTTGAATCGGCTCAGCGTTTGTTCGGACGCAGGCGGTTCCGAGGACAGGGAATCCAGGCCGGTAAGCTTCATCGCCTTAGCCGCTATGGTCATGGCCTGCTCGCGGGTAATCCGGTCGTCCGGCCGGAATGTACCGCCTTCAAATCCGGCGATCAGCCGGTAGGAGACGGCCGCGCCGATGTCGCTATTATACCAGCTGGCCGTCTGGATGTCCGTAAAGCCTGTCGAGTGACCGGCCGATTCAAGATTCAAAGCTCGGACGAGAAGGGCGGTAAATTCAGCGCGGGTGATATCGTCGTTTGGACCGAACTGTCCGGAATCTTTGCCCTCCAGGATGAGCTTGGCGCCTAAACGGTTAATGGCGTCTTCGGCCCAATGATTGGCCGCGTCGGCAAATTGGACCGAATTCGAGATCAAGAAAAATGATCCGGTATTCATGCTGTTCAATCTGGCGTACTTTTTGCCGTCGTTCTGAATGAAGGTGGTTGGAACATGCCGGACTGTACCGTCAGAGCCGATGGATACACCGGTCGTAATTCCGCTCGCAGCGGCATTGTCAGGAAGAGCAATGTCCCGCTCTACGTAAGCGCCAAGCTTCGCGATCTCGATGATCGTTTCTCCATGTACCCCTCTGACCGCAAAATCGACAGGTCGTGTGATTAGCTCGAAGGAATCGCGGGTTGCCGCCTGTTCCGCTAACCGGACTTTGCCGGCTTCGGTTGCCGACACTTCGATTTCCAGCTTGACGTCTTGCGGAGAAATGTTATTTCCCATCTGTTGCATTAAGAAATCGAGGTTCAAGTGACGTGCAGGCAAGGTGAACACGGCTTGTTTGGTATCAAGCACGAGCACCGACCGCTTTTCCTTCAAGAACGCAGCCAACGATTCGTTCATTTCGGTGATAACCGCATCCCGGTCGGAATTAAGGATGATCGATACTGTAGCTTCGTCAATGGCTGCCAGCTGGTCGCGAAGTTTATCGGCATCGAGCGATATTCTGGCAATTTTATGACCATTGGTTTCCGTAAAGGACACAGCGCCGATATCGGCTTCTTTTCCATTGATTTTAAAGAGGATACCCGCCGGATCTTCGGCCTGATTTTGAGGTTTTTGCGGGGGCTGCGGAGATGGGATAGCCGGTGTTGGATTATTGTTATTACTTGGCGGCTGCACAGCTTGAATCTTTACTTTTGCCCCGGCACTGGTCGCTGCGGCGGCTTTGTTGCCTGTAGCACCGTCGTTGGTGTTGGTTACGACAACGAAGTAGTACATCGTTCCTACAGTCGTGGTGGGTGGTAGAAAGGAAGTGCCGGTTGCTCCGTCGAGCACTGTCCCGCCGGTGGTCTCGTTTTTATCGTTCCGGTACCATTGGTAGCTCAGCGTTCCTCCGTCACTTACGGTTGCCGCGACACTTAAGGGCAAGGCTTTGCCTCCTGCATTCAACACTTGGTCCTTCGGCTGCAGGCCTATAACCGGAACCTCTGCATTAACAAGCTGAGCGTCGGTAGTGACGCTGACGATGTTGGAGATGCCTTCATTGGCTCCGCCGGTGACGACAAGCCGGAAATCATAGGACGTAGCTGCTGCGAGGCCCGTAACCGTAGCTGCCGTATCATTTACCGCAAAGGGCTCCGTTGCAGCCTGTACCCAGCTGTTCTCCCCGGCGGGGGATTGATCTATCCGGATCTGGGTTGCGCCGATAGCCTCCGGCCAGTTCAACGTGACGGATGTATCCGTTTTGCTTACGGCGGTTAAGCCGGCAATCGGTGTGGGGAGCGCACGATTTACGGTGATCGTATACGTAAAGCTGTTTGCGGTATTGGTAGATGAGATTACGCTAACCGTGATGATATTGTCTCCCGCAATTAAGGGTACGTCAGCTTGGGACCCGGTGAAATCGTTGATTGTTACGATTGAAGATGGGTCTGCAGCTTCTGCCAAAACCCGGATGGAGGTTATATCGCTAGTCACGCTAGCATGGTAATTTTGAATCGTGGGATCAAACTCGGGGGACAAGGCTCCGTGATTGATAGCCAGGCTATTCAAGATCGGGTGCAGTCTCAATACCAAATGCAGGGTTGACCCCGCTTGAATATTATAGTCGGCCAGTGTCCGCGCATCCTCCAACTGCTTTCCCGCAAATATAAGTCTTTGCTGGTCGATGGGAACGCCCTCTTTATCCATTATTTTCTGCTTTACCTGTTCTACGGTCTCTTGGGGATCCGCTTCCAGCGTAATGGTTTTGCCGGTTAAAGTTTTGACGAAAATGGACATCGCATACGCTTCTTGCTGAAAGAGCAGTGCGACAATCAGCATACAGATCAATGAAGTGCCGAGTTTTTTCACGGGAATTCCCCCTCTCGAATTAACAAAAAATAGAAATACACAGAACAATTATAATTACAACTTAAAATTAAATATAGTTTTTTATCAAAAATAAAAGAGAGGGCGTTCTTGTGCGCCCTCTCTTAAGGTAATCTCAGCCCAGCTGTACATAAAAACTCGTCTTTTCCCCCAGAACACTTTTCACGTAAATTTTCCCCTTATGCTGCTCCACGATCGACTTGGCGATCGCAAGTCCGAGCCCGTAGCCGCCGTGCTTGCGGGAGCGGGAGGTATCCGCCCGGTAGAAGCGGTCGAAGATTTTCCCCAGATGCTCGGGGGCGATGTCTTCGCCCGTGTTGCTCACCTTCAGCAGCAGATGATTATGCTGCTTTTTCAGCGACAGCTGGATGGAGCCTTGGGGATGGGTATATTTGATCGCATTATCCAGCAGGATCATGACTACCTGTTTGATCTGCTCGCTGTTGCCAGTCAACATCTGGCCGGGTTCGATTTCATAGGCAAGATCGATTTCCTTTTCAAAAATAACGGCTTCCATCGTAAGAATGATACTCTCGACGGCTTCGCTCAGGTTGAACGGGACATGAATCATTTGCTCACGGGCGTCATCCATTTGCGTAAGGTACAGCAGGTCGTTCGTCAGCGTCTTCATACGCTCGGTTTCCGATTTGATATGATGCAGCCACTTGGCCTGTTCCTCTATCGTATCCTCGCTGTTCGCCAGCAGAACGTCGGCGTTGGTGTTAATGACCGCAAGCGGCGTCTTCAACTCATGCGAGGCGTCGGCGATAAACCGCTTTTGTTTGTCGAAGGCTTCTTTGACGGGTGCGATGGAACGGTTGGCAAAATAACGGCTCGTCAAGTAGATGACCACCAGCATGATCAAAGCCACTGCCGAAAAGGTGTAGATCAGATTGGTAAGGATTTTGAGCTGGGCGGAGACATCCAAATAAACGATGGAGTACCCGTCCTTGCTCTGCTGCACGGTGTAGGCCCACTGCTTCCCGTCCAGGGTGAACCGGCCGTTTAGGACCGGATGGAGATCGGCCTTCTCCTTGGCGAGCTCGTAGAATTCTTCATCCATATCGAAGCGGGAATTGACCGATAACAGGTTCCAGTCCCGGTCCGTTTGCAGCGCAAACGAGACGGAGAGCTCGGGGGGAGGATTCTGTCCCCGCGACGAGCGGCGGGCCCGGTCTCCCGGCATTTGCTGCATGCTTTGGCCGGTCTCTTCCTTATCGGTGACGATGCCGCCCATTCCACCGGACATGCCGCTTCCCATGCCCATGCCGCCCTTGTCGAGATTTCCGCCGGGTTTCCGGTAGAACTCCGAAACCTGCTGAAGCTCTATCCCGATATCCCGGCGCACGTCTTGATACGTAATCGTGTAAATGGCCGTAAAGGCGACGAGCATGATAATCGAAATGATGACCATATTCATGAGCAGGAACCGATTGCGAAGTTTCTTGAACATCAGGAGATCACCTCCAGCACGTAGCCTACGCCCCGGATCGTATGGATTTTGACGGAGGCGTTTAGAAAGGTCAGCTTTTTCCGCAAAAACGAAATATACACTTCCACGTTGTTATACTCCGCTTCGGAATCGAACCCCCACAATTTTTCGATGATCTGCTCCTTGGACGTTACCGCCTGTTTTCTCGTCATCAGCAGCTCCAGCAGCTCGCTTTCCTTCAAAATCAGCTTCAGCTCTTTCCCGTTACAGCTAAGCTTCAAGGTTGAGGTATTCAATTCGATGTCTCCAAACTTGAGGCTGTCGTCGGGAACGACCTCACCTTTACGTCTTAAGGCTGCCCGGATGCGGGCCAGCAGCTCGCCGGTCGAGAACGGCTTGGCGACGTAGTCGTCGGCGCCGTAATCCAGGCCGGAGATTTTGTCCGAAATTTCGCCCTTCGCGGTGAGCATGATGACGGGCGTGGCGATTCCCTCGGAGCGGATCGTCTTCAACAAAGTGATTCCGTCCATCTCGGGGAGCATGATGTCCAGCAGCAGCAAATCATAGATTCCGCTGAGGGCATTGTCCAATCCGGACCGGCCGTCATGGACGGTATCGACGGAGTAATTGTTCTTCTTCAATATTTGAGTCAGTGCCTCGGCAAGATGCACTTCATCTTCGACGATTAAGATGCGCATGGGATGTTGTTCTCCTTCGTTCCTTCAATTTATGTGGCTATGTACGTTCATTATAGGAAGGAAACCTTTAATCAATCTTAATGAAGTTGTCCAGAAGTCACTCCAAAAGTGACCTTTTGAACATGTACTTAATGATAGCATCAACCGGCCGGGGCCCGGCAATTTTTTTGCATGAACTGCTTCGTCGTGGAAAGATGACTTTTTGAACAACCTTTTTAAGTTTCGTTAAAGGTTAGGGTTGTAAGATACAGACATGAAGCAAGCGAGAGCCCAAGCGAAGGAAAGGAGCATGAAGAATGGCGATTGAAGTATTTAACCGTTATGAGAACAAATATCTGATGGATACCAAGGCATTCTACAACATCTACAATGATCTGATGGAATATATGGAACCGGATGAAAACAACAAGGACGACAAGTTCTACACGATCAGCAATTTATATTATGACTCGGAGCATCACTCCCTCATCCGCACCAGCCTGGCCAAGCCCAAATACCGGGAAAAGCTGCGGATCCGTTCTTACGGAGTGCCGGGGAGCGAGGACAAGGTCTATCTGGAGCTGAAGAAAAAGGTGTTCGGCCTGGTCAACAAAAGAAGAACGGCGCTCAAGCTGAATGAGGCTTACGAATTTGTCCGGAGTGGCCAGGCGCCCGCTTACCGGAAAGGCATGAACCGGCAGGTCATGCAGGAGATCGAGTATTTCCTGAGCCGGTATGAGCTGCAGCCGATGGTATACCTAGCTTATGACCGGATCGCACTCTTTTGCAAGGGAAATCGGGATTTGCGGATTACGTTTGATACGAACATCCGGTCACGTCGTCATGATCTGAAGCTGGAAGCCGGGGATTACGGCGAGCAGCTGCTGGAACGGGGCCAATGGCTAATGGAGGTCAAAGCCGAGAAGACCATACCGGTGTGGCTGTCCAGGATGCTGTCTGAGCACCAGATGTACCGTACAAGCTTCTCGAAATATGGCAATGAGTACAAAAAATCGATACGCAATAATAATGCACCTGTTACGGAAAGGGAGAGAATTGTTTTATGATCGAGTCCATTTTTGGTTCAACCGCTGCTACGGATACAACTTTATCTTTATCGCATGCCCTGATTACCCTGGCGATTGCCATCGTGCTGGGCGCCATCATCAGCTTTACTTATATGAAAACCCAACCGGCCTACTCCCAAAGCTTCACGCTGACCATGATGATTCTTCCCGCAATCGTGGCGATCATCATCCTGCTGATCGGCAGCAACATCGCAAGGGCCTTTAGCTTGGCAGGGGCGTTCTCCATCATCCGGTTCCGCAGTGCGCCGGGCGATTCCAAGGATATATCCTACGTCCTGTTCTCCATGGCGGCCGGATTGTCCGCCGGCGTTGGCGCTTTTGGTTATGCCGTGCTGTTCACAATTGTACTCTGCGTGCTGATGTATGTTCTGAAGGTGATTAAATTCGGCATAAGAAAAGACTCGCAAAAAACCTTGAAAGTAACCATCCCGGAGAATCTGGGGTACGAGGAAGCCTTCGACGAGGTATTCCGCCAGCATAGCGTCGCTTATGAACTGAAGAAAGTCAAAACCACCGAGTTGGGCAGTCTGTATGAACTCGTATACGCCGTCAACCTGGGTCCGGCCACGAATCAGAAAGATTTTTTGGACGCGATCCGGACTCGCAACGGCAATCTGGATATCACGCTTACGATGAATCCTGCCATGCAGGAATATTAATGAGAAGAGAAAAGAGGTTAAAACCATGAAAAATTCCTATAACGTTAAAGCCGCCGCATTTTTGCTCCTGTCCGCCCTGCTGGCGTCGGGATGCAGCACGACCACGCTTGCAGGTTCTACGAACGATGCAAACGAATCTTCCATCGATGTAAATTCAACGACGACAGGTACAGGCAACACGGCAAACGTACAATTGGCCAGCCTGAAGCTGGACGATCTGGTGAAATACGATAAGAACGATACGAATGCCGATTGGAGCGCGGATAAGGCGACATCCATTAACATGAACGGTTCATCCGCTACGGTAAGCGGTTCGGGGGCCAAAGCGCAAGGCGGGACCGTCACCATCTCCGCAGCCGGTACCTACGTGCTGAGCGGCAAGCTGGATGAGGGCAGCGTTGTGGTCGATGCCGGAGACGACGATGTCGTGCATCTGGTGTTGAACGGGGCGCAAGTCCACAATTCCGCCAGCTCGGCGATCGTGGTGAAGAGTGCGGACAAGACGATTTTGACGCTGGCCGACGGAACGGAAAATGAAGTTTCCGATGGCAAGACGTATGCTGCTTCGGAAGAAGAGCTGACGGCGGCCATTTACAGCAAAGACGATTTAACAATCAATGGTACGGGCAAGCTAAGCGTTCAAGGCAATTACAAAGATGGCATCACCAGTAAGGATGATTTGAAAATCGTTAGCGGCACGCTCAAGGTTACGGCTGCCGATGACGGCCTCCTTGGCCGCGATGTGGCTGCCTTCAAGGAAGGTGACATCACCATTCAAGCCGGCGGGGACGGGATCAAAACGACCAATGACAGTGAGGATGGCAAGGGTAATCTCGTCATTGAAGGCGGTACGTTCCATATCGAATCCGGCAATGACGGGCTCCAATCGGCAGCCTCGATGCTGATCGAGGGCGGCACCTTTAGCCTGGTGACGGGCGGAGGAAGCGCCAAAGCCGAACCGCATCAGGAAGAGCGGATGCAGCGCCCTGGCTTCGGAGCCCAAGATCAAGCGCAAGCGCAGGCCGGTTCTTCTAAGCCTGAGACTGCAACCACGGACACGGCCCAAACGGAAACCGATGCTGCTTCAACAACTGAAGAAAGCGAATCGACTAGCGCTAAGGGAATTAAAGGGGCGACAGCTATTGCCATTAATAACGGCACGATAACGATCGACTCTGCGGATGACGCGATCCACAGCAACGGAAGTCTCGCCATCGCCGGCGGAGAATTGAACCTGGCGACCGGCGATGACGCACTGCACGCCGAAACTTCGATTGCGATTTCCGGCGGCACGGTGGACATCACGAAGAGCTATGAAGGGATTGAAAGCGCGGAGATCACCATTTCCGGCGGCGAGGTTCATGTCGTGGCCAGTGATGATGGCGTGAATGCTACCGAGGGCAGCGACGCGACGACCACAACGGAAGCGGGAGGCCGAGGTCCAGGGGCTGCAGGTAATGCGAAGCTGGCCATCAGCGGCGGATATCTCACCGTGAACGCGGCTGGCGACGGACTGGATTCCAACGGTTCCATCACCATGTCCGGCGGGACCGCAATCGTGAACGGACCGACGAACGGCGGCAACGGCAGTCTCGACTATGACGGCACGTTTGAACAAACCGGAGGCTTACTTGTAGCCGCAGGCAGCTCGGGCATGGCGCAAGCGCCGTCGGAGTCTTCCTCCCAGCGTTCCGTACTGATGACGTTCCCGGGCACCCTGGAGGCAGGCACTTTGGTTACGCTGGCAGATAGCAAAGGCACGCCCTTGCTGAGCTTTACTCCGGAGAAATCGATCCAGAGCATCGTGATTTCTGCGCCGGAACTGAAGTCCGGCGAGACCTATACGATTTACACGGGCGGAACGTCAACGGGACAAGTCAAAAATGGGCTGGTCCAAGGCGGCAAGCTGGAGAGTGGAACGGAAATTGTCAGCTTTACGCTGGGTGACGCCGTCACTTACGTCAACGAGTCGGGCGTTACCACCGGCGGAGGCGGGTTTGGCGGAGGACCGCGAGGCGGCCAAGGGATGAAGGCGCCGTCCGGTACCGAGACGACGGACCAGAGCCAAAGCTGACCGAGACGCTGTTGAAACACAAGGAGAGGGTCCTGATCAGGCCCTCTCCTTCTTTGTTTTTTCTGCCTTGGATATTGCATTTTGTTTTATGCCTTGGAAGAAACTAAAATATAAGATAATGATGGACACGAGAAGGAGAATCTAGGATGCAAAAAACAACGGATGCAGGCTGGAAATTCGATAACAGTTACGCTACTTTGCCGGAATCTTTTTTTGCCAAGCTTTCTCCAACCCCGGTGCGGTCACCGAAAATGGCGATGTTAAATCGCCCATTGGCCGAATCGCTCGGCCTGGATGCAGAGGCGCTGCAAGGCGAAGACGGCGTGGCGGCGCTGGCGGGCAATAAGGTGCCGGAGGGAGCGTTGCCGCTGGCCCAGGCCTATGCCGGGCACCAATACGGCTACTTCACGATGCTGGGCGACGGCCGGGCCATACTGCTGGGTGAGCAGATCACACCCTCAGGCGAGCGGGTCGATATTCAGTTAAAGGGCGCGGGAAGAACGCCTTATTCCCGTTCGGGCGACGGCCGGGCAGCGCTTGGGCCGATGCTGCGCGAATATCTGATCAGCGAAGCGATGCACGCGCTGGGCATTCCCACAACGCGAAGCTTGGCGGTGGTATCGACCGGGCAGCCCGTGATCCGGGAGCAGGATCTGCCCGGCGCGATCTTGACCCGCGTGGCAGCCAGCCATATTCGGGTAGGAACGTTTCAGTATGCCCGGCAGCGGGGAATCGATGACCTCCGGGCCTTGGCGGATTATACGATTCAAAGGCATTATCCCGAGGCGGAGAAGGAAGATCACCGCTATCTTGCTTTACTCAAAATGGTGATCGAAAGGCAAGCCGGGTTAATCGCCCAATGGCAGCTCGTGGGATTCGTGCACGGCGTAATGAACACCGATAACATGACCCTGAGCGGGGAGACCATCGATTACGGTCCGTGCGCTTTCATGGATACTTATGATCCGGCAACGGTGTTCAGCTCCATTGATCGCCATGGCCGCTACGCCTATGGCAATCAGCCGAAGATCGCCGCGTGGAACCTGGCGAGATTGGCGGAAAGTCTTTTGCCGCTGCTGGACGAGGATGAGGAGAAGGCTGTTAAAACGGCCGAGGATGCCATGGAGGGATTTGCCGAGGCGTTTCACCGGAAATGGCTGGCGGGAATGAGATCGAAGCTGGGCCTGTTCCATGAAGAGCCGGAGGATGAGACGCTGATCACGGACCTCCTCCGCCTGATGCAGGAACACCAGGCAGACTACACCAACACATTTGTGGCGCTGACGCTTGGCAAAATGGAGGGAGAAGGCCTGTTTGGCACCGAGGACTTCACACGCTGGCGGGAGCGGTGGGAAGCGAGGCTCGGTCGCCAGCCGGAGGACGAAGCCGCCCGGAAGCAGCTAATGAGTACCAGCAATCCGGCGGTCATTCCCCGCAATCACCGGGTAGAAGAAGCGCTGGAGGCTGCTGAGAAGCAAGGAAATTACAGCCTGATGGAGCGGTTGCTCCAAGCGCTCTCCCACCCTTACGCGCATTCCCCGGAACAATCCGAGTACGCAGCATTGCCTCCGGAATCGAACTGTGCTTACCGTACCTTTTGCGGAACCTGATAAAGAATACGCCTCACGGCAAAAAGAGCACCCAGCTGGGTGCTCTTTCATTTATAATATATACCAAAAGTATCCAAGGCAGATTGATAGGTAACCTACCGTCACACTCTACTTCCAATCTGCAAGCTTCGTTTCGAAGACTATGAAGACTATATGGAAAAGAGGTATACAATGATCAGAGCGTCTGAGGATAATGAATTTTATGAACTGTCGAGCCCGACCCTTCTCCCGAAAGCTTCCGGGTTTCTATGGAACGAGAAGATGATGATTCATATGAACTGCCGTGGATATGCGGTGGCTCAGTTTATGCAGCCGGAACCGGCAAAATATTCGTATGCGCCGAATCTGGAAGCAAAGACGTTTATGCAGCCCGAGCAGCCTTACTACGCCCATCATCCCGGTCGTTTTGTGTATGTGAAGGACGAGGAGACTGGGGAGATTTTTTCAGCGCCTTATGAGCCTGTCCGGGTTCCGGTGGATCGTTATACGTTTGCCGTAGGGAAAAGCAGCATCGTATGGAAGGTGGAGTGCGGCGGCGTACTCGTCGAAATGAGCTTGAGCCTGCCTAAAGAGGAGGCCATGGAGCTGTGGCGCGTGAAGGTAACCAACCTTTCGCAAAAACAAAGAAAATTGAGCATCTATCCGTATTTTACGGTCGGTTATATGTCCTGGATGAATCAGTCCGGAGAATATCATGAAGAGCTGCAGGCGATTGTCTGCTCTTCGGTTACGCCTTATCAGAAATATCAGGATTACGCCAAGATCAAGGAATTCAGCGATAAAACCTTTTTGCTGGCGGACCGCAAACCGGTCGCCTGGGAAGTGAACCAGGAAGCCTTCGAGGGAGAAGGCGGCATTACGGGGCCGTCGGCTCTTCAAGAGGAGGAGCTGTCCAAAGGAGACGCTCGGTATGAAACGCCTGTCGGCGTTCTGCAGTACCGGATTAAGCTGGCTCCGGGCGAGGAGGAGGCCTACCGGTTTATTTTCGGCCCGGCCAAGAATGAGGAGCAAGTTGCTCAAATCCGCGAAGATTATTTTATAAAAATTGACGTGAACGGTGAGGACGGATTCGCAGCGGCTGAGCGGGAATACGACCAGTACATTAGAGAAGGCAGAGGCTGTATCGAAATCTCGACCCCGGATCCCGACCTTGATCAATTCGTGAATCATTGGCTGCCGCGGCAGGTGTACTATCACGGGCAAACGAACCGTTTGACGACCGATCCGCAAACCCGGAACTTTCTGCAGGATCATATGGGGATGAGCTATATCAAACCGCAGGTGGCCAGGGAGTCTTTTCTCCTTGCATTGAGCCAGCAAAAACCGGACGGGTCTATGCCGGACGGTATCATTCTCCATAAGGATGCCGAGCTGAAATATATCAATCAGGTTCCCCATACGGATCATTGCGTTTGGCTGCCTATATGCCTCAGCACTTATTTAGATGAGAGCAACGATTATTCGATTCTGGAGGAACAGGTTCCTTATGCCGACGGATCCGGGACGGAAACCGTATTGGAGCATATCCATAAGGCCATGAAATGGCTTGCGGGTGACCGGGATGAGCGCGGACTGAACTATATCAATCAGGGCGATTGGTGCGATCCGATGAATATGGTGGGTTACAAAGGCAAAGGAGTCTCCGGGTGGCTGACCATTGCGACAGCGTACGCCTTTAAGGTTTGGGCGGATATTTGCGAACACGGCGGGCAGGCGGAGATTGCCAAGGAATACCGGAGAGCGGCTGAAGAGACGAACGAGGTTATCAATCGATATCTATGGGATGGCGAATGGTATGCCCGGGGGATCACGGATGACAATGTGGTGTTCGGGATCAGCACGGATCAGGAAGGCCGGATATTCATCAATCCGCAAGGATGGTCGCTGCTCAGCGGGGCTGCCGATGAAGAGAAGCGGGAGAAGCTGATGCGTGCCGTAAGAGAGCAATTGGAGACGCCGTATGGGGTTGAAAAGCTTGCTCCGTCTTACACCTCCATGCGGGAGGATGTGGGCCGCGTTACCCAGAAGCATCCGGGCTCGGCGGAAAACGGCGCCGTCTACAATCATGCCGCGGCATTCTATATTTATGCGCTTTACTCCGTGGGAGAGCGGGAGGATGCGTACCGTTTGCTGCGAAAAATGCTGCCGGGACCGACGATGGAGGATATCGTTCAACGCGGCCAGCTGCCGGTCTTTATCCCGAATTATTACCGCGGCGCCTACCGTCAATTTCCGCGTACGGCGGGACGCTCCAGCCATTTGTTCAATACGGGGACGGTTCCTTGGGTGTATCGCTGTCTGATCGACGGCTTGTTCGGAGTGCAGGGAACTCCCGAGGGCATCGCCATTCGTCCGCAGCTTCCTTCCGAATGGAGTGAGGCTAAGGTCCGGCGTGAATTCAGAGGCGCTACGCTGCAGATTGAAATTAAGCGGGAGCCGGGTGTAACGGAAACAGAGGTTTACGCTAACGGCGTCTATTTAGAAAATGGTGTTCTTAGCGATTTAAAGCCGGGTGCGGAATATAAAGTGTCCGTAAAAATACCGGTATTGGAATAAAAACTCCATTAAATAGAAACTTTTACGTAACTATAATCGTCTGAAAAGGAGATGACAAAGAGAGGAGAGAGATCATGTACTCACCTAGAAGGATAGGATGGATGGTGATCGGTGCCCTAATGGTGGTTATGCTTGCAGCTTGCAGCGGAAATTCCAATAAGGCGCCGGAACCAAAGGGACCGGTACAAGACCAGCCACAAAATCAAATGCAAAATCAACCTCAAAACGAGGCGGAAGGGAATACTCCGGACAATTCCGCACCGAACCAGGAACCAAGCGAGATTCCGGAGGAGGGGACTCCGCCGACTGCGCTTGAAGCGGCATCAACGGTGATCAGAGCCCTTAAATCTGGCAATATGAACACCGTATCAAACTGGGCGGATGCGGAGGAAGGGGTTCGATTCTCCCCCTACGGAAATGTTGACCAGGAGAAGGACCTCGTGTTCTCGCGCGACGAACTGAAGGGGTTAATGAAGGATACAACGAAGCGTATTTGGCGGGAGTTCCCCGGCACCGGAGACAAAATCGAGTTGACTTACGCGGAGTATCATGAGCGGTTTGTCTACGATGCGGACTTTATCAAAGAAGCCAAGATCTCGGAAAACGAGGGCAACGGTCCAGAAAAGATAAGCAATTTATATGATGTCTATCCCAAAGACCAATATGATTTTGTTGAATATTATATCGGGGCTAGCGATCCGGACGACGCTGAAAGCAAGGATTGGCGCACACTGCGTTTGGTATTCAAGGCGATCGGGCAAGACCATTCGCTTGTGGGCATTATCCACGATCAATGGACTCCGTAAAGAAATGCGAAATACAAAAGCGGCTGTAGAATCTTGGGTTCTGCAGCCGCTTCTCCCATATGCCTGTCGATTTTGCCGTAGTTTGTTCGTCGTATACATATATGAGCAAGAAAGGGGAATGAGCGATGAGATTTATGATGATCGTCAAGGCAACGCAGGATTCGGAGGAGGGAATCATGCCCAGCCAGGAGCTCGTCGACGCTATGATGAAATATAACGAGGAACTGGTGAAAGCCGGCGTTATGCTGGCCGCGGAGGGGCTTCATGCAAGCTCGGGCGGAATCCGCATCTCGTACCCGGAACCCGGAGGTAAGCCGCAAATTATGGACGGGCCCTTTACGGAATCGAAGGAGCTGATTGCGGGCTTTACGCTCATCGAGGTGAACTCCAGGGAAGAGGCGATCGAGTGGGCTATGCGTATGCCGGATCCGCATGGCAGAGGAGAGGGTGTCATTGAGCTTCGTGAAGTGATTGAAACGCCCGAGTTGACCTCAAACCCCGATTCTCTGGCATTGCATGCCCAGCTTCGAGATCTGGGACGGCCGAAGAGTTAGTGATGGCGTCCTCCATCCATCGCACGGTCGACGCCATCTGGAGAATGGAAGCGGCAAAAATCATCGCCGTACTTACCCGGATGGTTCGAGATGTCGGAATCGCTGAGGATCTGGCGCAGGATACGCTTATCGTGGCTCTGGAGAAGTGGCCGGAGACGGGGATTCCGGACAACCCGGGCGCATGGCTCATGACGGCCGCAAAACGCCGGGCGCTGGACTATCTCCGGCGAGACCGGGTACTTGGGCACAAGTACGAGGAAATTGGCCGGGAGATGGATATGCGGCAGCAGGATCAGGAATATGACGCCGTGGTTGAAGAGGATATCGGTGATGATCTGCTGCGCTTGATCTTCATGACCTGTCATCCGCTTCTGTCCTCCCAGGCGCGCGTCGCGCTTACCCTGCGGCTGCTCGGCGGGCTGACCACCGTGGAAATCGCGCATGCGTACCTTGTGCCAGAGCCTACCGTTGCCCAGCGGATCGTCCGGGCCAAGCGGACGCTGGCGGAGGCCCGGGTTCCCTTCGAGGTTCCTCAGGCACCGGAGTTAAAGGGTCGCCTCTCGTCGGTGTACGAGGTCATTTACCTCATGTTTAATGAGGGATATTCCGCAACCTCGGGCGAGAACTGGACGCGCCCCCTGCTTTGCAAGGAGGCTCTTCGTCTCGGGCGCATTCTCGCTGAAATCGTCCCGTCCGAATCGGAGGTCCACGGCTTGGTCGCGCTGATGGAATTTCAATCTTCGCGGCTAAGAACGCGGGTAGATTCCTCCGGCGAGCCGATCCTTCTTATGGATCAGAATCGGGCGCAATGGGATCAACTGCTCATTCGCCGCGGCTTTGCAGCCCTGGAACGTGCGGGGCGAATTCCCGGCGCGCTGGGCCCGTATTCGCTGCAGGCCTCGATATCGGCTTGCCATGCCCGGGCCCGAACTCCGTCGGAAACGAACTGGATTCGTATCGCGGCGCTCTATGAGGCATTGGCGCAAGCTGCTCCTTCGCCCGTCGTGGAGCTGAATCGCGCCGTTTCGCTCGCGATGGCGTTCGGCCCGGAGGTAGGCTTGGAGATTGTCGATGCGCTAGCCTTGGAACCGGCCTTGAAGGAGTATCATCTCCTGCCGAGCGTGCGCGGCGATTTTTTGATGAAGCTGGGGCGAGTCCAAGAGGCGTGCGAAGAGTTTAAACGTGCCGCCTCGCTTACAAGCAACGCCCGCGAACGGGCCATGCTGCTTAAACGGGCTTCTGATTGCGTTACCGATTCGGGTCCCGAATCGGAGTCGGAAGTGGGAACGGAGTAAGGGTTTAATTCGTGCAAAAAAACTTTTTTGATTTTTTTTGAGAACATGTCGATTTGGCATTTCGGTGTTCGTCGTATTTATATAAGCCGCAATTCCGGGTCCCGGAAATTCGGTAAAAACAACCATTTGGAAGGATGTTGAATATGAATATGACAGCCAAACTGACCCCTTACATTTCCTCGAAGGATGCGAGAGCGCAAGCGGAGTTTTATATCCAGGCGCTTGGCGGTGAGATCGTATCGATCATGACACACGGTCAACTTCCGGGTGCACCGGAAGCAATCAAGGATAAAGTAATGCATATGACTCTGTCGGTAGCGGGCGGGAATCTTTTGTTTTTGAGCGATGCCTTCGAATCCTTGAGCTCGAACCGCAGTATTGCCCTTGGGCTTTCATTCGGGGATGAAACGCAGGCAAGAGAAGCGTATGCCCAATTGGGTCAAGGCGGGACTAACAAGTATCCTTTTGAATTGCAGCCTTGGGGAGCCTACTACGGAGAAATCGAGGACCGGTTCGGCATTACCTGGCAAATCGTTTCGCAACCGTAGTTGGTTATGCATAGAGCCTATACAGACTAAAAATCGGAGGTTAGACGATGAGCGAAGTTAAGGATTTTATTAGCGAGGTAAAAGTACCCTGGCAGGCCGAGGTGTGCACCCGGCTGTATGAGATGGTTCACCGGTCTGTACCGGAGGTACAGGAGCGCATACAGTATAAGAAGCCTCACTTTTTAAAAAACGGAAAATATGCAGCCGTGATCTCCACCTCCAAGGACGCAGTCAGCTTTACGATCTTTAATGCAAGCGAGCTTACATTGCCGGAGGGAATGGTGTTCGAGGGTCCGCCCGAAAGAAAAACGATCAAAATTCGCGAAGGCCAACCGGTTGATTACGAGGTACTATCGTCGCTGGTTAGTCAGGCGGCAGAAGCTATATAAATTCATAACGGAAGTAAAAACAGCAAGCCCCGACCGGGGCTTGCTGTTTCTGTATTAATTGGATAGTTCCAGTGCGCGGAGCATTCTCATCACGGTAACGATGATTTGCTCGCGAGTCACATTTCCTTGCGGTGCCAGCTCGTTGCCCGACATGCCGCGAAGGATCTTTTGATCCACCATCCAAGCTACGGCATCCTTAGCGAAGGAAGCTACGGCAGACTGGTCTTCGAATGAATTCAGCACGGAACTGGCTGCCTCATTCTTCTGTCCGGCATATTCCATGGCATGGGCCAGCATCACGGCCAGTTCCTGGCGGGTGACGAATCCATTAGGATCGAATGTACCGTCCGTTCTGCCATTGATAAGACCCAGAGCGGAAGCGGCGTTAATGTCAGAGGCGAATTTCGACCCTGGATCCACATCCGAGAATGCGGAAGGATGTTCCGGATCCGGAAGGATGCCTAAGCCTCTCACGATCATGGAAATGATCTCGGCACGAGTCGTGTTCAGCTTGCCTCCGTTATCTCCGCTGATGATTCCTTTGGCTGCAGCCAGAGCCGCATCTTCTTTAGCCCAAGCAGACCAGGCGTCAGATAAGGCCGGAGCCGGGGATTCGATCAGGGCGTAGATTCCGCTGCCTGTTTTCTTGATTTCCACGGTGATCGTCCCGTCGGAATTCACCCGAGTCAGCACAGGGACAGGGCGGATTTCATTTGTACCCGGGATATAGACGATGGCGGCCAGATTTTTCGCATTGACCTTACCAGCGTCAAAGGTAATAAATTCACTTACCGGAGAAGCTCCGAATGACCCAAGGACTTCTGCCGGTTGATCCGGTTTTGAAATTTCGACTTTAAATACGGTCGGTTCAGCCAATACGTTTTTGCTTCCCAGCAATTTCGAGAAGGCTGCCTGATCGGCTTCAGCCGGAGCAAGGATCGATATTTTGACTTTGCCTCCGGTAATCAATGCCGCCGGGATCCGGTATTCTTTCCCGCCGACAAGGATGGATAAGCTGGCCTCCGCGCCTTTTTTGGCAATAGCCGCTATGATTTCCTGCGGAACTTCTACCTCTGCTTGCTGCGCTTGGTCTCCGGCAGAGATTTGGAAGTTCAACGTAGTTGAATTGTTGATTGCCTGGATGGCAGCCGGGCCGGCAGGCAAGGTGACGACGGCTTTATTTCCGCCCAGCGTCACTTTCGCCTCTAACTGGCCTTCGGGCTTAGGAGGCTGCGGAGTTGGAGCAGGCGTACTTGAACCGCCAGACCCTCCGGAACCGCCCGATCCACCCGATCCGCCACCGTTTCCGCCCGGACTCGGAGCGGCCGAGGTTTGAACGCTCAGTTTACTCGATGCCGGGGATACCTGTACGATTTCGTCTTCCGCTTTATCGATCGCCAGCAGATGGATTTTGTACGTCGTACTAGGAGCGAGTGAAGTAATTGTGTACTTGGTATCGGTTGTAACTCCCGCCATAGCGTCATTTACATAGACTTCATATTCTTCCGCCTCTGCAACCGCATCCCACCCGATTTGAATGGAGTTCGCGGTTTTGGAACCGGAAGTAAGGTTACCAGGCGCGTCTAGTGCCAATGGGTTTATGCTCCCGTCGGTCGGCAGGTCCTGCGCCAACTGGGTGGTCAACGTCCGATTTCGGTCGCCGCTAATATCCCAGCTCATTACGCCTGCGATGTCCAGTGATTTCACCAAGGAAGCGGTATACATCATCGTAGTTTTGTCATTGTAGGTGATGAAGTCCTGAGTTTCTTCGTTATACAGATAAGCAACTTTGGCCGCTTCGTTCCAGTAACGGACATAGCCTTCTTTATTCAGAAGATTATCCTCAATATCCGTGTAATCAAATATGCCGGTCTCCCAAGTTCCCGGGATGGCGCGGGCACAGGTTTGATACTCGCCATTCGGCGGGCATCCGCCCCAGGCTTTACCGTAGAACGGTACGCCTACAACCAGTTTTTGCTGAGGGACTCCGCCGTTCAAATGACCCAGCAAGCCGCCGAGCACATTGTTTCTTGGTGCTGTTGTGGAAGCTCTAGGGTGGTCTTTATCAAAGAATAAAGGCGAATTGTGATGACCCAGGGTTTCCCAGCTTCCGCTGTAATCGTAAGTCATGATGTTGATGAAATCGATATATCTCACGGAGTTTCCGAGATCCGCATTTTTGACAAAGTTGTCTCCTTGGCCCGATGCGATCGTCAGCAAATAGTACTTGCCGTCCTCGGATCCTGCCGCATCCAGCGCTTCGCGGACAGTCTTCATCAGCAGCGGGAAGTTCTCCGTATCTTCCGGTCCTCTTGCGTTATCGTCTTCTCCGCCCTCAACCGGGTATTCCCAGTCGATATCGAGGCCATCCAACTGATGCTCCCGCAGGAATTCCACTGCGGAGTCGGCAAAGGTGCGCCGGGTTTCTTCCGTCTTCGCTATATTGGAGAAATTGTTGGACCAGGACCAGCCGCCCACGGAGATGAGCAGTTTGAGATGCGGGTTCTGTTCCCGGATGGATACCAGGGATGCGAAATTTGTAAAGTCAAATTCCGGGTCGCCAATAATCATTTCACCGTCATAAACGTAACGGTCTTGGGAAGGGATTTCGGGATCTTGGCACTCTCTTGCGGCACTTCCGGATTTCTTCCAGCAAATATCCGCGAACGCATAATTGATGTGCGTGATTTGGGATACGTCGATATCCGACGGATGGAAATTCCGTGCGGTCGTGCTGGCGGACCAGGAAGTGTAATAGGTAATGTTATTATAATTACTGCCTGGGACTACGGTGATTTCTCCGCTTTCCGGAGACGACCATAAGCTGTTGTTGGCTACGATGGTATAACGGTAGGATGTGCCCTCCGTAAGTCCTGTGGCCACATAGCGGTTTTCATTACTGGTTCCGATTTTAACGCCGTCTTGGTAAATGTCATAGCTCGTGGCGCCAGGGACCGGTGCCCACCCTAAAGCGGCGGATGATCGGGTTGACGTCACAATTTGGAGGCCCTCAGGCTGTGCAAGCTCTCCCCATTTAATCGTAACGGAATTGCTGTTTTTGGAGACATCCTCCACTCCCGGATTTTGTGCTCCAACTTCGAAAGTATAGGTTTCGCCCGTTTCCAGTGGACCATAGGTTTTGGTAGTATCGGTATTGCTCCAAGTGCCGCCTTTCCAGGCTCCGTTTACATAAATATCGTATCCGGTCGCACGAGGGCTGGATCCCCAGTTCAGGGTCACCGTATCTTCCGTAACCTCCGTTATTTTGAGATAGCTTGGAGGTGCCAGCGGAGCATCTTTGTATTCGGTCAAATCGGCGGTAGTTTTAAATTCGAGAATATTGCTCTTAAGTTCTTTGGAAGGTCTGTGATCATCCCAGGTAATATAAATTCTGTAGGTGGTTTCCGGCTGCAGACCGGTGACTACACGAGTGGTCAAATTTCCCCATGTAATCCAGGCGTCTGTATCTGCATTCCAGATGTCGATATTATTTTTATCACCGGGGAGATAATCCCATTCTATCGTTGCTTTGTTATGTGTGGCTTCAACAAGCCGGAGATTGGCAGGCCCTGTAGTTTTCACGGGTGCTTCCGGTCCATCGAGAGTCGTAAACTCTATAACATTGCTTTTATGTCTTAATTCAGCTTCCGGAGCAGGTCTTTCCAGCCACGTAATATAAAGTTGGTAGGTAGTGTTGGGGGTCAATTTATCCAGGGTCCGGCTGCCGCTGTTTCCCCAAGTATAATAGGCGTCGTTATTGGCGTACCAAACATCGATATCAAGCTTGTGATTCGGATTTTCGGGATCGTAATCCCATTCTATTGTGGCTTCAGTCGATGTAATCGAAGATGGCACTACCCTTAAGTTTTGCGGAGCTAAAGGGTCTTGGTTTTCATAAGTTGAAGCGGTTACAGTTGCAGGGAGATCTATGGAGGTTGAATGAGGAGGCGTGGCATCCTCTGCCGCATTGGCGGATGAAGAAAACAGCGGTGTAATAATCATTGCAAATATAAGAAAATAAAGTATCCATTTCGGACATTTCCTGGGGATCCATGGATTCAACGTTTTCACCTCTGTATAATTATAAATTTCGATAGCTCTTCAAAATGCCGTTGAATAGGGGTCATCGGGTTATGAAATGATGTGTTGACCGTAACGACTCTGCTTACGTCAATCGCAATCTTTCAAAAACGGTATGGATGACTTGCAGCAACCAGCTTACTCGAAATCAAAGTTATCAGGGATGCGTTTCTTTAGTGGCGTAGAGTATCAATCCCCCCGCATTTATTCTTTAAAGCTTCGAATCGAAGTATCATCATCCTCCTTTTCTACGGACTGGTGAATATTCACATAAAGTTCACCAATTTAATCATGGAAGTAATATAGTTAATTGAGAAGGGGAAAATTTAACTAAAATAGGGATAATATTTTACAATTCTTACAATTTGGAATGAAAAGAAGCTGCATTTGTCTTATCCGAACTCCCGTATTATCATTAGCATGACGGCCTATATCAGGATTACTTAGAGTTCTAACGACTAGGAGGCGGATAAAATGAAAGCGCTATTTATCGGGGGAACGGGAATTATCAGTTCAGCCATAACAAGACAGCTGGCGGAGAGTGGCTGCGAGCTTTATCTACTGAACCGGGGGAACCGGAACAAAAGCTTGCCGGCCGGGGTTCAAACGATTCAAGCGGATATTAATGACGAGGCGAAAGTAGCCAAGCTTCTTGAGAACCATACGTTCGATGTGGTTGCCGACTTCATCGCTTTTGAACCGGCGCAGCTGGAACGGGATTACCGGTTGTTTAACGGAAAAACGAAGCAGTTCATGTTCATCAGCTCGGCGTCGGCTTATCAGACTCCTTTGACCGATTATAGAATTACAGAGGGAACTCCTCTCTCAAATCCATACTGGGGATATTCCCGGAATAAAATCGCCTGTGAAGAATATTTGATGAAACAGTATCGGGAGCACGGTTTTCCGGTTACGATCATCAGACCGAGCCATACGTATGACGAGCGGTCCATTCCACTGGGCGTTCACGGGAGCAAGGGATCCTGGCAGGTGGCCAAACGAATGCTGGAGAATAAACCGGTCATTATTCATGGTGATGGAACCTCCTTGTGGACCCTGACGCACAACAGCGACTTTGCCAAGGGCTTCATCGGATTAATGGGCAATATTCACGCCATCGGCGAATCGATTCATATCACGTCGGATGAGAGTGTAACCTGGAACCAGATCTATGAAGTGATTGCGGACGCCCTCGGCGTGAAGCTAAACGCGGTTCATGTTTCATCCGAATTCCTGGCGGCTTGCAGCAAGGACGATCTGGAGGGAGGATTGCTGGGGGATAAATCCAACACCGTTGTATTCGACAATTCAAAGCTGAAGCGTCTGGTGCCGGATTTTGTCGCAACTACACGGGTAGATCAAGGGATCAAGCAAACGATTCAGTACATTCTCGCCCACAAGGAGCATCAAGTAGAGGATCCGGAGTTCGACGCCTGGTGCGATAAAGTGATCTCCGCACTGGAGACGGCGAAGAAATCTATACTGGAATAGGATAGTAATAAAGAAGGGGCCTGAATAATCAGGCCCCTTCTTCTGTACATTATATATAGCAATTTACGGCAGTACATTTCCCGCGGCACGATAAATGCCGTACCACTCTTCCCGGGTGAGTGAAATCTCTCCGGCGCGAATGCAGTCCTTGAGCCGATCGATATTCATTGTGCCGATGATCGGCTGCATATGCGCAGGGTGTCTCAAGAGCCAGGCGATGGCAATGGTCGTGTTGCTGACGCCGTAGGCGGCTGCAATCTCGTCGATAACCTGGTTCAGCTCAGGGAATTTCTCGCTGCCGAGGAAGACGCCTTCGAAGAAGCCGTATTGGAAAGGCGACCATGGCTGAATCGTGATGTCGTGCAGGCGGCAGAAATCGAGGATGCTTCCATCGCGGTTCACGGCGGCTTCATTCTCCATGTTGACGTTGATGCCTGCGGAAATCATGTTGGCGTTGGTGATGCTCAATTGCAGTTGGTTCGCAACGAGCGGCTGCTTCACGTATTTTTGCAGCAATTGAATTTGCATCGGGTTTTGGTTGGATACGCCGAAGTGGCGGACTTTCCCCGAAGCCTCAAGCTGATCGAACGCTTCCGCGACTTCCTCCGGTTCGACGAGGGCATCCGGGCGGTGCAGCAAGAGGACATCCAGGTATTCCGTGTTCAGGCGCTTCAAAATTCCGTCGACCGAATTCAGGATATGCTCCTTGGAGAAATCAAACATGCCTTGGCGAATACCGCATTTGGATTGAAGCATGATCTTTTCGCGGATCGAGCTGTTCATATGAATCGCTTCGGCAAAGATCTCCTCGCAAGAGCCTCCGCCATAGATATCCGCATGATCGAAGAAGTTGGCACCTTCCTCAAGTGCAGTTTGAACGAAGCGCTCGGCCTCCGTTGTATCCAATGAGTTCAGCCGCATGCAGCCGACTGCGACTACAGGCACTTCCAGATTGCTGGTTCCGAGTTTCTGGGTCTTCATCGTATGTAAACCTCCCAATAGTGAGAATCAAGTGCGTTCCGCCCTTATTGTCCCACATTTATGTATCCGATTTCAACGGCACCCCACGAGGCTTTGTGCAAGTGCACAATACATTTCGTCCCTCTATCAATATTTTTTTAACGGGACGGATTATATAATGAAAGCGTATTCAACATTAGCTTGGGGGGTAAGACAGATGGAAGGATTAACGATTAGTTGGATTGGCGCGTTGGCGGGTCTGGCGATTGCAATCATTCTGATATTAAGAAAATTAAATCCTGTATACGCTTTATTTCTTGGAGCAATTGTAGGCGCTTTAATTGGCGGCGCCAATTTGGAACAAACTGTTAGCGTACTGGTCAGCGGGACGCAAAGCGTGATGGGGACGGTTCTGCGGGTTCTGGCAGCGGGTGTGCTGGCCGGGGTGATGATGGAATCGGGGGCGGCTGAGACGATTGCCCAGGCCATCGTTAAAAAATTCGGCGGCAGCAAAGCGATTCTCGCGCTGGCCTTGGCAACCATGATCATTACTGCGGTGGGCGTGTTCATTCCAGTCGCCGTGTTGATCGTAGCGCCGATTGCGCTCTCGGTAGGGAACAAGATGGGAATCTCCAAGGTTGCTCTGCTTCTGGCATTGTCCGGCGGCGGTAAGGCGGGGAATATTATATCTCCCAATCCGAATACGATTGCGGCGGCACGGGGATTTAATCTGGATTTGAGCAATGTCATGCTGGCCGGTGTCATTCCGGCAATTTGCGGACTTATCGTCACAGTGATCGTCGCTTCTCTCCTGAAAAATAAAGGAGTGAAGGTGACGGACGAAGAAGCAGTAGACCATGAGACCGACACTTCGAAATATCCGTCGCTCGGGAAAGCGATCGTCGCTCCGCTCGTAGCGGTTATTCTGCTCATGATCAACCCGATCGGTTCGATCTCAGGCATCGACGCTCTCGCTAGTTTCAAGGTAGATGCCATGTACATCCTGCCGATCGCGGGTATCGTAGGCATGCTGGCCATGGGTCAAAGCAAGAAAATCCTGGAGTATACCGCTTCCGGTTTGAATAAAATGACGGCAACCGTATTGATCCTGATCGGTGCAGGCGGGATTGCCGGGTTGATTTCCGCTTCCGACCTGTCCACGCAGGTGGTGGGTCTGATCGAAGCATCCGGGATTTCCGGCACATTCCTGGCACCGATTGCCGGTATCTTGATGGCAGCGGCCACAGCTTCAACCTCGACAGGCGTTATTTTGGCAACAGGCTCGTTTGGTCAGGCCATTCTGGACATGGGAACGGCTCCGCTGGCAGCGGCCGTCATGGTTCACACAGGTGCTACCGTGATTGACTCTCTGCCGCAAGGCAACTACTTCCACGTGACGGCGGGCGCTATGAAAATGAGCATCAAGCAGCGGATGGGCCTCATCCCTTATGAGGCTATAGTGGGCGGAACGATGGCGATTGTTGCGACGTTAATCTACGGATTTTTCTTCTAAATATATTAATAGATCATAGATTCTATATGGGGTGAGAACATGGGAGAGAAGACATTTGTGCTGGCACCGGATTCTTTTAAAGAGAGCATGACGGCCAAAGAAGTGTGCGTAGCTATGGAAAAGGGACTGCGCCGGGTATACCCGGCTGCAAACTATATTCATGTGCCGATGGCGGACGGTGGAGAGGGGACGGTACAATCGCTGGTGGATGCGTCCGGCGGACAGCTCTTCGAACAGGAGGTCATGGGCCCGCTGGGCCAGCCGGTCACGGCAAAGTACGGCATTCTCGGTGACGGGACGACCGCGGCGATCGAAATGGCTTCGGCCAGCGGCATTCATTACGTGACGAAGGAGACCAAAAATCCGCTCATTACAACGACCTACGGCACGGGGGAATTAATTCGGGCATGTATGGACAAGGGTATCAAGAAGATCATTATCGGTATCGGCGGAAGTGCTACGAATGATGGAGGCACAGGGATGGCCGAGGCACTTGGCGCTAAATTCCTCGATGCGGAGGGGAATACGCTTCCCCGCGGCGGAGGCAGCCTGGATCAACTGGCGCGGATCGACGTATCTTCCCTTGATCCACGGCTGCAGCAGGTTGATCTGGTTGTAGCCTGCGATGTGACGAACCCGCTTTGCGGTGAAACCGGAGCTTCCCATGTGTTCGGTCCGCAAAAAGGAGCCACGCCGGAAATGGTGTTGCATCTGGACGCGGCGCTCGGGCATTACGCCGATATCGTGAAGCGGCAGCTGGGCAAAGATGTGAGGGACGTCCCAGGTGCAGGGGCTGCCGGCGGTTTGGGCGCAGGGCTGCTGATCTTTACGCAGGCCGTGCTTCAGAAGGGCATCGAGATTGTCATCGAATACACCGGCTTGAAGCAAAAAGTGGCTGAGGCGGATCTGGTGTTCACCGGGGAAGGCGGCATCGACTTCCAGACGAAGTTCGGCAAAACCCCTTATGGAGTAGCCAAGGCGGCAAAAGAGGAAGGCAAGAGGGTCATAGCTGTAGCCGGTTATATCGGCGAGGGAATTGATACGCTTTATGCGGAAGGGATCGATGCGGTATTCGGCATAGTCCCCGGAGCGGCTGAGCTCGATAAGCTGTTGGCCGAAGGGCCGGAAAATGTAGAGCGCACCTGCGAGAATATTGCCAGAGTGCTTAAGTTTAACGAATAGAGTTAAGGTAAGCGGACCCGGGGGGCTTTTTCCCGGGTCCGCTTTGGTTTCTCTTTGGGCCCTCTTTGGAGCCCCTTTATTTGTACAGCGATAGCAAGCCGTGGGTGAGTTCGAAAAGCTGCAGCAGATTTCTTGGGTCTTTGCCGGTCAGCACTTGAATTCGTTTAAGGCGGTATTGCAGCGTATTGCGGTGGATATTCAATTCGTCGGCCGTAGTGGAGATGCTGCAGTTATTATGAATAAAGCTTCTTAGCGTTTCCATCAGGTCTAAGGCATCCTCCAATTTGCCGACAGCGTTCTGATTCGGAGCCAGATTGGCTTGACTCAGTCTGACCAGGAAGGCCGCCTCTTCGTATCGGATCACCTGTGAGGGCGGCTTCAAGGCGAGCATTACATTCATGGCGGATTTGGCTTGGCGGTAACTGTCCGAAATGCTCGCCTCCACGTTGCCGACGGAAATCAGCAGGCCTGGTTGGCTTTTGGTCAATTGCTTGATGATCTTGTCCACCTCTACCGGATTTTGGATTAGAAGCAGATCATAATCCTCTTCCATGCGAAAAGAAGGATATGGCAGCAGTAACCTTGAGGCTTCGTTGTTCAAATCAAGGTGCTTCAGGTAAAGCACAACGGTTTTTAGCAGTAAATCGATTTTGTAAGCCGCGGCTTCCTTTTTTAACTTTTGGGAATAGGCGCCGTGATGACCCAACAGCAGTTCCAGGAAGGCCTTTTTACGATTCGCCTCGTGAGCCAAATTCTCAAGGGCGGTCTTTTGCTCGATCAGAAGCGCCACCGTGGTTCTTACGATGTTGCAAAACGGGCGAACCTCGTCCGGGTTGCCGGAGATCCCGATCACGCCCACCCGCTCCTCGTCTATGACGATGGGCTCGTTGGTGCCCTTCTTTTCAAAGCGCCCGTCTTTCCACACCTCGACCATTTTCCCCGTGGACAAAGCCTTTACCGCTCCGGGATGAACTGTGCCGATTCTCTCTTTTTTACCGCTGCCGACGATGACGCCTTGATCATTCATAATATTGATACTATATGGGATGTCTTTCATCATTTTATCCACGATTTCCTGAGCCTGTTTCTCGGAAAGTTGAAACAACGGGAGGCCCTCCTTCTGTTTGAATTAGTCATGCTGGTTCGGAATGGATAACCTGCCATTTATATTGTTCATCTGAACTAAATTATAGCCGATTTAGGAGAAGTATATCAGATGGTGACTTGGGAGCGATTGGATTGTCCGAGTATTTGAAGGCGGTGCGGGCGAGTGCCGCATGCTTTATGGAGATGAGGGAAGGGGGCGTCATTGTGAACGGATGGCGGGAAGGCCTCCGCATCGGCCTCGCCGGGTTTTTATCTATTCTAACGGACACAGCGGCCGTTATTTGGGCGATTTAAGCCGGTTTTGATTTTTAACGGACACCACAGCTCTTATTAGGGTAATTATTGCCACGCGGAGTCTCTTTTTCTCCGAATAAGGTCTGCTGTGTCCGTTAGATTTTCAAAACAGCGAATTTGGAGGAGATAACGGCTCTGGTGTCCGTTAGAAGTTTCGATCTATGGTTGGCGAGCTTCCAAATGGACTAAATGTGACTCGTCAGCCAAAAGGCTGCCATAGTATCCATAAGTAAAGGCACAACAACTGCACCAGAATGAAGCGGGCGCGCGTAGTAGAACACAGTAAACTTGAAAAAACCGTCTCAAAAGTACAAAATAAAGACATTGGTTACGGAAAGTAAGCAGCCAAATGACAATTCGGGAGGAACAGCCCATGGAAATAGGAATAAGCACATTTGTTGAGACAACACCGGATGTTCAAACCGGTGAGGCGATTAGTCACGCGCAGCGGCTTCGCGAAGTCGTCGAGGAAATCGTTCTCGCCGACCGGGTAGGGTTGGACGTATTCGGCGTCGGGGAACATCACCGGAAGGATTATGCGGCTTCGTCGCCGACGCTCGTGCTGGCGGCCGCTGCCACCCAGACCAAGTGGATTCGCTTGACGAGCGCAGTGACCGTATTATCTTCCGACGATCCGGTGCGCGTGTTTCAGGATTTCGCGACCCTGGATGGGCTGTCGAACGGCCGGGCGGAAATTATGGCGGGGCGAGGGTCCTTCATTGAATCCTTCCCGCTGTTCGGCTACGATCTGAACGATTATGAAGAATTGTTTGAAGAGAAGCTGGATCTGCTGCTGAGACTACGCGAATCGGAAAAGGTGACCTGGAGCGGTAACCACCGTCCGGCCATCCGGGACCTCGGCGTCTACCCGCGTCCGGTGCAGGATCCATTGCCGGTGTGGATCGGCAGCGGAGGGAACACGGAATCCGTAATCCGCGCCGGATTGCTCGGCCTTCCGCTGGTGCTCGCCATTATCGGCGGCCGGCCGACGCAATTTGCTCCGCTGGTGCAGCTTTACAAGAAAGCTGCCGCCCAGGCCGGGCATGATGTGTCCAAGCTGCCGGTGGCCTCGCATTCGCATGGCTTTGTCGGCGAGGATACGGCGTCCGCAGCGGATAAGTTCTTCCCGTCGACCCAGGCTGCGATGAATGTGATCGGCCGGGAGCGGGGCTGGGGCCATTACAGCCGCGCTTCCTTTGATGCCGCACGAAGCCTGGAGGGGGCGCTGTACGTCGGCGACCCGGAGACGGTTGCGCAGAAGATTATCCACTTGCGCAAGAACGTCGGTATCACCCGCTTTATGCTCCATTGCCCGCTCGGTACGATGCCCCATGAGGATGTCATGCGGTCCATCGAGCTGCTCGGCACCGAGGTGGCGCCGCGGGTCCGGGAGGAAATCGCCCGCTGGGAAGCAGCCGGAGAGCCGCAGGAATAAGCCGGGAGAATCGGCGAAATATATACAAAAGAAGAACCTGGCCTTCACTCCACTGGGAGGGGCCAGGTTCTTCTTTATGCGCTCATTCGGGTTAAAAATCGAAGTTGTCCGGATCCGGACCGACCCGGCGGTCTTCGTTCAAACCGTCGATTTGGTTCATCTCGTCTTCCGTCAGCTCGAAGTCGAAGAGTGCCGCGTTCTCGATAATCCGCTGCTCTTTCGTAGACTTTGGAATCGTGACGACACCATGCTGCACATCCCACCGCAGGATGATTTGGGCTACGGATTTTCCGTGTTTTTCGGCGATGCCCTTCAATACCTCGTTATTCAAAAGCTCGCCCTGCATGAGCGGGGACCAAGCCTCCATTTGAATGCCATGCTCCTTGCAAAATGTGCGAACCTCTTTTTGCGTCAGGCGAGGGTGAAACTCCACTTGGTTGATCATAGGTTTGATTTCTGCGTCTTTCATTAGGTCCTCAAGATGATGAACCTGGAAGTTGCTTACGCCGATAGCTTTGACCCGACCGTCGCGGTACAAGGTTTCCAGCGCTCTCCAAGCGTCTTTATATTTGCCTTTTACCGGCCAATGGATGAGATACAGGTCGAGGTAGTCCAGGCCTAGCTTGTTCAAGCTTGTCTCATAGGCGGCCAAGGTGGACTCATAGCCCAGATCGGCATTCCATACTTTCGAGGTAACGAACAGATCTTCTCTAGCGACCGTAGACTCCTTGAACAATTCGGCAATAGCCTCTCCCACGCTGCCTTCATTTTGATAGACTGCCGCTGTATCGATACTGCGGTAGCCATGCTTCACTGCGGCTTTTACCGCTTGGATCAGTTCAGGGCCTTCTTCGACTTTAAAAACCCCTAGACCCAGTCCGGGCATTTTTACTCCGTTGTGCAAAGTAACCGTATCTTGTAAATGATTAATCATTCTTTATTCCAACTCCTATTCATTTAGTTAATTCAGTTCTCGAAACTACAATTCTTTTTATAGTTACCCATTTTGCGGGGCGGGATTCATGGAGCGGGTGGCCGCTGTGGTCCCGGCGACGTCCTTTTTCTCCAGGGTACGTGCCCAAGCCGTTAGGAACACGGCGCTGAGGACCATGACCGCTCCGACCCAGGTGGTATGAACAAGCCCGATACGGTCGGTCACGATTCCGCCCAGATAGGCGCCGATGGCAATACCCGCATTGAAAGCCGCGATATTGAGCGCGGAAGCCACGTCCTTCGCTTTTGGCGCAAAGCGCTCAGCCAGCAGGACGACGTAAACTTGCAGGCCGGGGACGTTCATGAAAGCAAACAATCCCATCAGGAAAATGGTGATCAGCCCGGCCGTTTTATACGGAATAGTAAAGGCCAGGATGAACAGCACGAGAGTCTGAATCGCGAACATATAGAACAAGGCTTTTACCGGCTTCCGGTTGGCGGCCTTGCCTCCGATAACATTGCCGATGGCAATGGCGATTCCGTATATAAGAAGGATGACGGCTGCCGTTTCTTCCTTGAATCCGGTTATCTCGTGAAGCAAAGGGGATAAATAGGTAAAGACGACAAAAGTGCCGCCGTACCCCAAGGCAGTAATGGCAAAAGCTAGCAGCAATCGTCCGTTGGTAACAAGGTTAAGCTGATCGCGAAGCCGGGTTGGCGTTCCTTTGCGAAGGTTCCCGGAGACGAGGGCCAAGTTGGCGATGAACGCCAGCACGCCGATCGCTACGATCGCGAGGAAGGCCATACGCCAGCCCCATTGTTGGCCGATCAGGGTTCCGAGCGGGACGCCGGTCACGGTCGCTACCGTTAGCCCGGAGAACATGATCGCGATCGCGCTGGCTCTCCGGTTCTCGGGGACGAGGTCGGCGGCAATCGTCGATCCGATGGACATAAACACGCCGTGCGCCAAGGCGGATACAATGCGTGCGACAAGCAGCACGCCGATGCTTCCCGCACCGGCAGCCAGGCTGTTACCGGCAATAAAAACGATCATGATCCCTAACAGCAGCGTTTTTCGGGAAACGCCGGAGGTCAGGGACGTTAAAATCGGGGCACCGAAGGTCACGCCCAGGGCGTACAATGTTACGGCCAAACCTGAGGTCGTAACGGATATATGAAAGTCTTCAGCGATCAGAGGGAGCAGTCCTACACTGATGAACTCGGTGGTGCCGATCGCAAAAGCACTGACGGCTAAAGCCAGAAGCGCAAGAGTACTGCGTCTTTTTTCTAGATTCAAGGTTCCACTCCTCCAAGTTGTATTCGCCGGCCGGCAAGTGTTATTATCATGTATTGAAACAACATTGAACAGTACGTACTTTAAAGTGATATAGGTACTAAAAAGTGCCTATTGGATAATCATAGGGAGGCAAAAACATGGCTGTAGCCAACAAGAATAAGAAGTACAACATCTCGGTAGAGGCTACTTTGGAAGTCATCGGGGGAAAATGGAAATGCGTCATCCTCTGCCATTTAACGCACGGTAAGAAAAGAACGAGCGACCTGAAGCGTCTCATGCCCGCCATTACCCAGAAAATGCTGACCCAGCAACTCCGGGAGCTGGAGAAGGACGGCATCGTCAACCGGATCAGTTACAACGAGGTACCGCCAAGGGTCGAGTACGAGCTTAGCGAGTACGGTTTGAGTCTGCGAGGAATACTCGATTCCCTGTGCGCTTGGGGCGAGCGGCATATTATCAAGGAATACGGAGACAAATCCGCGATGTTGGAAGAGAGTATTCTGAATCAATAAACTAATGAGCCGAGATTGCTGGAGAAGCTCAACGCCTGATGCCGAATAAAAGAACACCGAAGGGACCAATTAGCATTAGCTGGCTCCTCCGGTGTTTTTCTTTTTGTGCTTATTCCGTTTCGTAGGTTACGGTTCCAAAATCCCCGCATATATCAAGAAAAATCCCGTTCATATCAAATATCTCTTTACCTTCTTCCAGATAACGGAGAACTTGTTTCCTTAATGAGTTGTCGGGCTTGGCATCCTTTAACTCGGTCAAGTCATTAAATACAAAGTTCCATAAAAAGCGCACCGAACCCGCAGTCGGATAGAGGTAAAACTGCTTTTGGAATTTGACGATATTGCTGGTCGGCGGCAGCATCTCCCGAAGCTGGGGAGTAAATAACCAGGTGTGGCATACCATCCCTTTAGACTCGACTTCCGGAAAATGGGCGGCATGAAACTCTTTGGCTTGCATGTAGTTGGCCTGTACAGATTCCATATCGAAAGGGGTATTTCTCGGAATGTGGATCTCAAACACGGTATCCCCTTTATCCAGCACCTTGGTCCATTCCTTCTTTTTGAGCTTAACCTGCTTATTCAAGCCTTTGCCGAGAGGCGTGATGGGACTCCCGATAAAATAATCTTCGGTCTCCCGATATTCCGTAACGAAGCCATCGGTCGTCTTCTCTTTATTGCATACTCCCTGCATATCGCCGTTTGCTCTTAGCTCCATACCTTCCCCGCATAAGAACAAACATGATTTTTCATTCTCATTGTAAAAGCCTTTAACGACTCCGGAAAATTCCGTCGCCATAAATTGTATTCCGCCCAGCCGGAACATTCTGGCTTCAAGATGCCTCCAGATCCATCCGAAGTTTCTAATGGCGTAGTGCCCTAGTAAATTATAAGCGTTTTGTACCCATACTCCGATGTCGCTCAGGGTTTCTACCAATAATTGTTCACTCAGCCCTCGCTCGGCATACCTTTGTTCTGTAAGAGGCAGTCTTTGCAATGCGGCATGCAGATAGAACAGCGTGGCTTCCTTTCCGAAGATTTCTTCTACATAAGGATCCATAGGCGGTGAATCCCAAGTCGTCGTCCAGAGCCCGCTGTCGATATAATTCTTATAGAATTCCGTATAAATGTCATAAAGTTTCTGATCCTGGTTTATTTTGTTGGCGATGTCCGCCAAGATTTCAGTTGCCCCTTCAGGCATCAAAATTTTCCGGCAGTACTGTCGGGTTAATTCTTCCGATAATAACAAAAGTTCCATAGATGCACACCTCTCTTTATGATGGGAAAAGGATTTAACGGATACCAATATTTATTTTAATACACTTTATAAGCATATCACTGCCGATAAGCCGACTATATCATTGTATTTGAACGACTATTTAAGTCAGAATAATTTCGCTGATAGCAAAAAGAACCTGGTCTTCTAAACTGGTACCCTTGTCAAGGACACTTAAAAAAGAGAAGGCTTAGGCAACAGACAATAGATGATTCCTGTACTGAACAGGGGTCATCTTTTTTAATCCCCATTGATACCTGTGATGGTTGTAATA
>NZ_JAGQEH010000016.1:0-83767 GCF_018101095.1 Paenibacillus sp. Marseille-P2973
CGGTCCTCTTCGGTAAATCTCTTCTTGCTCATGCAATCCCCCCCCGATGCTTATTCCAGTATACAAAAAGGTACCCACAGCCTGAACACCTTTTTTCAAAGTGTCCAAACTATGGGTACCAGTTTATCCCGCCGGCTCCTTCTTTATTTCCTACTGCATCTCATTCTCGATCCGCTGCATGAACTCTTCGGCCGCGCTGTAACCCAATTGCTTGAGATACCAATTGTTAGCCGCTGCCTCGATCAAACCGGCTACATCGCGTCCAGGCTGAAGCTGGACTTCGATATGCGGGATTTGAACTCCGAGGTATTCGGTGAACTGAGGCACTACCTCCAGCTCGTTATTTAAGGAATTTTCCTGCCACGGAGCAAGCTCAATATCGAGCACGATTCGCGTTTCGTCCTGAAACGCCCTGCGCCCGTATTGGCGTACAACGTTGATCAGCCCAATGCTTCGAAGCGCAAGGAACTCGCGTGTCGTCTCGTTATGCGTGCCCAGAAGTGTCGCCGGGCCGAGCTTTTTGAGCACCACAATATCGTCGGCCACGAACCGGTGGCCTCGGCGGATGAGCGTGTGGGCCGTCTCGCTTTTGCCGATTCCTGACTTGCCTCTGAGCAGAATGCCTATGCCCGATACGTTCACGCATACCCCGTGAATGGATATTTCGGGAGCCATCGCCTTCACCAGATACCTGTCCAGCTTGGCGATAAATTCGGTGGTCGTCTCCGGTGTCCGCAGCAGCGGAATGCCCTCCTGATCGCAGAACAGCTTCAGATAGGGAATCTCCTGCTGTCCCGACGTCACAATAAAGCACGGCGGATGGTATTTGACGATATTCCCGATATGCAGCTTGCGTTCCTCTATACTCAGCGTAAGTAAATAAGTAATTTCCTTGCGGCCGAGCACCTGCACCCGCTCCATAGGAAAGAAATCGAAATACCCGACAAACTCCAGTCCAGGCCTATGCGTCCGCGGACGGGTAATCGTCCGGTCCATTCGGCTGGCCCCCGCAAGCACTTCCAATTGGAACGTTTCCGTAAGACTTTGAACGGTGATCGACTTCATATTGTTCTCCTCCTGCAACTAGGGCGTACCCGGAATGCGCCTGGTCATCTTACATTTATTTCAGTTCTACTCTCTGGAAAGCGAATCCTGCAATCGGGGTAGAATCGTTCTTAATTCTAGCAAATCATCAATGACGATGTCAGCCTGGGAGAGCTCGCTTGCTTGCGCAAAGTCAAAATTACAACCTATGGCTACTAAACCATTATCATTGGCTGCCTTTATATCCGAAAGCCGATCTCCAACTACCGCTGCATTCGTTATACCATATTTTTTTATAATATACCGGACTAAGTCTGACTTATTCAAGGATTCGATATGCTGGATACTGAATGTTTCGGTCACCCAGTGGTCCAAATCGTAATAATTCACAATGGCATTTAAATAGTCCGCCAACCCATTACTGGCTATGTAGATCGAGCAATTATTCTCTTTTGCAAAAGTGAAAACTTCCTTCACGTTAGGATAAAGAGCACCCTTTCCCCTTTTGATATTCTCAATTAACCTCTCCAGAAAATAAGCATCGGTCTTCTTCCGCACTTCATTGGAATGATGAGGTAACAAGGTTTCCCATACCTTCGGAAGGGGTACGCCCATAATTTGACGGTATTGATCGAGCGGGGTTGCCCGATCCCATTTATTTAGCGCACGCAAATGGTTAAACGTATCCTCCAGGGACCATTCCAGGATTTTATCGGTTTGAAATAACGTGCCATCCATATCGAAAATTAGTGATTGCAGCATGGTTCCTCCCTATTCGTAATCTAATCCTTTGGCGATTTGCGCCGTCATTCCAATTATAGTAAACGATAAAATCTCTTTCTATATGAGTAATCAACGATATCAATGCACAATACCAAGAGTTAATGCCGCTTCCAAATTTTCCATTGACAATTAACTCAAGCGATTATATATTTAGTGACATTGATAATCATTATCAAGTGGACAATAGAAACTAAATCTTATATAAGGAAGGGTACAATTCATGAAGCTGAAACAAGGGTTCCCGTTAAAAACATTATTATTTTCGTTTGCGTTTATACTCGTTCTTGCCGGTTGTTCCGGAGAGAAAACAAGCACTAATTCTACACCATCCGCAGCTGCGAACAATTCGGCGAATAGTTCAACAAACACCGAACCGCCGGCCTCTCAAGATGAAGCTTCCGGATATCCGATCGTGATCAAGCACGCTTTTGGCGAAACTGTTATTAAGAGCAAGCCTGAGCGCATCGCCACCATTCAATGGGCGAACCATGATGTCGCCCTTGCCCTTGGAGTTGTACCCGTAGGTTTCTCGGCGGCGAATTACGGCGTCCAGGATGACAGCGGACTTTTGCCATGGACAGCCAAAAAGCTGGAGGAACTTGGCGTAAAGGACCCTAATGTATTTCAAGATACGGACGGCCTTGATTTCGAAGCGATTTCGGACTCAAATCCGGATGTAATTCTTGCAGCTTACTCCGGCATTACGCAGGAAGACTACGATATTCTTACTCAAATTGCCCCGGTGGTGGCCTATCCGACTACGCCTTGGCTGACTACATGGCGTGAGCAGGTCCTGTTGAATGCAACCGGTATGGGTATGAAAGCGGAAGGCGAACAGCTCATTAAAGACACCGAGAACTTAATTAAGGAAAAATCAAGCGCTCATCCTGATATGCAGGGCAAAAAAGTGGTTTGGGTGAACTTCTCGGCTAAGGATATGTCCAAGTTACATATTTATACCCCTGCGGATCCACGCGGCTCATTCCTGCTTGAGTTAGGCATGGTTTACCCTGAAAGTGTTACGAAACAGATTACGGACCCTACCAGCTATTCCATGAATTTAAGCGCTGAAAATGCCGACGTTCTGAACGATGCCGATATCTTGATCGGATATGGCGGCGAGGACTTGTATCAAGCGGTTAAAGCGGATCCTCTGCTTGGCAAAATCCCGGCGATTCAACGCGGTTCCGTAGTGTTCATTGGTGACGGTACCCCTCTGGCGGCTTCCGGGAATCCGAACCCGCTTTCGATTTCTTATACTATCGATGAATATTTAGGTTTAATTGACGGAGCTATAAGCAAGATCCATGAATAGTTCTAACTCTCTTATTCCGCGGAATTTTACGAAGGTGCTTATCATTTGTTTAGTCTTGCTGGGCATATGCGTGCTCGCCTCTCTGGTCCTGGGCTCCCGGCTGGTGAGAATTCCCGAACTGATCGACGGTCTATTTCACCCTGATGTCGACTCCTACGGGGCGAGCGTGGTCCGCAAGAGGATTTCCCGAACGGTATTCAGTTTGTTCTGCGGTGCGGCACTCGGGGTTTCCGGAGCGCTTATGCAGGCGGTAACTCGTAACCCGCTCGCGGACCCGAGTATCCTAGGGGTAAACACGGGCGCTTCATTATTTGTAGTTTGCGGAATTGCATTCTTAAACATAAGTACCGCTAATCAATATATATGGCTGGCTTTAGCCGGGGCTGCGATTACTGCAGTGTTCGTATTCGGAATTGGCTCAATGGGGCGTGGAGGTGCCACGCCCATTAAGCTTATTCTGGCGGGCGCCGCTACAAGCGCTGCCCTTTCTTCCTTGGTTACGGCCATCATGATTCCGCGTTCTTATGTCATGGATCAATTCCGGTTTTGGCAAGTGGGAAGCGTAGGTTCGGCAACCTGGAGCGGGATTGCCACGTTTATCCCGTTTTTGGTCATCGGGGTATTGATCGCGATCCTTACCGCTCCTGCTCTGAATGCACTGGCACTGGGGGATGAGGTGGCGGCCGGACAAGGCGTTCGAACCGGAACGCTGAGACTGGTTGCGGCTCTGGCCGGTGTCCTCTTATGCGGTGCTACCACTGCGCTTGCAGGGCCAATTGGTTTTATCGGGCTTTTATCCACCCATGTCATACGGCTGATTCTTGGCCCCGACCTGCGTTTCGTTATACCCATGTCAGCTATTTCGGGAGCGATCATTTTGACGATATCCGATGTATGCGGCCGGCTCATCGGCAGCCCCGGAGAACTGGAAGTCGGCGTTGTTACGGCGTTTATCGGTGCTCCCATCCTAATCCTATTAGCCATAAAATCGAAAGTGCGTTCATTATGAATAATCAATCCATTCAATTTATTGTTACGGGACGGCGGCAAAGACGCCGCAGATGGATCCTTGTTACCGGCATCCTTGCTATTCTTGCAGTTGGTCTATGCTGCGCCATGCTTTTATTGGGGAACACGATCTATCCGGTTAAAGACGTACTCCGAGCCCTTACGGGAGAGCAGCTTAAAGGCGTGTCTTTTGCGGTGAATACGATTCGTCTGCCGAGAATGCTGGCGGGTCTGTTTGCCGGATTTGCCTTTGGCGTTGCCGGGTACACCTTCCAGACCATGCTGCGTAATCCGCTTGCCAACCCGAATGTCCTCGGGATTACCTCCGGTTCGAGTGCGGCGGCTGTTTTTTGCATCATCATCCTGCATACGAGCGGAGCGGTAGTTTCTGTTGCTTCGGTGATTGCCGGTCTGGCTACGGTGATCGTCATTTATCTATTGTCCAGAGGAACGTCCTTCTCCATCGGGCGATTAATCCTTGTCGGGATCGGTATACAGGCCATGCTTGACGCCTTAATCTCCTATCTGCTGCTGGTTAGTGCGGAACAGGATGTTCCCGCAGCGATCAGATGGCTTTCGGGCAGCCTCAATGGCTCTCAAATGCATCAGTTGCCTCCCCTTGTCATAACGGTTCTTGTTTTGGCCCCTGTCGTGATCCTGCTGGGAAGACATCTCGATATTTTGGAGCTTGGTGAACAATCGGCGTCTTCTCTAGGGGTTGCTACAGACAAGACTAGAATTGTGCTCATTCTGGGTTCCGTCTTCATGATTGCTATGGCTACCGCCACCACGGGTCCCATAGCCTTCGTCTCCTTCCTTTCGGGACCGATCGCGAAAAGACTGGCGGGAGTTGGCTTCTCCAACGTCATTCCGGCAGGTCTTGTAGGCGTTAATTTGGTTTTGGCGGCAGATCTAATCGGACAATTTGCTTTTGAGTACAGATTTCCTGTGGGCATCATTACCGGATTACTCGGAGCACCGTATCTGATTTTCTTGCTGATCCAAATGAATCGAAAGGGAGAGTTATAATGAAGCCGACACATCTTTTTCAAGCCGAACAGCTCGTAGCGGGCTATGAGAATAAAACGGTGATCCAAGACGTAAGCCTGGTCATACCCAGCCATAAAATAAGCGTTATTATCGGGGCCAACGGTTGCGGTAAATCAACGCTTCTCAAAACACTGGCAAGGCTGATAAAGCCCACTTCCGGAGCCATTACGCTCGACGGAAAGCCGCTGGGCAAGCTCCCGTCCAAGCCATTGGCCCGGGTAATAGGCATGCTGCCTCAATCCCCTATCGTGCCGGAAGGAATCTCTGTAGCGGATCTGGTTGGACGGGGAAGGTTTCCGCATCAGTCCTTGTTCGGCGGATGGACTAAAAAGGATAATGAGGCCGTGGCCGAAGCCATGAGAATTATGGATATCATGGAGTTTGCCAACCATCCGATCGACGAGCTGTCCGGCGGGCAGCGCCAGCGCGTCTGGATTGCCATGGCTCTCGCGCAGGAAACCGACATTTTATTTCTCGATGAACCGACGACCTTTTTGGATATCACCTATCAAGTCGAGATTTTGGACCTGCTCACCGATCTGAACCGGAAACACGGAACCACGATTGTCATGGTGCTCCATGACATCAACTTGTCCGCGCGTTATGCCGACCATATTTTTGCGCTTCATCAGGGAAAGCTTGTCGCTGAGGGTGAGCCGTCAGAGGTCATTACAAGCACCTTGGTTAAGGACATTTTCGGACTGGATTGCACCGTGATCGAAGATCCGATTTCGGGCTCTCCATTGGTGGTGCCTAGAGGAAGGTATCATGTGAATCCAGACATTTCTGCCGAGTTTCTTCCGCCCGTATAACTCCTGGTAAAACGTTCATATATAAAAACGAGAAACAGCATCTTCCGCGCTTATCGGATTGGTGCTGTTTCTCGTTTCTTATTGCGGCTTGGATCGCCGGTTTTTCCGTTTACGTCGGTCAAAGACAGGTCGGCTACCGGTTTAGCGCAATAGGCCATATTTAGCATCGGATTGCGGAATCGCGCAAAAATGATTCGCAAACACGTCCTCTCCCGCACTCTTCTACGGATTTCAAGTCGAGACTCGGGTGGTACCATAGGGATACCGAATATGGAAAGGGGAGAGAATCTTGAAGAAAATGATGGGCTTCTTGCTCGCGGCCGTTCTATTACTGCCGTCCTCCGTGATCGCCGCCGCGGAACCGCAACAAAATCCTTCCTCAATAAAATTAGAAAAGAGCGATGTCACTGCCTTCGCGAATGATTTCTTTCGGCAACGGGAAATAAAGGACCAATTGGCGGGCGCCATACTCGTCATCGTCAAAGACGGAGAAATTCTGCTGAACAAAGGGTACGGCTATGCCGATATCGCCGATAAGAAACCCGTCGACCCCGAGCATACCCTGTTCCGCATAGCCTCCGTATCCAAACTGTTTACCGCAGTTGGCATCATGCAATTGAAAGAGGCTGGTAAGGTCGATCTGGATAAAGACATCCAGGCTTATTTGCCAGACTTGCCCATTCCTAATCAAACCGGCTCCCCCCTCACGATAAAACATCTAATGACCCATACCAGCGGCTTTGATCTTACGGACAATACCATCAACCCGGGAACTTCTTACTCCCTGGAACGCTTTGTCAAAGACACGGTCCCGACAGTGGTCCAAAAACCCGGCAAAGTATTCCGCTACGACAATTATGCGTTTTCTTTACAAGGTTATATCATTCAGGAAATATCCGGCCAGCCCTTCCAGGATTACATGTCCCGGAATGTGTTCGAGCCGCTGGCGATGAACAGCAGCACCTTTATGTATGGCGAGAAGGTCAAACTAGCCCTCGCTACGTCATACGACAACACATTTGGCGAGATTGAGCCTTACGGCAATGTTCCCGACAGCGCTCCGGAAGGCGGTATGTTCACCACGGGAGCGGACATGGCCCGTTTTCTTCTGGCTATGACGAGCGGAGGGAAATGGGGCAATGCCCGCATTCTGAACGAATCTTCCATCCAAGAGATGGAGAACAAGAGCGTCGCCATTCACCCGGACATGCCCGGAGTCGGATATGCCTTTGAATTCAATTATCCGCAATTTTATAACGGCCATACGGTCGTAGAAAAAGGCGGCGATCTGGCCGGGTTCCATTCCAATTTGTCGCTTCTCCCCGATCAGAACACCGGAATATTTCTGGCGCTCAATAGTGACAAAGGCAATTTACGGGCTGCCTTTTTGGAGCAGTTCATGGACCGTTACTTCCCTCAAACAGGTAATGACGCGGCTTTCGTTACCCCGGCACCAACCAAAGAGGAACTGAAGCGCTTTGAAGGATTGTACCGTCATTTACGCACACCCGCCTTGCGATCATCCGTCACAGCCATGGACGGAGCTCTAAGGGTAGAGGATACTTACGGCACCCATACGTTACGTCAAACTGGTGACCTGTTATTTCAGGACGAAGCAGGAATGCCTGCGGGATTCCAACTGGATGACAACGGAAACGTGCTCTATTTCTCCTATAATTTTACCGACAGTTGGTCAGAGAAGCTGCAGCCGCCCAAGGAATTTAAAGATGTTCCCGTAGGTCACCCCTATGCCGAGTACATCTATCCGTTAGTTCAAATGGGGGCCATTCCGGAAGGGACGAACTTCGAACCGGACAAACCCGTTACCCGTGCCCAATTCATTGGCTGGCTATTCCCGCTTACCGGGTTCCAACTGTCCGGCCAGCCCGCTTCTTTTACAGATGTGAGGGAAAGCCCCTATGCGGCAGAAATTCAAACGGCCTATGAATTCGGCATTATTCGAGGGTACCCGGACAGAACATTCCATCCCGGCGAGCCTTTAACCCGTGAAGAAGCAGCCTCGATCATTTGGCAGACGGCCAAATTGGGTTTAGGTGCTGCCCCGGTTCAGGCTGACCTGAAGACGCCCGCTTCCTCTTGGGCCTCCGAAGGCGTTCAATATGTGATCGGAAAACAATTGTACGGCCTCGAAGTCCAACCTTCCAACGGACCTGTGGAATACAGGCCCCGTGATAAAATGTTGAATCAAGAAGCGGCGGCCTTGATATACCGGCTCCTGCAAAACCTGCTTTAATAAGCAAAAAAAGCAAGCGTTGACGACAAAACGCTTGCTTTTCTTTATAATAATAAAAAGTTCTTTGGAGGATCATGAACCATGCGGAGCCGCCTCAACCATTCCCGTTGGAATCGCCTTTTCATTTATAGCTGTCTGGTCTTTTTTATAGGGACGGCTTCCTATATTCAATACCGCTCTTTGACGACTCCCTATACCGGAATTAGCTTCAAGCAAAGCGCCCCCTCGGAATGGGTCATTTCCGGTGTCCAGACGAACTCCCTCGCCTCTTCCTCCGGCCTTGTGCCTGGCGATCGCATCCTCTCCTTTGACGAAAAACCGGGTCCCCGCCTCTTCTCCATAGGCGGAAATGACTTGTTGATCCATACCAAGAAAATCGAAATACTCGATAAGACAGGGCACCAGCGGACTATCGAGTTCAACCCGACCCGTACGGATTATATGGAAAACGGCTTTGCCTTCCTGGTCGAAGTGTTCCTCCTGGGGGTGGGATTGTATGCCGTCCGCAAAAGACCGGAGTCTCGCCTTTTTCGACGCTTTTTTCTCATGAATTTGATGATGGCGTTCAGTATCGTATACCTGTTTTCGGATGAGATCCCGCTGAGCAACTATTTATTCCCTTTTGTCGCCGTGTGGCTACTTTATGTTATGCTATCCTTTTATCTGCTGTTTGGTTTTCGAGCCACGTTCTCTAAGTTCAGAACACTTCTTCTCATTTACCGGGTGTATGCCATCCTCTTTTCCCTATTCGTTGCCTTCATTTTTATTCGGAAAACATGGTTTCCCATTTGGGTGACGGATTTGCTCAACTTCTCCCTGATCTTCACCCTCGTCCTTATGGTCGGCATTACGGCCTTTCACTGGACTGGATTTGACAGAATTGAAAAGAACCAGCTGTTTATCTTATTGATCGGCGCATCCCTAAGTCTGATGCCCTACATCCTGCTCTTTGCTCTTCCCTATCTTTTATGGAAATTCAGCTTTGTACCGGAGGAGTATACCTTAGTCGGACTTGTTCCCCTTTCCGGCACTTTTACCTATTTGTTAGTTCGACGTCAGATGCTCGATCTGAAAGGATTTCTCTCCAAGCTTGCGTTGCGGACTCTTTATTGCTGCTTCACGCTCAGCTTGTTGGTGCTGGCGGCCGTTTGGGGCAATCCAGCCTATGCCGTCGGTCTCTGGATCCTATTCACCGTCGCGACGTGGGGTTATCGGCAGCTTTTTCCCTACATAAGGCGCCAAGGGGATCATACACGGAATTGGTTGAAGAATCAAAAGCTTAGCTTGTCACTGCAGCTCCATGAAACGAATCATATCCGTGACATGTTGAAACTCATTGCCGACCTCGTCCACGATCGGATTGAATTGCAAGGTCTCGTCATCGTCTATCAAGGCAACGAGGGGTATCCCCTCATCTACGGCTCCGGCATCTACAAAGACAAGTGGACTTTCGGGGTAGCCGATCAGCCGGATAACGACGATTGGATCCGCAAAGCGAATTTCCACCGGGTAATGGAATTATCCGAGAATCCCGGCAGCCGGAGATTCGGCTATTTATGCCTCGGTCCGAAAGCGGACCAAACGCCATTCTCCTCAAGCGAGCAGGACATCATCGAGAAAATCCGCGGCCAAGCGACCGAGTTGCTGGCAAATATCCAACAAATTATTCAACTTCAACACGAGTACAAGCGGAAAAAGGATGAGGTCGGCCGCGGCGATCGCCGCGACTTACGAACCTACGACCAAGCGGCGATAGAAGCCAGGGAGGCCGAAAAAATCCGGATTTCCTATTTTCTTCACGACGATCTGCTGCAAAACCTGATTTTCCTCTCCCGGGATCTGGAGGAGTTGATTGATACAGGCCGATACGAGGCGGAACGGGCAGCCACCTGGCTAAAATGTTTATACGATTCGCAACGTAGCATTCGGTCACTCAGCGATCTTCTTTATCCGCATATTCTGGACAAGGGAGACCTGCAGGAAGCGCTTCGCTGGCTGCTTCGGGACTTGAACCGCGAGGAAGAAATCGTGGTTTCCCTGCACTATGAGGCTCCCTCGCCAGAACCGTTTCCAGCCTACATTAAAGCCAATCTGTTCCGCGCCGTCCGCGAGCTCATCGTCAACGTATTCAAGCATGCTCAAGCGACGGAAATGCAAGTCCGGCTCTGGATGAGCCGCGAACACGTCTTTTGCAGTGTTACCGATAATGGCATAGGTTTTTTGGACCCTACCTCCCTGGAGAGATCTAAGTCCGGCGACGCCCGCTTCGGATTGCTGTCCGTGTGCGACCAGGTTGAGCAGTTAGGGGGGATTACCGGTATCAATTCCGTCCCCGGCCAAGGGACCTCGATTACTCTGAAGCTACCTCTTTTTAAGGAGACCTGATTTTATGAATACGAGCATTCGCGTATATTTACTGGACGACCATCCCCTCTTGCTTGAAGGGCTCAAAAACCGGCTCGAGGCTGAACCCGGTATTGAAGTGCCGCATGCGTTCACCGATCCTTATGAATTTACCGTCCAAATTGAACGGAGCTGTCCCGATGTCGTGCTGATGGATATCTCGCTGCCCCATACCGACGGATTTCAACTGGCGCTTCAACTGAAGGAGCGCTATGGAAATGCCCTGAAAATCATCTTGCTGTCCGGTTATACCTATGAGGAGTTCTACTTTAAAGCTTTTAAGATCGGCGTTCATGCCTACCTGTCAAAACAAGCATCCTATGCGAAAATCATTAATGCCATCAAGCAAAGCATGCTTGGCCATATTCTCGTTCCTGAAAATATAGGAGCAGCCCATAGTTCAACCGACGCTCTGACTCCAGCCGAACGGGAAGTGCTCCGGATGCTGGCGCAAGAAAAAACGAACAAAGAAATTGCGTCAGAACTGGCGATCAGTCAACGGACCGTTGAATATCACCTTGCTTCGATCAACCAGAAGCTTGGAGCAAAAACCCGAATTGGTGCAGTCGTGAAGGCGTTTGAACTTGGGCTGCTTCATAATTTCCATATTTAACTCGGCAAATGTACCTCTATATCGCTACGCTGCCTCCGAAATGTTTTCCGGCTTAACGAGCGCCTTCTTCTCCCAGGCCCGGCTTCTCCAACGAAGCAGCATGATGAGCCCGCGCAGCCACTCGTCAACCGTAAAGGCGATCCATACGCCAATCAGCCCGAACCCGAGATGTACGCCCAGGAAGTAGGCAAGCGGTACCGAGACTCCCCACATCGAGAGTACGCCCATCATAACGGGAAAACGCGCATCCCCGGCGGCGCGCAAGGAATTGATAATGACGATGTTGAAAGTCCGGCCCGGTTCAATGATGAGGGAGAGCAGGAAAATACTCGCTCCTGCCGCTATAATGGCAGGGTCCTCCGTAAACATCCCAATCAGTCCATGCCGGAAGATGACGGCGACGCCTACGACGGCGAAGGTTAATATGAAGCTGATTCTCACGCTCTTCATCAGTCTCCGGTACGCTTCTTTCATTTCTCCCGCACCGACCATCTGCCCGACGATAATTTCCGTACCCGCCCCGATCGCCAAAGCCAGAGCCATGAAGTAGTTGGATACGTTCATTACATATACATGAGTGTTCAGCGCCGTGATGCCAATCATATTAACAAAGCTCATAATCATCAGGTACTGCGACTGCCAAGCGAGATGCTCGCCCGCAGCAGGCAGGCCCACGCTAAGAACCTGCTTCGCATAGGATCTTTTCCAAGTCACATAATCCTTCAAACGAATCGGCGCGGGAATGCGGCGGTATAAAATCACGAGGAGAACTATGATTCCCAGAAAACGGCTGACGACCGTCGAAATAGCCGCTCCTGTTACGCCCATCTCCGGAAAGCCCAGGTTACCGAAAATCAGTAAATAGTTTCCTGTCACATGCAATAAGTTGACGCCCAGCGTCACATACATCACGCTCTTCGTATGTCCGCTGGCACGGATGACGGAGGAAACCGCATAAGAGAGTGCCTCAATCCAGATAAACCCGCCGATGATCCTTAGATAATGGCTGGCGATTCCGATTTGTTCGGGATCCAGTTTCAACAAGTGCAGAAGGGTCTCTCCGAAAAACAAGAGGGTCATACTGACGAGGATGCCGAAGATCAGGTTCATCGTAATGGCCATCGCCGAGATGCGGCTTGCTTCTTTTTCACGCCCGGCACCGATATACTGGGAGACCGCAACGCTCGTGCCGATACCGACAAACCCGAACATCAAAATGCAGAAGTATATAATTTCATTGGCCAGACCTACCGCACCTGTGGCCTTGTCGGAAATGCGGCTTAACATAAACACGTCAACCGTGCCCAGCATCATCCGCAGTACGGAATCGACGAGGATGGGCCAGGTCACGGCAAAGAGACTTAGTTTTTTCCAAGATGGAATTCGATCGGTTACAGTCACGTTGTACATGCTCCTAATTGTTTTTTTGCTTTCGACTTTCCTAGTTTAGCGTTCATTGCGGAAATCGTCTATGGGTCGCAAAAAAAGTCTTCCATCTCCGTTAGGAGACGAAAGACTTTATCTTATTTGGTACTCAGATTAATGCGCTTAGCATCTGATTATTTTACGGCGATGACTTCGATTTCAACAAGACCGTCCTTCGGCAGCTTGGCTACTTCAACGGCACTGCGTGCAGGGTAAGGTTCGGAGAAAAAGGTAGCATACACCTCGTTCACTGAGGCAAAATCGGTCATATCCTGCAGGTACACGGTCGTTTTGACGATCTGTTCCATACCAAAGCCCGCCGCTTCCAGAATGGCTTTCACATTGCTTAGCGATTGCTTCGCTTGCTCCTCCACCGTCGGCGGAAATTCTCCGGCGGAGTTCATGCCGAGCTGGCCTGAGGTAAATATCATGTTTCCAAATTGAACGGCTTGAGAATAAGGACCGATCGCTCCGGGAGCCTCATTGGTTGCAATTGCTTTTCTTTCGGGTTGTGTCATGAAAGTTCTCTCCTTTGATAGGCGCCAATTAAGGGACGCCATTTTATTTATTTTTCACTTGCCAAAACGGTTTCTCCACTGTACTCCTTCAACATTTCCCGCTGCTGGTCCGGGGTGAGCTTGGTAATCCCAAAGCCGGTAAATCCCCAAATGATTGCAAAGATGATGCCTGTCCAGCATAGCACAGCCCATGGCAAGTAGGACAGCGTGGCTACACCCAGCGTGCCGGCCATATAAGCACCCGCAGCCGTCCATGGCAGAATAGGTTCAATGATTGTCGCCGAATCTTCGACTGTCCGTCCCAGATTCTTCGGATGCAATCCCCGCCGGATATAAGCCTCCCGCAGCATTTCGCCCGGCATTAGAATCGATACCTGACCGTTGCTGGTAACCCCGATCATCGTAAGGCCGGTAGCAATCGTTGCAAGAATAAGGGAGCCCGTGGAGCGCACATGCTTGAGGATCTTGTTTACAATCAATTCAAGCGATTTCGTAAGCGAAATCGTACCGGCGAACGTAATAGCACTGAAACAGATCAACAAGGTGCCCATCATGGAGTTCATACCCCCGCGGTTCAGAAGTCTCGGAATATCCGGGATCACCGCTGCAGCATCAAAGCCTTGAACATGAACCATCGCAATGTCAAAACCGTTCACGACGGAGGTAACGACATCATGCAGGGTAAATCCCTGGAAGATCAGGGCATTCGCCATCGCGACCGCAGAGGAGATCAGCATGACGGGAACCGTGGGTTTCTTCCGGACCGATCCATAGAGAACGATCAGAATCGGAAGCACTAACAACAGATTCCAATGGAATACCGTGCTTAACGTATTCATAATTTCAGTAACCTTTTCAGGAATAGCCGTTCCCGCGCCGTGCGTATTCAAACCGGTGACTACAAATACCACACTGGCCACAATGAAGGAAGGAACCGTAGTGTAAAGCAAATGGCCGATATGCTCATAGAGATTAACTCCGGTAGCCAGCGCCGCCAAATTGGTCGTATCCGACAGAGGCGACAACTTGTCCCCAAAATAAGCTCCGGCAACCACCGCACCGGCCACAGCCGCAAGGTTGGCATCCAGTCCGGCACCTACGCCCATAAAAGCGATCCCGATGGTCCCGGCCGATCCCCAAGAGGTTCCGGTACACAGGGATACCACCGATGTTACAAGAAACGCAGTTATGAGCAAAAACTGAGGATTAATGATTTTAAGTCCATAGAATATCATCATTGGAATCGTGCCTCCGACCATCCAGGCACCGATCATAAACCCGACGGTGATCAAAATCAGAATGGCCGGCATCGTCTTGCCTATTTTTTGAGCAATCGAGCCCATGATATCGTCGTAGCTGTACCCCAATTTAATGGCGATGATCCCGGCTACGATGGTGGATGCAATAATGAGCGGCTCCGGCGGCAACTCAAATAATACATAACCCAATGAGAGCAGTAAAACCATGGTGATGATCGGTACTAAAGCCAAGAACAGAGTAGGCTGCTTAATGACTTTCTCTTTAATCGGCTTGGCCATGATAAGTTCCCCCTTATGATGTAAAAGAATAATTTATTGGTTATGACGTAACGGGTAATGTCTCGACATCCGTTCATACGCTTCCTTAAGAAGAGCCCGGGGCGCTCCGGCATTGAGACGGATATACCCCTCTCCGACCTCCCCGAACGAGGTGCCGAAGCTGACGCTTACCCGGCTTTTTTGCTGGATCCACTCCACTAAATCGCTTTCATTTGTGCTGCATGCCGAGCAATCTACCCACAGCAGATAAGTACCCTCCGGCTTAATAATCTTTAGCTCCGGCATATGCTCCGCAAAATATTTCTCGGTATAAGCGATATTGTCCGCAATATAGGAGCGAAGCTCGTCCAGCCAATCATCGCATTGCGTGTAGGCCGTTTCCAGCGCCGGTACCGCAAAAAAGGTGGGATTATGAATGCCGGCCTGTTTAAGCCCGAGCTGAAATTTTTCTCTTAACTGCTGATTCGGTATGACGATATTGGCGATCTCCAAGCTAGCCAGGTTAAACGTTTTGCCCGGCGAGGTGCAAATAATAGAGCGGTTCGCCACCTCTTCAGACAACTTGGCAATCACCGTATGCTCATGCCCTTCGTGGATAAAATCGGCATGAATATCGTCTGAGACAATCAATGCATCATAACGGCAACATAAGTCGGCCATGCGCTGCAGCTCATTCTCGGTCCATACCCGGCCTGTCGGATTATGGGGCGAGATAAGAAGAACCATCTTCACGCCTTCCTTCATCTGACGCTCCATGTCTTCGAAGTCGATCTCATATCGGCCGTGGATGAGCCGGAGGGGGCTCTCCGCCAATTGTCTTCCATTCAGCTTGACGGCATTGGCGATCGGCTGATATGCCGGCGTATGAATCAAGATCCGCTCACCCTTCTCTGTGAACCGGTCGATAAGAATAGAGACCGCCTGAATGATCCGGGGACTGAACACGATCCATTCCGCGGGGACCTGCCAGTCATAAGCCTTGTCCAGCCAATGACGAACGCTTTCATAATAAGGTGAATAGAGATCCGTATACCCGTATATCCCGTGCCGGGCCGCTTCCGCCACTCTATCAACTACCGCAGGCGGAGCTTGCAGATCCATATCCGCCACGGAGAGAACCAGCATGTCGTCTCCCAACTGCTGAGTGGTTCCGTCCCATTTTGCGCTATTCGTTCCCAGTCTGGAAATGACCTCGTCAAAGTTGTATTTCATGATGTCACCATCCTTAATATGTTGCCACGTAATTGTTATTTAAGCTTCTGTAAGTAACGATATACCGTCGGCTCCGAAATGGATAAGGCAGCCGCAGCCTCGGAAACGCCGCCCTTCAATAAGAAGACGCCAAGATCATTGAGCTCACGAACAATGTCGATCTTCTCCTGGGACGATAGCCGATCCGGCGGTATGGCCAGCTTGCCGATCACCGAACCGATCATATGCTGCAGCAAGTCGTCGGGATTACCTTGGAGGTATTCGGCTGACGGCTTTTCTTGCTGGTGCGGGGGAGCTTCCGGTGAGGCCAGGAAGGACGGCGAGCCGCCCTGTAAAATATGCTGCACCCATTCAGCCGCTACCTCCATGTGAGTTACGTCTATGTTCAAACACATGAGTCCGACCAACTCTTGATCGTCATTTTTGATGAAATAAGTAGAGGATCTGAAGTTCTGTCCAAATTTCCCGGTAGCCTTATAGTTGGCAATAAACGGTTCTTCCCGGTAAGCTTCGGTTTTTAGGATTTTCAATACCAGGTCGGTAGATCCGTCGCCTACTTTCCGACCGCTGATGAATCCGTTTTCAATGAAAATAATCGATCTCTCCGGATCGCTGATATCATGCACCACTACCTCACATTTGGGCCCGACAATCGCGGCGATAAAAGAAGCAACCGGAAAAAACTTCTCCAGATAATAGCGGTTGTTGTTCATTTAATGTTTACACTCTCCTTTCCGAATAACCTTTATCTCTTTTATCGATATAATAATTTATTATCTTGATAAAAATATATTACAACGAGGATGAAACGTTTTCAAGAGTTAATTTTTTGAAAAAAATTCTTTTTTTAAAGTTAGTTACTATGGGGAAATTACAATAAAACAAAAAAGGCGGGGCCTTTGCTTTTATAAGCAAAGCCCCGCCCTTTATGAAATCCTGCAACCGTGCCCTATAGAGATTAATGGTTCCCGTTAATACTCCGGCTCATTTGATTTACCGCACTGAATAAAGCTTTGATCGACGAGGTCATAATATCCACATCTATGCCGCAGCCCCAGTATACCTGGCCATTCGAAGCTTTAATGCCGATGTAAGAGACCGCTTGCGACTTAGAACCGATTTCCAAAGCATGTTCCGTATAAACCAGGTCGCTATATTCCAATCCCAGATAGGTTTGCAGGGCATTGCTGACCGAATCCAGTCTTCCGTTCCCTGCACCTTTAATCTCCTTATCCCCGTCGCCCGTCCGTACAACAACGACTGTCTCAAAGTCTTCATCGCCGTTGATACGATATTTAACCAACTCGATAGGCGCTTTAAGATTTACATATTCCTTTAAGAAAATGTCGTAAATTTCATTCGGCATCAGCTCTTTTTGCTGGTGGTCCGATACGTTCTTAACGCAATATCCGAAGTGCTCGCGCATCTTCTGAGGAAGATCTAGCCCATACTTCTGCTGCAGCACGTAACCGATTCCGCCTTTGCCGGACTGGCTGTTGATCCGGATAATATCTCCCTCGTATTGTCTGCCGATATCCTTCGGATCGATCAACAGATAAGGAACCGACCAATACTGCGGATTCTTTTCTTCGCGCCATTTCATGCCCTTGGCAATCGCATCCTGATGCGAACCGGAGAACGCCGTAAATACGAGCTCGCCGCCGTAAGGATGTCTTTCGCTCACTCTCATCTTGGTCAATCGTTCATAAACGGCAAGAATTTCAGGAAGCGTTTCGAAATTCAGCCTCGGATCAACCCCGTGCGAGTACATGTTCAGAGCCAGCGTCACAATGTCTACGTTTCCTGTACGCTCCCCGTTTCCGAACAGGGTGCCCTCCACGCGCTGAGCTCCAGCCAGCATCGCCAACTCGGCGTCCGCTACCCCCGTTCCACGGTCATTATGCGGATGAACCGACAAAATGACATGTTCCCGATAATTCAAGCGTTCGCCTACATACTCAATCTGGCTGGCGTAAACGTGCGGCATCGACATGGATACCGTTGCGGGCAGGTTAATGATCACCGGATTTTCCGCAGTCGGCTGCCATTCGTCGAGAACTCGATTACAGATCTCCAGAGCAAACTCAATCTCCGTACCCGTGAAGCTTTCCGGCGAATACTGGAATTGGAAGTTCCCCTCCGTTTCCAATGCACATTCCTTCAACAGCTTGGCGCCGCTCACGGCGATGTCGATGATTTCCTCTTTCGATTTGCGGAAGACTTGTTCCCGCTGCGCCAAGGAAGTCGAGTTATACAAATGCACGACGGCCTTTTTCGCGCCCTTCAGCGACTCGAACGTTTTGCGGATAATATGCTCCCTCGATTGGGTAAGCACTTGAATCGTTACATCGTCCGGGATCAGATCCTGCTCGATCAAAGTACGCAAGAAGGTGAATTCCGTTTCCGATGCTGCGGGGAACCCGACTTCGATTTCCTTGAACCCGATCTCCAGCAGCATTTTGAAGTATTCCAGCTTTTCCTCCAAATTCATCGGAACGATCAATGCCTGATTTCCATCGCGCAGGTCAACGCTGCACCAAATCGGGGCTTCCGTAATATATTCTTTGGTAGTCCATTTCAAGCTCGTTACCGGCGGTGCAAAGTATCCTCTAGCGTATTTTTCAACGTTTTTCATGGGTATCCAACCTTCCGTCATTTTTTGATTTAACACAAAAAAGCCTTCCATCTCCATTACAGATAACAGAGACGAAAGACTGTGACATCTTACGCGGTACCACTCCGAATTCACGCCATACACGGCATGCACTCTACGGATACGGTTTCCCGATGAACCGGTCAACTCATATCCTCCTGAAGATAACGGTCAGGACTCCGGCTCCGCCTACTTCACTGGTTCAGCGGGCAACTCCAAGGTGAGTTCAGTAATTCCTCGCGGCTGTTTCACACCAACCAACAGCTCTCTGATCGCTTAGAAAAGCTTACTATTCCTTTTCAACGTATTAGATATTATTGTCATGCTATAACGTCTAAGCCGCTTTGTCAATTGCCTTTTGTAATTTTTTATATATAAGATGAACTACTGAAATTGATGGTAGGGCAAGTACGTAAAATGATCCTGCGATCGCTGTTGTTTCCAGATTTCTTGATTTTGTAGGATCAAATAAGGTAGAAATCCGGAAACAAAGGCGACCACAGCTTATGCTTTCGATGCAGCTTTCTTTCAGAAAGCTTTTAGTTTCTTCGGATTCATTTTACTCCCTTGCCTGCATCATATTCCTTTGTCCATCTTATCTATTACTGAATATATTCGAGCAAAGCTTCTTGGTTCTTAACAAGCAGTTGTTTATTGCCCAGCAAGGATATGAACCCTAATTTCTCGAATTTGCTGAACTTTCGGCTAATCGTCTCCCGAGTAACCCCGACATAACTAGCTACTTCCTCACGCGACAACGGTAACTCAATCAGAACTCCCTCGCTGCGCTTACTGCCGAACTTTCGGCAAAACTCCAGAATCGTATAAGCCACGCGAACTTCCGAATTTTTCGTTGCGAGATTTTGCGCCAGGTTCTCGGTATGAGCCAGTCTTTGGGTCACAGCCGTTAATAGCTTAAGTGAAATTTCGGGGTTATCCGCCATGATCCGGTCCATAGATTCTTTGGTCAACAAGCATATTTCCGTATCTTCAATCGCATAGACACTGAAGTTATGGGTTTCATCCGGGTTAAATAAATGCAGCTCCCCGAAAAATTCCCCGCTAGTCAGCAGGTATAGTATTTGCTCCTTGCCATCCAGCGTAAATTTCGACACCTTAACTTGCCCATAGTTGACGATAAATAATTTATCCGAGTTCTCACCTTCATTTAAAAGCATCTGCCCTTTACTATACCGGATATGTCTGGTCATTTGAGCAATCTTCATGATCTCCTCATCGGACAAAGCTTGAAAGATCGGAACCTTCTTGGGACAAGGCACTTTTCGCCCTTTTGGATCATGGTTACAGGAATGTTCTTTCATAAGTGCATCCACCACCCTAATTCAAATAGTTTACGTTCTATATCTATCTTCATGGTATTTGATGATAATGAGTATCAATGAGAACAGTATACTCTAGGAATTGGGGTAGGCTTGTGCTCTCAAGCACAAACTACGCAGAAGCACCTCCCGGAATTGTTGTCCTACAATTCGATGGGAGGTGTCTGCGTTAAGGGGAATGTGCCCTATCCGGATAGATCCTTCCTATTCTTCGGGAACTTCTTCGAATTTATCTTGGTCTTCCCCGCATACAGGGCAGACCCAATCTTCGGGCAAATCCTCAAACGCAGTGCCCGGCTCAACATCCTCATCCGGATCTCCTACAGCAGGATCATAGATGTATCCGCAGGGGATACAGATGTACTTTTTCATCGATTCCATGTTGATCGTCTCCTTTATATTCGTTACGCAGTTATTGGTGTTGCAAGCCGTTCTTTGATAGCGGTCATAACCTCTTGAATCGACAACGCCTCCAGGTCCAGCCCAGCCAAGGATACTCGGCTCTCAATCGCTGTTTTATACGGCGCAGCCGCAATGACACTTTCAAATGAGATGACACCCACGATAGCTTGATTCGCAATAAACAATCTCGTATATTTTCCGGCAGCATCTTCTTCAACCAAGGTGGTATCACATTGCGACTCATCGACAAGCCCCATAGAGAATAAGGCAAGATCAAAGGCGTTAAATACCGTCATAGGAATCGTCTTCCGATAGACTTCCGTTCCTTGGGAGGCCATATTCTTGCCCGCTACTTTCCCTTGATCCATCGCACGGTCCCATAGACCTTCTACCGCGCCGTTCCACTCGGCAACATCTCCTGCCGCATATACATCAGGAACATTCGTCTCCATATAGTCATTGACGATAATCCCCTGCCGGGTAGTCACGGGCGTGTCCGCCACAAGGTCCAAGTTCGGAATGACGCCGATGGAGTAGATCACACTGTCACAAGGTATGGTTGCATCGTTGACTTGAATCCCTGCTACAGCTTCTTCCCCTGTAACCTGCTGAACTGCAGCCTGCAACCGGACATCAACTCCTGCTGCCTCAATCTTCTGTTGTAGCATGCAGCTTGCTTTTTCATCTAATTGTCTGGCCATCAGGCGCGGAGCGGCTTCCAGGATAGTTACTCTTTTGCCGGCCTTCACGATCGACCATGCGGTCTCCAAACCTTGAATGCCTCCGCCAATATTCACAATGCTTGATTTGTCTTCAATAAATTCCTTGAACGCCTCGGCCTCATGCAGTTCGCGGATCGTATACACCCCGCGCTTGTCAAAACCGGGAAGCGGCAGCTTTCGGTTCTTCGCACCTGTACAAATTAACAATTTATCATAGGAAATACGCTCACCTGAAGAAGTCATTAGTACATGGCTTTCTACATCGATTTGAGCAATAGCCGTGTTTGGAAGCGTCTGAATTTGTTGCTTCTGATACCACGCCTCTTTCTTGATCAGCACCTTCTCACTACGCAAATCGGCGAACAAATCCTTTGACAGCTTAATGCGGTTATAAGGCAACGAATCCTCAGATCCAAACAAGCGGATATTCCCTTCCGGATCTTGATCCCGAATGGCTTTTGCCGCGTTGACCGCAGCGACACCCGTGCCAATGATACAATAGTTCTTCGTCATAATTTCACCTCATCCCTTAGATCGCGCTTTGCAGCAAATCGGCAACAAAAGCGGCGGCGTGCTCAATTTTTTTCGACTGTTCATTTTTAGGGGAAAATCGGATCCGAACCGGAAACTCAACATGCGTCATTCCCGTTGATTTGATGACTTGGGAAGTGGTCTGTACATTCATATTCGTCTGTAAAAGATAGTCCTGGATGACCTCAATCGCTTCCCCGCTCCATCCGTAAGAACCAAATGCGGCGGCAATCTTGCCTTCTAAATTCATTTCCTTCAGATCCGTCAACAACTCTTCCAGGTTCCCGATGATATCCGCGTATTTGGTCGAGCTTCCGATCCATACGGCATCAGCGGCTTGAATGCTGGCGATGATTTCCGCTTTATCTGCTTTATCCGAATTAAATACCGTCGCCTGAATTTGGTTTTCTTCAAAGAATTGCTTGAGTTGCTCGGCTATTTTCTTTGTATTGTTCTTAATGGTTGTATAGACGATCGTTACTCGCTTGTTTTCTACGGCATTGGCGCTTAAAGTGGCATAGATGTCGATGTATTTCTGAATATCCGTGCGCAAAATATAGCCGTGCGAAGGGGCGATCATTTGAACATCCAGATCCTCCAGCGCCTGAATCAAGGTGCGCACGTATCTGCGGTGCGGGTGAATAATGGCATTATAGTAACCGATGAAATCATCCGTAATATCATAGCCGGCTTCATCTGCGAAGAGCGATTCTGTCGCGGCCACATGGGTACTAAAAATATCGCAAGGGAACAAAACCTTATCCTCGATACAATACGTTATCATCGTTTCTTCAGTATGCAGGTAAGGCGTTTCCTTGAATTTCAATGTTTTGCCGCCGATATCCAGCGTGTCGCCATCCTTTACAACCAGGAAGTTTCTCGAATGGAGCTTATACATTTCTTTCAACTCGCCAACCGCTAATTCCGTACACACAATCGTTGCGTTAGGCGCTCTGCCCGCGAGTGCTGCCAAACCGCCGGAATGATCAGGCTCCGTATGATTAATAACGATGTATTGGATGTCATTCGGATCAATAAATTCACTCAAATACTCCACAAACTCACGCCCGAATTCCATATCTACGGTATCGATAACGGTTGGTTTGGCTGTTTTGAGCAAATAAGCATTGTACGTTGTCCCTTTAGCAAGAATCAAACGGTGGAACGGCACCTCACGATCATCAATCTTTCCTACCCAGTATGTGTCCTTGGCTATCTCGATTTTGTTCATCTCTATGTCTCGCCCTCCTATTGGCTCGTTGTGTTTAACTGACTGACCCCATCCTATCCCACTTTCAAAAAATGAATCAGGATTTGAATCACAAAATGAGAAATTTATCACAGACTCATCTAACTGTTAAAAAAAGCAGGATCCCCCTTTCCAAATGGAAAAGAGTATCCTGCTTTAATCTTGCTCGTCCTTACTGCTTATGGATCATGTTCTGATCCTGACTGCTTCTTCCCTTCCTGCTTCCGATCGAATACAAGATGAACAACAGAACAAACCATAGCGGCGTAAACAATAAAGCCGGTCGTGTTTCCGCAGCGATTAGCATAATGATGAGAATTCCGGCGAACAGCGTTAAGACGGCATAGTTCACGGCCGGTGTGAATGGGGCCTTGAACTTCGATTTAGCCTGTAATTCAGGCCGGGTTTTCTTATATTTGATATGACATACGAGCACGACGCCCCACACCCAGATGAAACAAATGGCACTTATGGTCGTCACAATTCCGAATGCCTGCTCCGGAACGAGCTTGCTCAAAAGAGCCCCCGCGGAGATGACCAGCGTAGAAATGAATAGCGAATTCCCCGGCACATGATTTTTATTCAACTTTCCGAAGTGCGGCGACGCCTGCCGGTTCTTGCTCAAATTATAGAGAATCCGGCTTGTCGAGAACATCCCGCTGTTGCAGGCCGAAGCGGCCGAAGTCAATACAACAAAGTTAATAATGCCTGCGGCAAGCGGAATTCCTACCAAACTAAAGGTTTTTACAAAAGGACTTTCCGACGCCGTGAGCTGAGTCCACGGGTTGATGCACAGCAGAACGAAAAGAGCGCCAACGTAGAAGAACAAAATCCGCAGCGGTATTTTATTGATTGCCGATGGGATGTTTTTTTCCGGATTGGACGTTTCGGCTGCCGATACGCCTACCAATTCCACGCCAACATAAGCGAAGACCACCATTTGAAAGGAAAATAAAAAGCCTGTGACACCGTTCGGAAATACTCCTCCATGTTTCCAGAGGTTCGTGATCGTGACCGATCCGGCATCCGTTTTGAATCCCATAATCAGCAAAATGATCCCGATGCCGATCAAAGCGAGAATTGTGATGACCTTGATTAACGCAAACCAAAACTCCAGTTCTCCAAAGTTTTTGACGGTTAACAGATTGAGCCCCAATAAAATGATCAGGCAGATGACGGCCGGTATCCACTGCGGGATATCAAACCAATATTGCACGTATACGCCCACAGCGATAACGTCGGCCATCGCTGTCATGATCCAGCAAAACCAATAAGTCCAGCCAGTGATAAATGCGGCTCGCGGTCCGAGATAATCTTCGGCAATGTCCGTAAACGATTGATAACCCGCTTTGGATAACAGCAGTTCTCCCAGCGCTCTCATTACGAAAAATACGGCGATGCCCACGAGCAGATACGTAATCATGATGGACGGACCCGCCTGTTGAATCGCTTTGCCCGAACCCAAAAACAATCCCGTACCGATGGTGCCGCCAATGGCGATGAGTTGAACATGCCGATTGGCCAGCTCTCTCTTTAATTCCGGTTGTGCCATACCAAGTTCCCCCTTAATGTTTGCATTACTTTGGTAAAAAACAAAAAAGAGATTGGATGTCATCCAATCTCCCGGTTCATAAAGAATATGAAATAGTATCTGCCCTGCTAATAGCATTAGCCATCAGCATGACAAATAAATATTCAGTACTCTTCTGTCCTTTTGCCTGAGATTGTGAACCCTTCGGCGCCGCGGAAATCCCGCAGTCTCTCCAGAAGCTGCTCCTGCTATAGTGTGATCCATAGCAATCATAGCTTGCGAATTATGAAATTAATGAAATTTTGTTGCCGTTCTGATATTTTACCATAATACTTGCGATGTGATGATTTAATCAGTGATAAAAGTCGCTATGCCGGTGAATCACGAGCCTCAACGCGGAGGAGTAATCCCCATGAGAGCCCAACCTTCCTTCGAGGGGCCATATACAGCAGGTATCGGCAATCCCGCTTGGCGCATCAGTACTGTAACTTGACCTCGGTGATGTGCGATATGCTTGATCAATCCCATGAAGATGGTTGCGTTAGACTCTTCTCTTCCGAAGGCATTCTGGGTTTTCTTCAACGTACTATTACTCCACTGCTCTTGAAGCGCGTCCACCACATGGGAGCTAACTGTCTTAAATGTTTCCGCCATCTTCTTTGCATTTGGTACTTCATCCTGATTCGATACTTTCTCAATCGAGACTCCAAACTCCGTTAAATAGTCCGGAATATTCGTAACGAAGTGCCACGCAATCCTCCCTAACGTGCGGCCATCGGAGTACACCGGCTGCGAGAGCGATTCATCGGTCAAGACGTCCAGCACCTTCTGGGTTAATTCCGCTTCGTTCTTCCATTCGACGATAAGGTCTCCAACTGTGCTATACATCATTTCATCTCCTTATTTCGATAAATTCGAGTTTATGTTTCAAATCTATCTTAACCGCTAATAGTGACAGACCTTGTCACTGTTACAAATATCTCCTTTTGTACATCAAGGTAATCTGATCCGCGATGTATTCAGCGCTATATTCAGTATCCTCCTTAATCCACCAAATAATAATCCCCAGCAGCGATGCGGCAACAATATCGACGGAAGCCACCCTCCCCGTGGAACTTATGTTTCTTTCTCCTCTGCGTTTTTCTATGGTGCTTTTCAATAAGTTGGTCAAGTGGGTTTTGAAGCCCGGGTGTTCAACCAATACGGCAAAAATGCTCCGGTATTCATAAAAGTAATTTAAAAATGTAACCAGCTGCTGCTGTTCGTCGTTGCTTGTCACCTGTAACAACGGCTCGACTTTCATGGATAAATCATCAAAGATCTCATGTACAATCTGGCGCAGCAAGTCATTAATATCCTCATAATGCAAATAAAACGTTGCCCGGTTTAGTTCTGCACGGTTGGCAATTTTTTGGACGGTCAATTGGGAAATTTCCATATGTTCGGTCAGTAATGAAAACACGGCATTTTTCAGCATTTTTCTTGAGCGAATGGCCCTGGGGTCGATTCTTTTTTGTTCAGGCATTTCATCCCTCGATTATCGTTTATTTGTCACTTCATCAACCAATCCGCTTCTTCTGTCGATTAGTCGACATTTTCAGGAAAATTGCAAATAGGAATGATTCTAAAATATTGATAAGATATATTTTATTGACACTGTGTCGAAAAAGCAACGAGGAGAGGACAACAACAATGCAAGAAGGCATAAAGAAAATCAACAAAGGAATTTTGCTCACCATTTTAATCTTTGGCTGTTTCTTATCCACACTTAACCAGACATTATTAAATGTCGCCTTAAGTAATCTGATGGATGTATTTGATGTCACGGCAACGACCGTACAATGGATTTCTACGGGATTCATGCTGGTCAACGGAATATTGATTCCGGTTACGGCCTACTTAATGAAACGCTTCTCGACGCGTCAGTTATTTATTAGCGCCATGGCGTTCTTATTAATCGGTTCCATCATTTGTGCGGCTGCGCCAAGCTTTATGGTGCTATTGTTGGGTCGAATGATCCAAGCTGCCGGTGCGGGAATCGTCATGCCGCTCATGATGAGTGTCGTGCTGGCGATTTTCCCCGTTGAAAAAAGAGGCAGCGCTATGGGGCTGCTTGGTCTGGCCATGATTTTCGCACCTGCGATTGGTCCGACTCTCTCAGGATTTATAGTCGAGTATCACTCTTGGCGCTGGTTATTCATCGGTCTCATCCCGCTTGTCCTTATTGTCATAGCGTTAGCCTTCAAGTATTTAGTCAATGTATCCGAAACGTCTAAGTCGAAGCTTGATGTCATAAGCGTTCTTTTATCCACCGTCGGATTCGGTTTGATGTTATACGGATTCAGCAGTGCGGGCAGTAAAGGCTGGGACGATCTAATCGTCATCCTGTCCTTAAGCATCGGCATCGTCATAACCGCCCTATTCTGTATTCGGCAAGTCAAGTCCGGCGATCCACTGCTAAACCTGTCTGTCTTCAAAAATAAAGTCTTCACGGTAACCTCTATCATTAACGTATTAGTTACGATGATGATGTACGCAGACATGATCTTGCTGCCTATTTATCTGCAGAACGGCCGCGGATTCACGGCATTTGACGCAGGGCTGCTCTTATTGCCGGGTGCGCTTGTAAATGCGTTTATGTCCCCTGTCACCGGCCGATTATACGACCGTTACGGCGCGAAGCCGCTGTTCATCATTGGTTTACTGTTCATTATTCCTTCGATGTGGGCGGTGACCGACCTGTCTCAATCCACAACGTATATGTATCTAATGATTCGTACGATTACCCTGCGGATTGGATTAAGCTTCATCACGATGCCGTTGAATACGGCCGGGTTAAATGCACTTCCGAGACAACTCGGTACGCATGGTACGGCAGTGAATAATACCGTTCGCCAGATCGCCGGTGCCATTGGTACGGCTGTCGTGATTACGATTTATACAGCGCAGGCAACAAGCCATGCAGCGACAGTGATGCAGAACAACCCTTCTACCACTACTGAGCTCCTTAAATCCCTTTCGTCCATTTTTGGGGCAAGCGACGCCTATTACTTCATGATGATTCTGGCTGTTGTCGCACTCGTCATAACCCTATTTATGCCGCTGAAAAACAAGATCACGGTCGAAGAAAAAAGCCACCCCGCCTAAGGAGTGGCTTTTCTTAAATTTACGTTCATCCGTTTTCGTCTCAGACAGACTCTTAATAAATTTTCCTCAACAGGTCGACAACCTCGTCTAACGTGAGGCCAAAAGATTTGTAATAGGAGATGTCGTTTACCATTTGCTTCAAGATCATTTCGTTGCGGGTTTGCAGCATCTCTTCGGACGAGAAATCGGCTACAAAACAACCCTTTCCTGTGACGGTATTGATCAATCCGCTTCGTTCAAGTTCTTCCCAAGCCTTCTTTACGGTGATGACGCTAACGCGAAGCTCTTGGGCCGCCTGCCGAATCGGCGGTAAACAATACCCGCTTTCGAGTTCCCCCTTCAGGATTTGGGCGCTGATCTGCTCGAAAAGCTGCTGATAAATCGGTTTTTCCGATGTATTCGAAATCGATACGTTCATTTCATAAAATCTCCACTTTGAGGAATCGCTTAACCGCAATCCGATAGGCGATCATGGTCAATGCAATAAATATCACGATACCTGCAGCCAGAATTAATATTTGAAGCCCGGTGTTTTGGACACCGGAACCTGTGAATAGGTCGGATACAACCGGACTGGCAATTCCAATCCATTGAGCAATCCCGGCAAACAGCATAGCGGCCGCAATGGACACAATTCCCGCACTGCCGAATTTATACGCTGTCTTGTAGTACATAGGAATAAAGACCACGTTGAAGACGGCAAGCATAACAAAGCACAGTCCCCAAAAGCCCAAATGCGGACCGAAGAAAAAAGGAGTCAGGCTCGAATATAACTGAATATTAATCATACCAAAAATCATAGCCATAACAATATGCAATAATTCCATGATGACAATAACGAGCACTCTTGCTTTTACAATATCTTTTTTGGTGACAGGCATCAACGAGGTAAACATCAGATCATTATGTGCTTTGAATTGACCGAACACACCCGGTACCGTGATCCAGCAAAAATAAAGAATGACGATAAAGTACAACCAGCCGGGAATCAGCATTAAGGCGCCTAAAATAACAGGCAAGAGAAAAAACATGGGGTTTACCCCTAATTTCAAGTCTTTCATCACCAAGTTATACATACATAACCTCCTTTCTCGCGAAGTAAATCATGATCTCCTCGAGGCTCGGCGTAGCCGCTCTAATACCGGAGCCGGAATCAAAGTCACTGGAGCGAATCAATCCGGTAAAACCGAAGGAGTTTACTTTGTAGGAAATCATTTTATCTTTGACCTGGTTTAGCTGGCTTTCGCTGCCGTTAAGGAGGCGATAGGACTCCAACAGCTCGTTTTTCTCAGAACTGGCGACGATCTGCCCATTATCGATAAAGGTAATATAATCCGCACACTTCTCCAAATCCGAGGTGATATGAGTAGAAAATAGAATGCTGATTTCGCCATCCACAACAAGCTCCTGAAAAATATCCAACAGATCGTCTCGTGCGGCCGGATCGAGCCCGCTTGTCGGCTCATCAAGAATGAGAAGTTTCGCTCCATGCGATAAGGCTAGGGCCAGATTGTACTTGACTCTCATTCCTGCCGACAATTCGGCTATCTTCTTGTCCTCATCCAATTTGAATCTTCTCAGATATTTGTAATAAGTGTCCTGATCCCAATTCTTGTAGAACTTCTTAATGACCCCGGTCATTACTTTTAATTTGCTGCGAGTGTAGAAATCAACGCCGCCAAAGGCGAGCCCGATTTCCTGCTTCAGCTCGGTTTCATGCTCGGCGATATTCTTGCCCAGAATACGCACTTCGCCGCTATCGATGCGAATCATATTCAACATCGACTTTATGGTGGTCGTCTTTCCCGCACCATTGGCACCGATGAACCCCATAATATAGCCTTTTTCTAATTGAAACGATATATCCCTTAACTCAAAATTCGGGTATTTCTTATTTAAATTTCGAATGTCTAAAGCCAGCATACCGTACCTCCTATTAAATTGTGTATGTTGTGTATGCACAATATATCACGGAGATTAAATTTATGTCAATTGACTCAAAGCCTAATTATGGATTTTTTATTGATGGATAACGTGCAAAGAGTAAGGCTACCCGTCGCATTTCGGACAGATAGCCTTCAACTTTATTTCTATTCTTCTTCGTGTTGTAACGGGGGCTTCTTCAAGAACGGCCGATGTAAACTGGAGGATAGAAATTTCTCCGTAATATCAAGCACCTGAGGATTCCATACGCCTGTTCCGTGGTCCGCGCCTACTACCTTATAGAACAAGACCTTCTGTCCGTGCTCTTTTAGAGCTTTGTACATCTCAATGCTTTGATTCACGTGTACTACATTATCGCTATCTCCATGGATGATGAGAAACGGCGGAAGCGTTTTGTCCAAATTCTGATGCAAGGGGCTTGCCTTTTTCGCAAGGTCCAAATGATCCTTGACCCTTCCTCCAACAAACAAACCTTCCGGGGAATCGGCGGCATCATGATCCAGAATATCATTGTACCTGCCTAAGGTAAGCAAGTCTGAGACCCCGTAATAGTCGATGACTGCACTGACTTCGTCGGACTGTTCACTATATAGGCCGTTATCATATTCGCCCGCCGTTAATCCGGTCATCAAGGAAAGGTGTCCGCCTGACGAATCTCCCCATACCGCTACTCGGGCAGGGTCTAACCCATACTTCTCCGCATGCTTGCGCATAAACCGGATGGCGCATTTTACATCCTCCAAGGCTGCCGGGAAGCGTGCAATATCGGTGTCCCTAATTTCAACGCTGGCTATCACGTAACCCTTAGCGGCAATATGCGAGAGATTAGGGATGGCGGCATACAAATCCTGTTTTCTCCAAGCGGAGCCTTGCACAAAAACGACCAGGGGAAAAGTGTATCCGCTGCGGCTTGGCACAATGATCTGAAGTCTTCTTTCCAGATCGCCGTATTTAGCGTAAACCACGTCCGGATGATATGTACAAGAATAATAGGAACCCCTCTCAGCAAACTCCCCGTAAATCACCTGCGTCCCTTCGGGCATTTCATTGGCTGCAATATTCGCTGCTTTTTTATCCACTCTTAATAACCCCCTAAATATCGCGTAATCGGTCAAACTTAATTAAATTCTACTAAACTTATTGCATGCAGAGAGCCCAACATTTAAAGCTGTTATATTTGAAATTTGATATCCTGAGCAAATGAAAAAGTCCCTTGGATGGTTTCTTCTAATCCAGGGGACTTTCTAAAGCTTTTAAATTAGGTTCCCTTATAAAGTTCCAGTACCGTCTCCAGTGCAGGAAGGGCCGGAATCGCGCCTTTGCGCGTGGTCGTTAAGGCGCCGGTGATGTTCGCGAACCTCAACATATTCCGAAGCTCGTCCAGGGAAAGCTCCGTTTCGGGCTTATTTGCTTCCAGATACGCATGCAGCCATCCGCCTAGAAACGCATCGCCCGCCCCGGTCGTATCCACGGCCTTCACGGTAATCCCCTCTACAAGACAGGTGTCGCCGCCCCGGCGGCAAAAGCTGCCCTCCGCACCGAGCGTGACCAGAACTACGCTGAGGCCGTATTCTTCGGCAAGCTGCCGGCTGCCCTGTTCCAAATTTGAAGTACCCGTTAAGAATTCAAGCTCCTCTACAGAGAGCTTTACTATATCGGCAAACCGCATTCCCTCCAGAATCAGGCGTTTCGCTTCCTCTAAGCCGGGCCATAGAGCTTCCCTTAGATTCGGATCATAGGATACTTTGATGCCATGCCCTCGCGCGCACTTTAAAGCGGCCCAGGTGGCGCTTCGCGCCGGTTCATGGGTCAGCGAAAGCGAACCGAAGTGAAATACGGCGGACTGCCCGATCAACAAGTCGTCAACCTCTCTAATATCCTTTGCGCTCAGCAATTGATCCGCTCCCGGATTTCGCACGAAACTGAAGGAGCGTTCGCCATTCTCCCCCAGATGTACGAAGGCGAGGGTCGTGCTGGCTTCAGGAATCATCATCAAGCCGCTCGCATCGATGCCGTTATCGACAAGGACGCTTCTTAAATAGTGGCCGAATTCGTCCTCACCCACTTTGCCAATCAACGCCGTCTTCCTCCCGAATCGGCTCAGTGCTGCCAGGACATTGGCCGGGGCGCCGCCTGCATTTTGCTCGAACAACCTATTTCCTTGAGGGGAGCTGCCTGCCGGAGAAAAATCTATAAGGATTTCGCCGAGTGCCGTCACATCCATCCTAATCCCTCCAAACGATGATTAACCAGGATCCCAGTTCCTTGCTTATTGCAACGTCCAAAATTGAAGATCATGAATATAAGCCGTCCCGCCTTTTGCGGAAAAACGAATGCCTATGCTTTCCGGATCGGGGAATACCAGTCCCGACATGACCCGGACTCCGTCGTTGATAAAGAGCTCCACCGTGGACCGGTCGAGGAAAATATGAAGCTGAAGCATATCCCCGAGTCCGGCCTCCAGACGGCATTCTTTGATCCCCCCTGGCCCCCGGCCGGAACGGGTTCGGTCAAAGCTAACCTTCCCTTCGGACAGGTTCGCCTGAAGAACGGTACATTCTTGACTGTCCGAAGAGGAGCGAACGTGAACGGCTATTTCGCTGGCGTCCGATCTCTGGAGATTGAATTGAAGTATCATTTCTAAGCAGTCACCCTCTACCTCCGGAAACGAATGAAGCTCTCCCTCCGTGACCGCGTAATCCCTAACTGAACTATGCCGCTTTCGCAGCTGCTTGAGCTCCTCCGCAGGCTGAAACCGTAACCGTCCGTCTCCCTCGTGCAGTAATTCTCTAGGGAGTGTCATGCACCCTGCCCACGTCTTTCCAAGCGAATGGCCGTCCATCGGCATCCAGCCGATCATGAGTCTTCTGCCGTTTGCATCCGTCATGGTTTGCGGGGCATAAAATTCGAATCCCTCATCCAGCTTGGTGAAATCGCCATGTTCATAAGTACCTGCCGAGTAATTTAGAAGGCCTGAATAATACCCCGCAATTTGCCCCTCTCCTTCCATGCCTTCCGGGCAGAGCAGAAGGAAGTCTCTCCCTCCAAGCGCAAACAAATCGGGACATTCATACATATAGCCTTCTGACCCCTGGCTCTCGGTAACTACGCTCTTAAACTCCCAATGAAGCAAATCATCGGATTGATATAGCAATACTTTGCCGAGATGATTGTGCCTCGCTCCTAGAACCATGTACCATTTCCCGCCATGGCTCCATACCTTCGGATCCCTGAAATGGTTGGTCTGACCGATATGTGCCGGAGGGGCGGGGATCACTGGATTCGCGGAATCCTTCCGGAAGTTGACCCCATCTTCGGATACGGCCACACACTGCTGCTGAAGCAGATCGTCCGGGAGCCCGGTCGGCGTGGTGAAGACGTTCCCCGTATAAAATAAATACAGCTTGCCCTCGTGCTCCACCGCACTCCCCGAGAAGCATCCGTCTTTGTCATAGTCCTCGCTAGGCGCAAGGGCAATGGGAAGCTGCTCCCAATGGATCAAGTCCTTGCTCTTGCAATGGGCCCAATGAATATTTCCCCACTGCGGAGAGAACGGATTATATTGATAAAACAGATGGTATTCGCCTTTATAAAAGATCAAACCGTTAGGATCGTTCATCCAATTCACGGACGGGCTTACATGATAAGCCGGACGATGCGGATCGGCCGGGGCTATTTCCAGCGATTTTTCTACGGAATGGACTGCCGCTTCTATAGCCTTGCGATGGCAAAGCTGATTCTGAGCCACTTTCTCCACCTCTATCTCTCTGTACTTTTTACTTCACGGATCCCTGGGTAACGCCTTGGATAATAAATCTCTGCGCAAACAAGTAAATGATCAGGATCGGCAGAATAACCAGCAACACCGCAGGCAGAAATTTCTCATTGTCCGTAGTGTAGGTTCCCTTAAATACCTGAATCGCCAGAGGCAACGTATAGCTCTCCCTCCCTGCGTTCTGCAGGACAAGCAGCGGAAGCAAAAAGTCGTTCCAAATCCACAAAACATTCAGGATACCGATGGTAACGGTAGTCGGCATAAGAATCGGCAAAATGATGCGGAAAAAGGTCTGGCGACGATTACAGCCGTCCATAAAGGCGGCTTCCTCCAGCTCTAGAGGGATGCTCTTAATAAAACCGTGATAGATAAAAACTGCAAGCGGGCTGCCGAATCCCAGATACATAAAGATCAGCGTCGATTTCGGCACAGTCTGGATCCAGCCCAGTTTCGCTCCATACAAAGAGACGAGGGGGATCATAATCGCCTGGAACGGGATGATCATCGAGGCCACCATGGCGAAGAAAAGCAAGTTGTTCGTTTTTGTCTTGTTTCGTACGAAATAATGGGCTGTCATGGCTGCAAAGACGCCAATCAGCAGCACGCTGCCGAAGGTGATCAACAACGAATTGGTGAAGCTATGAAAATAACTCATTTCTTTCATCGAAACGAAGAAGTTATCGAAGTTAAAGGATGTCGGCCAGGATAACGGCGACTCAATAATTTGCGCGTTTGTTTTAAAGGCGTTGATAATGATTAACAGAAACGGAGTAATGAAGGCGATGAGCGAAACAACAAGGATAGCGTAGACGAGAATCTTCATCAAGGACCTTGCGTTGATCACTAGGCTTCAACCTCCATTCTTTTTCCTAAATACACCTGGGTTATCGTAATCAATGCAGCCAACAAGAACAGTACGAAAGCTTGAGCCTGACCGGCCCCGTAATCAAAGCGAATGAACGCTTTGTCGTAAACGAACATGGAAGCCATGACCGTACTTCCGAACGGACCTCCGCCCGTCAAGCCGTAGTTGACGTCATAGACCATGAACCCTCTTTGAAGCGAAAGGAATATCGTCACGATAAAGGAAGGAACCATAAGCGGAAGCACCATGCGGGAAAGCCGTTTCCAGCCGTTGGCGCCATCAATCTTGGCCGCTTCCATCACGTCCTTCGGCAAGCTCATCAAACCGGCAATAAAGATAACCATCATATACCCGGCATACTGCCATACCGTCACAATGACTAATGCCCAGAAAGCCAGATTTTCGTCTCCGAGCCAGGTTTTGCTGAAGAGATCCAAGCCCGTTTTATCACCGATCGCGGTAAAAAGGTTGTTGAACATAAACTGCCAGATGAATCCGAGCACCAGTCCCCCGATCAGGTTCGGCGTAAAATAAGCGGCCCGGAAAAAGTTCTCCCCTTTAATCCCGTTCGTGACGAGATAGGCCAAGAGGAAGGCGACTCCGTTAATTAAAATGACGGTAGCCAGCACATATTTGATCGTAAGCCAGACGGATGCCCAAAACTTGCTGTCCTGAATTACTTCCACGTAGTTGCTGCCGCCTACGAAGGGCATGCTCGAGGATATCCCGTCCCAAGAGAAGAAGGTCAGATAGATGCCGTACAGAAACGGGATGATGATGACAGCCGTAAACACCAAAACAGTCGGTCCTGTGAAAAAAACTTGATTCCCCAAGCGTTTCATCCGATTTTTTTCTGCGATCACAGGAGACGCTCCTTTCCGAAATTGCGAGATTAATCCGCTCTAAATAATGAATGTCGATGGAGCACTTCCTTCTCCACCGACACTCTGCTTCCTGTTCTCGTCTCTTACTTCACGCTAGTCCAATAGCTCTCCACTTCGCTTGCCAGCGCAGGACGATCCACTTTATCCACCAAATATTTCTGCATGGAAGCTCCAAGCACTTTCCAGTGGTCGCCAGGTACGTAGTTGCCTGCGAACGGAATCGATTTGCCTGCATTATTGTAGGCTTTCAGAGATTTGGCCAAAGGATTGGAAAGCTCGGTCGTGTTATTTTTAAAGGCCGGAATGACGTTGAATTTATTTACCATGATTTCTTGGCCCGCCGCATCAAACACTAGCCAGTCCAGGAATTTCTTCGCAGCATCCTGTTGCTCTGGAGTTGCTTTAGTCTTGTCGATAAATACTTGCTTGGTCGCTCCAATCGCGAGCGATTCATTCGCGGCATCACCGGCATTGTTGCTGACCGGCACCGGAAGGAAGCCAAATTCGCCGTCCGGGCTCGTCTTCTGCATTTCGGTAATCAACCAGTTGCCGTTAAAGGTCATGGCCGCTTCGCCCTTCGCTACGTCTGCAGCTGTTTGCTCCAGCACGACCGCTAAGGGGTCTTTGATGCCCTTGTTGTATTTTTTCATAACATCGAACGTATCCAGCAATCCGTTAAATACGGCGTTCTCCGCAAGTTTGGCATCGCCGGATTTGAGCGTCCCTAAGTATTCTTCTACGGGAACAGACTGATTGGCATAAGCAAGCGCGAGGTAGTGATTGCCCAAGGACCAATCCATGCTGCCGATCGTGATCGGCGCAACACCGGAAGCTTCAATCTTCTTGAACAAATCCTCTAACGCGGTAGTGGTATTGATCGTTGCCGGATCAAATGTACCGCCGACCGCCTGATCGAGAATCTTTTGGTTATAAATCAAGCCGTAACCTTCGACCGCGAACGGGAAGGCGATGGTTTTGCCGTCAAGCTCGTTTGGCTGCGCCAGTTCGGCTACCCATTTCTCGCCGGAAAGATCCAGTGCCTTATCGGCAAACTTGGCAATATCTCCGGCATCCAGCATAGCCATCGTTGCAGGTGTACCGGCGGCATAAAGAGAAGAAGCTCTCTCTACAGGAGACTGGCTCTCGCTCGCCGAAATCACGTCGACTTCAATTCCGGGATTGGCCTTTGCAAACTCTGCCGCCGCCTCCGCCATTTGCTGTTGAATTTCAGACTTCGAGTTGAGGAAAGTGATCTTTACTGCTTTTGTGGAGACATTCCCGCTTGACCCCTCATTGGTTGCGTTCTTGTCCGCATTGTTACCGCCGCATGCCGATAGAAGCACTGACAAGGCAAGCAGCAAAAGTAAAGCGCTACCAAAACGAGACACTTTCATGTTCATTCTCCCTCTCTTTTGTAGGAAAGTTTAAATCTCACTTGAAGTATATATGTTAAGCGTTTGACATGTCAACCGGTTGACATACAGTTTATAAAAATTTATTTCTCCGTTTTACGTAGTACTTCTCTCGACTAAAGTAACCGGCAGGACATTATCATGTTGAACCTCTTCCCCGCGAATAAGTCCGTCCAGCAATTGAACCGCCCTCTTTGCTATCTCTTCCAACGGCTGCCTGATCGTCGTTAAAGCAGGGGACACCAAGGAAGCCATCTCAATATCATCGTAGCCGATCAATTTGATGCGACCGGGGATATCGATTCCTTTACTCATGCAAACCTTGATTACATTCATCGCCAAAATATCGCCGCTGGCAAAGATCCCGTCAATATCGGGATACTGTTCCAGAAGTTCCGTGATAACCCGCTCGTAACCCTCGCTGTCAAACACGTCCGGTCCCAATTCGAAAACAATCGGCTCCACACCCCGGCCGCGAAGACTTTCTACAAACCCGTTCGTGCGTTGGTTGCTCAACAGATCGAGTCCCAAATTACCGGTAATATGCGCGATTCTTCTGCATCCCTTCTTCAGCAAGAGTTCCGCGGCATAGATTCCCCCCTGTTCATTCTCCGACGATACGTAAGGGATATCCGCAATTCTTCTGTCAAACGTGATGATCGGCTGCTTCAACTTTTTGTACTCATCTACTTCAAGCGTATGGCTGCTCATGAACATCCCATCCACGCGATTGCTTGTGAGCATATCGATATACTCTTTTTCCTTGCCTTGATCCATCCGTGAATTGCACAGCAGAATCTTGTAACCCAATTTCGAAGCATGCTTCTCAATATAATTAGTCAACTCCGCAAAAAAGGGATGCGCAATCGTCGGGATGATCATGCCCAATATCATCGTTTTCTTCCGGGACAAGGAGCGTGCGATCTCATTAGGCTGATACTGCATCTCCCGCATTACACGGTATACTTTCTCTCTGGTTTCTTCGCTAATGTAGCCGCGGTTATTCAAAACCCGGGACACCGTCGTCACCGTAACGCCGGCCTTCTCCGCTACATCCTTAATCGTTGCCAACTCCCATTCCTCCTTCCATACTACTCCCCTAGCATCATACCAACAAAATCGTTTGTTATCTAGCGCATTAGCTATAACTTTCAAGTTTTATCCAGCTATGATTTGGAAAAAAGAAGCGAGGCGCGCAAAGCGCGATGCCCGCTTCTCTATGAAAGGAATTTAGCGCTTCACTCTGTTAGCCGCGAAGTTCCGCGCCGGAGAGAGTACCCTTTTCAGCGTCGCCTTTGGCTTCAACAGCGGCTGTTTTACTCCGGTCGTTTCGCACAAAGAAGGCGACGGAGAGGAAGCCTAGGGCGATCATCGCGGCAAACACGAAGAGCGCCGGCACAAGATGATCGCCGAAATCGTTCGGCGTTGCGATAGCGCTGCCGCTCGCGAACACCAGGCCGCCGATGGCGATGCCGAACACGCCGCCGAGCTCGCGGGCCGTGTTACTCAGGCCGCTCGCTTCACCGGCGGCTTTCTCCTCCACCGAGCTGAGCAGCCCGTGCGAGAGCGGCGTGAAGCTAAAGCCCATGCCGGCTCCGGCCGCCATCATGAGTGGAACAATGTACCCGAACGGGAAGATCGCCCCTTCCCGGATGATGACCAAGGCAATTCCGATCAAGCCGACAAGCTGCAGGAACAATCCGAACAGCAGCACCCGCTTCGAGCCGAATCTTCCGACGAGCAGACCGGCCAGCGGCGCAGCGACCATCGTGCAGGCGGTCCACACCATCTCCCTTACCCCGGCGCCGAGGGCTGAATAGCCCTGAGCTTGCTGCAGGAACAACGTAAGCAGGAAGATCGCCCCGAAGATGCCGGCGTTTAACCAGAACCCTGCGGACAAATACGCGCTGTAATTCCGTTCCCGGAAATGCTTGAACTGAACGAACGGCTGCTTGCGGGTTCGTTCCCAACCATAGAAGGCAATTAGCAGCAGCACGCCACCTGCGATCGGACCCCAGACGCTAAACGCGCCCCAGCCTTCGTCGTTACCGCGGACCATACCGAAGACCAATCCGAACAAGCCGGCACCGAGCAGCGTAATGCCGAGCGGGTCGATCGGCTTGCGTTCTCCCTTCGACTCCTTCAGCCAGCGCATCCCGAACAGGACCGCCAGCACGCCGATCGGAACGTTGATCCAGAAGATCGCCTGCCAAGGCGCCCCCTCAATAATCGCTCCGCCGACCAGTGGTCCGACGGACAGCCCAAGGCCGGAGACGCCGGACCAAATGCCAATCGCGGCCGCCCTTTTTTCCGGCGGGAACGCGCCGTTCACCAGCGTTAAGCTGATCGGCATAATGGCCGCGGCGCCGACGCCTTGCAGCGCGCGAGACAGCGTCAACAACAGGGAGCTGTCGCTGAGCGCCGATGCGAGCGAGCCCAGCGTGAACAGGACCACGCCGATCAGGAACATGCGCTTGCGCCCGAAGCGCTCCCCGAGCGCGCTGAAAGGAATAAGCAGAACGGCGAACGCCAGCGTGTAAGCGTTCATGAACCACTGCAGGTCTGACATCCCTGCGTTAAAAGAGGTCTGAATGGACGGCAGCGCCACCCCAATGACCAAATTATCCAGCATCGCCATGAACAGCGTAACGCAGGTAACGACTAACAATCGGATTCGATCTCCAGCAGACATCATTTCAAATACACCTCGTCTCAATTTATTTATTGATAAATAAATAATGACCCAAAAAAAAGAGCTCCTCCCTCGCTTGCCGAATCAGATATACCCGCTTACCCCAAGCGGGACCGGCCAGACCAGCCCGTTCGAGCCGATCTGCTGTCGCTCCGCACACAATCTGACTTAACAATGATCCGGTTCCAACTGCCCTAACTGCGGCAATTCAAGCACCTCACCCATCGATTTAGCCATTCCGTAAGCAATGAATAAGGACGCTTGCGGACCGGGATTCGGCAAGCCGGCGTCCGCGAACCGTTTGGTAACAAATTCGTGAATGGACGCAAACTGCTCGCGTACAAAAGCCCGCACTTCCGGTTCCGGCGTGGCGAACGAATGCATGCAAAGCAGCATTTCGTCGCGGTGTGTCTTCATCAGAATGTTGAACTCGTTGCCCATCCGTTCGGCTAAATGCTCGGGCTCCGCTTCGACGGACTGAAACGCCTCGACCAGCCGGCTAACCGCACGCCCCAGCACTGCCAGGTACAATTCCTCTTTAGACTTAAAGAAATGGAACACATAAGGCTGAGTAAGTCCAAGTTCAGCAGCCACCATTGCCGTCGTCGTCTTATAGAAGCCATTGTTCGCAAACAAGGTCGCCGCTGCGTTCAATATCTGATCCTTGCGATTGAGGGAGCCGAGGTCTTGATCTTTATGTCTGGCCATTTTTGCACCTCGTTTATTTATTTATCAATAAATTAATTCATTCCGAGGTCATTGTCAACCCTAAACCGGCCCAACTTGGATGGACAAAATCCCCTTCACGGGGATGCGATACAACTCTTTTCTTAAAACACACTCCGGACTAATCCCCCGTCGATTCGTAACGCAGAGCCATTAATGGCCGAGGAAAGAGGACTGCTTAGGAAGGTGACAAGATGCGCAATTTCTTCCGGCCGGATCAGCCTTTGAATGATGGAGGTTGGCCGGTTTTCTTTCATAAACCGCTTCTCCGCTTCTTCCACTGTTAATTTTTCATCAGGATAAAGGGTGTTTAACATGGTCTCTACGCCTTCCGTTAAAGTGGAACCCGGCATAACCGTATTGACCGTCACATGGGTTCCCTTCGTCAACTCAGCTAAACTGCGGGAGAGCGAGAGCTGCATCGTTTTGGTCGCACTATAATGAGCCATTTCCAGAGAGGGCATAATCGCTGCTTCGCTGGCAATAAAGATAACTCGGCCTTCATTTTTTTGAATCATTTGTTTCAGATACCATCTGGTTAGCCGGACTCCACTCATGATGTTGGTCTCAAACAGCTTAAACCAATCTTCATCCGGAATATCGAAGTATTCTACAGGCTCAAAAATACCCAAGTTGTTAATAAGAATGTCTACTTCGGAATACTTCTCAATAACTTCCCGACAACCTTGTTCTGTCCCTAAATCAGCTACTACCGGCTGAAGGACGGCGTCCGGATACTTTGCATTAATTTCTTGAATCGTTTCCTTCACCTTTTCTTCGCGGCGGCCATTAATCAGCACTGCGGCTCCTTCCGCAGCTAATGACAAGGCGATAGCTTTTCCAATTCCCGACGTGGATCCTGTTACCAGTGCCGTTTTTCCTTTTAGATTTAATTGCATGTTCGTCCCTCCGAGATTCAAGTCTTATTTATTTATCATATACATACACGCCATTAAGAAAAGTACGCACTTTTGAGTAATATAGGTACTTAAAAGTACCCCTGGCCCCCTTTTATGCCAATAAGGTGTATCTACTTGTGATGCGATTCCCCTTGCTGGCTGCGACAAGTCATATCGATCAGTTGCCGGATTTCAGCGCTTAACCTCGGATTGACAGGATACACTTCCTCTATGAAGTTTAAGATGCAAAGGGCGGAATCGGGAACATGATGATATCCCTGAAGCATGCCTCCTAGTCTTTCAGCCAAACGAGGGTATCTTTGTTCCACCCGCCGCTCCAATCCAAAGGGATCCGGGTAGCACTCTACCTCTTCCTCCAATAGGTGCATTACGGAAAGAATCCGGTCCACGGCATAACCTTGAATAAACCTCATCGCCGATAAATGCTCTCCCCGGGCATAGCGACCGAGCCCCACATATAAGTTTGTTAAAGCTTCATTCAAAGGAAAGTCCAGGGAGTTCCTCTTGAGACTGGGGATAGGAATGGAAGACTTTGCGATTTCTATATTCAAGTAGGACGGATCCTTCCAAACAATCCGCCCCTCCGGGTAGGGAGCATCCTCCAGGTCTCGTTCCTCAAATACCGCGTATTCTCCATAAATTCCGTCTTCGAACAAAATTTTATACCCGACATCCGTATTCTTAAAGGAATAGGCTAGCGGATGCACTTCCTCAAGCCAATCCAGGTGATCGATATACCTCGTTTTCTGCCCGTCCTTCACAATGACAAAGAAATCTAAATCCGAATACTCATCCATCCGATCCGTTTCGATACCGACGGAGCCTACTCCCAACAGTAACAGCACTCCTCCTTTGCGTTCGAGTGACTTGCCGATGTCGTCCAGCCGCCGAAGCAGCAATTCAGTTTTCAACATACATATCCTCCTTCGAGTTTTGGAATACAAAAAGGGCTCAACCCACTTCTCAGCGAGGTTGAACCCGAAGGTTGCATTGCCTTTAATTTTCTAGGAAGAAATTAACATGGAATTGGGCTGCTGTCAATTGCGCGGATTGCGGCGAAACTACTGTTATTTTCGTACCTGCTTTGGAGCCTGTTATGAATATGTAAAATTGAAACGACTTATAATGGGCATTCTTACTAAGGGATGATGCTTTTTGCAGAACATTTGTTGCAGGAGGAAGTTACAGCATGGCTGATTTAACCAAGCAGAAAATAGTCAAAAGCGTTCCGCAACGGGGGTTTTTTGGACATCCCAAAGGGTTGTTTACCCTGTTCTTCACGGAGTTTTGGGAGCGTTTCTCTTATTATGGAATGAAAGCGATTCTGGTTTATTATATGTATTACGAATTAAGCAGGGGCGGACTCGGCATGCAGGAGAGCATGGCTCTCGCCATTATGTCCATTTACGGCTCCCTCGTCTATATGTCCGGGATTATTGGCGGCTGGCTGGCGGACCGGATGTTCGGAGCATCCAAAGCCGTATTCTACGGCGGCATATTAATTATGCTGGGGCATATCGCTCTGGCCATCCCTGGAAGCATGTCCTTATTTTTTGTATCCATGGTCCTGATCGTGCTGGGCACGGGCCTGCTGAAACCCAATGTATCCAGTATGGTGGGGGAGCTTTACAGCGAACATGACCGGCGCCGGGATGCAGGATTCAGCATTTTTTACATGGGCATCAACCTGGGGTCGTTCCTCGCTCCGCTGATCGTGGGCACCGTGGGCATGAATTACAACTTCCATCTCGGCTTCGGCATCGCCGCCGTCGGCATGTTTCTGGGACTGGTCATATTCTTGTTTACCAAAAATAAAAACCTCGGCCTTGCGGGCACTTACGTAGCCAGTCCACTTTCACCGGCGGAACGAAAAAAAGTGTTTCGTCGAATCGGGGTCGTTGCCGTCCTTCTCGTGGTGATTGTTGCAATTACCATTCCGTTGGGTCTATTAACGTTCGAATCGCTCATCGTGATCGTAGGCATTCTGGGCATTCTGATTCCAACCTTATATTTTATTTTCATGTACCGCAGTCCGCGAACCACCAGCATTGAACGCTCCAGACTCATCGCTTATATTCCGCTGTTTATCGCGGCGATTATGTTCTGGGCGATTCAGGAACAAGGATCGACCATCCTTGCCAACTATGCGGATAAGCGGACGCAATTGGACTTTGCCGGCATTCATATTTCGCCGGCCTGGTTCCAGTCCTTAAATCCGCTGTTCATCATTATTCTGGCTCCCGTGTTCGCCTGGCTATGGATAAGGCTTGGCAAGCGCCAGCCTACGATCCCGATGAAATTCGCCTTCGGCTTGCTGTTTGCCGGATTATCGTTCCTCGTGATCCTCTTGCCCGCTTACTTTGGCGGCGAGGATGCCCTGGTGAATCCTTTGTGGCTCGTCCTTAGTTATTTCATCGTTGTGCTGGGAGAATTATGTTTATCACCGGTAGGGCTGTCGGCTACGACAAAATTGGCGCCCGGCGCCTTTTCGGCCCAGACCATGAGCTTATGGTTCTTATCCAGTGCGGCCGCCCAGGCAATTAATGCGCAAATCGTCAAATTCTATTCGCCTGCCACCGAGATGGCATACTTCGGCGTCATCGGAGGAGTCGCTCTCCTCCTTAGCATTCTGCTCTTTACGTTCTCCCCGAAGATCCAAGGGTATATGAAAGGGATACAGTAAAAGCAAAAGCAGAGCTTACTACAAAACGAGCCGCAGCTGCTCCAAGACATAATTACCTGAACCTGCCTGCTATAGCCGAACCCGAAAAAAGCCATCCTTTTTGCAGGATGGCTTTTTGTGCTCTTACAATTAAGTGATAATTATTTCTTCTTAACCGGTATCCATATCTCTCCGGCCTCATACCCGGCCATACCATAGTACATTTCGAAGCTAGGGCCTTCTACCTGTTCGTACCCGGATGTCGGAAACCACTCGGAATAGATTCGTTCCCATAGTTTTTGCAAATCACATTGCGGTTCCGGGAAGATAGCCCACGTTAATGCCGGGACAGACAGCTTTGTAAATTTCTCCGGGATTTCAAGCCCCTTGGGCAGATGATAACAAATCATGTATTTGAAAGATTCCCCATTATCATCATATAACGCAGCGTGCAGCAGGGTGTCGCCAAACCGTCCCAGCAATTCGTTCATTAGATCCACACTGCCGTCATCGTCACATTTTTTACGGAACTCCGGAACTTCAGCAAATGCGGTCTGTCTGTTTGAATGAACAAGGCCATAAACTCCAAACATCTCAAAGGGCCCTCTTTGTTCAATGCGATAATTCATTTCGACATCTCCCTTTATTGAAATATGGAAGGACATTCGAGGATAGGCCTTAAGAGAAGCCCCTTTATCGCGCGCAGATATCGGTATGATCCCATGAAGATTTTTAAACGCCCGTGAAAATGCCTCCGGCGAGTCATATCCATATTTCATAGCCACATCAATAACCTTGGTATCTGTTGTCTGCAGTTCAAAAGCTGCCAAAGTCAACCGCCGACGCCGGATATACTCGGATAACGATACCCCCGTAATGAACGGAAACATCCTTTGAAAATGATAAGTTGAGCAACAGGCGATTTGCGCTATTTGATCATATGAGATATGGTCCGCCAGATTTGTTTCGATATATTCCATGGCGTTATTCATCCTGTCTAACCAATCCATCGTGTTCCCTCCCTTCAAATCAACTTTAAGGCAGATAAGAAATGTAAGCCGTGCTTTTTGTGCACGAAAAAGTCAGTAGGTCGTCAACTTCCACATTCTACTTCTCCTGCTCCTGCTCCTTGATCACCTGCTCAATTCCAAGCAAAATCAGCTTCAATCCGAACTCGAACGCTCGGTCTGTCCCCATCAACTCGAACAACCCGTTCGTGAACATCCTCCGGAACAGCCCCGCGTCCGACTCACTCATGGAGTCCAGAAGGCGAACCATCTCGTCGCCCGGAAGATCCTCCAGTTCCTTCAGGGCAACGGTGACATTGCGCTCATGCTGATAATCGTCCAGGACGAAGAAGTAGACATAGTTCACAAGCGTAGTGACCACCTGCATCTTCTGCTCTTGCTCAAGCGGCGTTTCCTCCACGCAGAGAAGCATTCGGTTGGTGTACCGGATGATGTCCGGTTCGTGAGGTAGCGTCATCATCATGAGCTGCGTGGAGCAGGGATACCGGCTGAGCACAGCTCGGATCGTTACCGCAAGGCCCGTCAGCTGCTCCTTCCAATCCCCGTCGGAGTGGAACTCCTCCAGAATCACTTTCGATACCTGGTTGGCCAGACGCTGATAGAGATTCTGCTTGCTCTTGAAATACCAGTACAAAGAGGGTGCCTGGATCCCCAGCCGGTCGGCCAGTCGCCGCATGCTGAGCTTCTCGATCCCTTCCTCGCCAAGAAGCTCCCACGAGGCCTCTAATATTTTATCCTCTGAAATCTGAGGCTGCTGCTTTTTCATCGGTATCCGTCCTTTTATCTAACAGTGTAAGTTTATGCTTTACATGTTCTTAAGGTCATGATATCATCTAACACTGTAAGGCACAACCTAACACTGTTAGATTGAAGCCGAAATAAATGATGAAAGTAGTGATCTTCATGGATTCAGAAAACCTTCATTACTTCGAAAAAGCACCCATCGGAAAAGCCGTGGCCCACTTCGCTGTACCGATGATGCTGGGCACGTCAATGAGTGTCATCTACTCCATCCTGAATGCCTATTTCCTTGGCACCCTGCACAATACGGCCATGCTAACCGCTCTCGCACTAACCTTACCGTTATTCGCAGCCATCATGGCGTTAGGAAATTTGATAGGTATCGGCAGCGGTGCATTTATCTCCCGTTTGCTGGGAGAGAAACGGTATGATGATGTAAAGCATGTGTCATCCTTCGCCTTTTACAGCAGTTTGGTTCTTGGTCTGATTGTAATGGCCGTCAGCCTCCCGTTGATCAATCCCATCGTTCATGGCCTGGGGGCAACACCGGACTCCTTCGGATTCACGAAGGACTATGTCACGGTGATGTTAATCGGTTCACCCATCGTCGTGTTATTCTTCACGCTGGAGAATATCGTACGCTCCGAGGGAGCGGCAATCACCTCGATGATCGGGATGATACTTAGTGTAATCGTAAATATTGTGCTGGATGCGATAGTCATCTTCGTTTTCCATTGGGGCGTGATCGGTGTTGCGTCCGCTACGGTTATTTCTAACTTGGTTGCATGTGTATTCTTCCTCTTCCATATGGGATCTAAGAGCCAATTTTTAACCGCCTCCGTCAAATGGTTCAAGGTATCCAAGGACATCCTGAGCAATGTACTTAAAATCGGAGTTCCCGTCTTTATTATGAGTATCTTCTTAGGCGCCATGTCGCTCATCTTTAACCACTTTCTTGTCGATTATGGAGATCAGGCCGTAGCGGCCTACGGAATTTCATCCCGTTTATTGCAATTTCCCGAATTTATTCTGATGGGCTTATGCGAGGGAGTCGTGCCTTTGATTGCCTTCACTTTTACAGCGAATAAATTACGCATGAAGCATACCATTGGATTCACGATTAAGGCGATTCTGGCGTTAGCCGTCGTGTTCGGCGTCCTCGTCTACTTAATTTCCGACCACTTGATCGGTTTATTTACGAATGACCCGCAATTAATCCAAATGGGCAGCTACATTCTGCATGTGACGTTCTTATCCTTGTTCATTACAGGAATGACCACGTTGTTTACGGGGATCTTCCAGGCAACCGCGCAAGGAACCGCTGCGTTTATCATGTCGGTTATTCAAGGGATTACTCTGATTCCGGTGCTGTTTATCGCCAATCGTATGAGCGGCTTCCACGGGGTAGTCTGGTCGCTTGTCATCGCGGATGCCGCCGCATTCCTTGTCGGTGCCATCATGCTTTATGTCCTGCGGTCGAAATTACAGCCGGATCTGGAAAGCTTAGTACATTAAGAACATATAACCATGGACGGTAAAGGGGCTAATTATCATTCAAAAACGGAAAAAGGGCACCTTTGGGGTGCCCCGTGCTTTCCTTCCGATCATTGATCCGTGTTTTATTTGAGCATTTGATACACTTGTTCTACATCCTTATCCCCGCGGCCAGACAGATTGACGATGATTATTTGATCCTGCCCCATCGTCGAAGCCAGCTTCTTCGCGTATGCAACTGCGTGCGCGCTCTCTAGGGCAGGAATGATTCCCTCCGTGCGGGACAGTTCTTTGAAGGCTTCCAGCACTTCCTCATTGGTGACAGTTACATATTCAGCCCGGCCCGTCACCTTCAAATGGCTATGCTCCGGTCCAATGCCCGGGTAGTCAAGTCCCGCGGCAATCGAATAGGTCTTCCTCGGCTGGCCTTCCTCGTCCAGCAGCACTAAGCACTTGAAGCCGTGAAGGATACTCGGGACACCCTGGGTTAAGGATGGCGCCTGATCGGGCTCAACGCCGATCAAGCGAACGCTTGGCTCGTCGATGTAGTGGGCAAATGCACCAATTGCATTACTTCCGCCACCCGCACAGGCCACTACAGCATCCGGCAATCGACCTTCTTTCTCCATAATCTGTTGCTTCGATTCTTCGCTAATAATAGACTGGAAGTGCTTGACCATTGTCGGAAACGGATGAGGGCCAACCGCGGAACCGAGCAAATAAAACGTATTTTTATAGTTGCGAACTAGATCGTCCAGTGCCTCATCGACCGCGTCCTTCAGTCGTCCCTGGCCTTTTTGGACCGGCACTACAGTTGCGCCGAGCAGTTCCATTCGGAACACGTTTAGCGCCTGACGACGGGTATCTTCAGCTCCCATGTAGATGACGCATTCCATATTAAACATGGCGCAGGCCGTTGCTGTGGCAACACCATGTTGTCCGGCACCGGTCTCGGCGATAATCCGCTTGGCTCCCATCCGCTTAGCGAGCAGAATCTGACCGATAGCGTTGTTGATCTTATGCGCTCCGGTATGATTCAGATCCTCACGCTTCAAGTAAATCTTCGGCCCTCCCCAAGCCTTGGTCAGCCGCTCCGCATACGTCAGCGGATTCTCGCGCCCCACGTATTCTCGGAGATAAAAGCGAAGCTCTTCCTTATAACCCGGGTCGTCTTTAAACTTGTAAAATTGCTCACTCAGATAGTTCAAGACTTCCTGCAATTCCGGCGGAACGAAGCTGCCCCCGAACTCCCCAAAGTATCCTTCTTGCTGAAATTGTTGGTCCATAAGTAAGCGCCTCCATTAATTTAATTGAACTGGCAATCTGCACCTTTCATCTACGCAATTCTGTGGCGCCAGCTATGTATCGGTAGCTCTATTGCTCTATTATAAAACATTACTTTATATAAGGAGCAAGTGAAATCGTGATGCTATACCGGAATTTTTACGCCGCTGATCTTAAAAACAAGCTATTTTTATCCCAGATTCAAATGCTGCATTTTATCGGGATTACGAAGGAAATAAATTTGCTGGATACGATCTTCTTTCACTTCCAGACTGATAAGGGTCGGGAAAGGCTCGGAGGAGCTGCGCAACACAAAACCCAACTGTCCGTTTATCTTGATCAGACGCACGCTGCCTGTTGTATTTTCCTTCGACAAGAGTCCTTGAATAAAGGCAAACACACGCTTGCTCGATGTAACCGGATGAATGGCCGCCATGACTTTGCCTCCGCCATCCGAATAGAGCACAATATCATCGGCGAGCATCGCAAATAACCCTTCCATATCGCCGGTTGTCGTCGCATGGAGAAATTGGAGAATGAGCTGTTCGGAATGAGGGCTGGCGGAAACCTCGGGATAGGGCCCGTCATCCTGGATTTTTCGTTTGAGGCGGCTATAAATTTTACGGCAACCCAGCTCGGTTCTATTTACAAATTCGGCAATATCCCGATACTCGTATTGAAAGGTTTCACGCAAAATGAACACGGCCCGCTCCATGGGGGTCAATCGTTCCAGCATGACAAGCAAGGCATAGGATATGGTATCCTCCAGAACAATTCTTTGGAGCGGGTCCTCACCGGCAGCATAACCATAACCAGGAATGTCCGTATAGTCCTGAACAAGAGGTTCCGGCAGCCAGGGGCCGACGTACACCTCTCTCTTTTTGCTTGCGGATTTCATGTAATCGAGACAGCGGTTGGTTACCATTTTGCATAAGTATGCTTTGAGATTACGGATCCCATCCTCTTCCATATGGATGCCCCGCTGCTGCACGGTTACAAACACATCCTGCACCAAGTCCTCGGCATGGGTGACAGACCCTAAAATTCGATATGCAATGGAAAGCAATAAAGGCCTATATTCCTTGTATACAGAGTCCAGCTCCACGTTGTACCCCTCTCTTAACGTCTTTTATTACTTTTGGGTAATTGGTTATTAATGTTGCCGCTTCTTTTGCGCTCGCCAATGAAGCGTTTAGCAGTAACCCTTCAGATCCAACCCAATCCCCGGAGACATACAGACCCGGCCGCCCTTTGACCTCAGGCCCGGGTCTGTTCGGGAGCCCCCCGTTCGCGGCCATAACCATACTATGCGATACAAGCATAGAAGGCAGAAAGCGCTGCTTAATGACATGCTCACGCCACCCGGGCTGTATGCTGTCGAGAAAGCCTTGAAGTTCACGTTCATCCTGCTTGGGGTCTTTCTTGTTCAAAGCGGGCAGATACTTCATGACATGGATTACCTCTGTTCCGGGCTGATCGGAGAGTGCTGCGACAGCGGAATGATTGGAGTAGTACCACGGAACATCAGCACCAAGTACAAACTTCGTTTTGGGCCTTGGCATCCCGGATACCACAAGATCGAGGCATGCAGCATGCACAGGAATAAGCTGCTGATAAATGGCCGCCTCGTCCGGTGGCAGAGCGGGATTAAGAAGAGACATCGTATCCGCCGGCCCGGCCGTGGATATAATGAAGCTGGACGCTAGCTGTGTCCCATCCTTCAAGACGAGGCTCATCTTCGGGTAGCTGCCTTTAATTTCCAGGACGGGTGAGCTTGGGCGAATCGACACGCCCGCTTTCTTCGCTTGCTCCACCAGCTTGTTCACAAGCGTCTGCCAGCCTCCATCAATATACAAAACCTGGCCATGCTGGAGTTGATGAATAGCAGCCCCGGCGCTCAGTAAATCAGGAGCTTCGCAGTAAGTGGATAAACGAACCAGTGCTTCCAGGACACTGCGCACCCGCGGACTGGAAAGTTGAGATTCCAGATACGCCCGAAGCGGCACATGCTGCAGCGCGGAAGTGTCTGTCTTACGAAGGCTGCTGTAAAAGCGAACCAGCTGAATTTTCTCCTGAAACGACAAGAAGGACCCAAGTAATAATTGCGTAAGCGGCACAGCTCTTTCCTTACCGTCCGCTTCTTTGAACATAAGCAGGCCTGGCGGCTTCGGCGCCGTTCCTTCCACAGTGACGCCTACCTCGTGCAGAATTCGGAAGGCATTTCTAAAGAGGGCATGACCGCCCAAATTCACACGCGCGCCTGCCATCTCCGTAGAAATGGCCCGACCTCCCGGATAGGATCCTTTTTCGAGAAGCAATACATTCTTTCCTGCCTTTGCCAAATAAATAGAGGCTGTTAATCCTGCGGCGCCGGCTCCGATGATGATAACGTCCCATGGGGACCCGTAATTATTTTCTGTCATGTGTACCATTCCTTTCGGGTCTGATACATACAAGACGATGAACGGAAATCTTCTGTGACTTGATCAGCAAAAAGAGCAGCACGCCCGTTTACCGCTGCATGCTGCTCTCTCTTCATCTTCATCAGATTCGGAGCTTATACCTCTACTGACTTTTCAATTATAATGTTCTCCAATTTAAGATTTACCGGATTTGCAATGGTATCGCCAACAGGGCATTTACTCTCCAAAAACTGTACGAATTCTTCCACCTTCTCTTTGGGCGAGTCGGTTTGAATCCGGAACGTATAACGGATATCGGAGTAACCGGGACGAACGGAAGATCTGTCAAAAAAACCGTCGAGATCAATGTCGCCTTCAACCTCCACACGGAAGTCATTCAGCTTTACGCCAAACTTAGGAGCATAAACCCTTGCCACAATAGACTGGCATGCCCCTAACGAGGCAAGAAGCACTTCGACCGGATTCATTCCCGTGTCCGTCCCGCCTAAACTCTTTGGCTCATCGATCGTGATCTCAAAATTTCTGGAGGTGGTTTTGACTTGAACTCCATTTTGCAAGTGTGCGGTTGCTTTGAAAGTATGTACATCAGCCATGTTAAACACTCCTTAAGTTATAGTTAAACAAAAGAGCCATAACCTCAACAAATTAATTCCTAGTATTATACTATGTATTATAGGAATAGTGATCGGAGTTGTCAATATAGCGGTTCCGCATTTTTCTCAAACCCATAATCCCGTTCGACCTTGCAAACTCTCGTTTTATAGGTGAGATACCAATCCGACATCCCCCGCCGCTGGGCAATCAAATGTCGTTCGTTCTGCTTCCAATTCCTAATAGCTTCGAGCGACTCCCAATAGGAAACCGTAATGCCTAAGCCTTCCCGGGCGCTTTCTACACCTAGGAATCCAGGCTGGGAATACGCGAGTTTCTCCATTTCTTCTGCCATTTCTGCATATCCTTGATCCCCATCCGTTCTTTCCGATGTAAAAATAACGGCGTAATAAGGGGGCTCGGGTGTCCGCGCTATTCCGTTCATAAATCATTCCTCCAGAATCCAGTTTTTGAATTAACTTTGATTATAATCATACAGCTAACTAAGCAGAACAAGTTAAATTTGCAAAAAAATAGAGCATCCGTAAGGATACCCTTCGCCAATAACTTTATCTATGCGCGTTGAGCCATGGATTTCTTTGTGAATTTCCCTTCGAAATAGGCAGCACAGCCAAGCGAGATTCCCCAGCCAAGAAACAGTGCATACCATACATATCCCCATGCCGCCATCGGACTGGCATCCTGCTCTACAAAAGCAGGCGCGGACACGACACGTCCGATCGCCATTTGAAATTTCAGAACAAAGAAGCTAAAGCCCCATAAGGATAATCCCATACATCCGATCCATGCGGAAATGAGCTTCAATCGCTTAGGCAGCTTATCTCCCCACCTATAAACGAATGCCAGGCTCAAAAAGGCAGCCAGCACGGCCACTGCTCCCATAAACCAATAACCAATCAGTCGTGATACCAATTCGTCAGGTGCCTTTGCAAAGTCTCCCGGAAAAGCGAACGAAATTCCCAAGCCCCACCAAAAGTGCGGAAGTGCATATAATAGCCCGCAAATACAAGCCATATATCCTGCCCAGTTCCTCTTCTTAACGTTCATTTTCTCACCTCAATAGCATCCTAACATCCTCAGGTTGGCTTTAAGGTGATCTCGAGTTTAAACTTTGTTTAAATTTTAAGCACCCTCAAGAAAATTGATAAGGTGCCTTTCAGGCTGAACGAGGAACTCTCCAAAGCTGCATAAATCCGCATAATTCTGATGCTCCACATCATAACAGCCGATCCGGCCTTTGTTCTTCGGATTCCAAAGAAGCAGCAAATCGGAGTAATTGTCGATATCGGCGGATAAACGCAGGAGCTTTTGCCTGCCGACTTTCATCTCGATCGTATCGGTCAATGCGAAAAAGTCGATATATCCGATTTCATACTCATTTTGCGCCAATTCAAGACGCAGCCTGTCTCCAGTAAGAAAACGGACCAGTTCATCGGTTAATTTATACTTTTTCAGCTCATACTTTTTGTTCTCCAAATTATGAAATTCAGCCGGCTCCAGCGATTTCAAATAGTCCGCCATGACGGTGTCCTTATTGCTCACCGCAATCGTGTACGGCCGATCGCCGTCCTTTTCAGCCAAAGTCACGTCAGCACCGTGTTCAATCAAAAATTTGACCATAGCCATACTCCCCATCCGGGCGGCAACGGTCAATGGGGTTGCCCGATAAGGATACACCATATCCGGTTGATTATAGTTGATGTCCACCCCTTGATCGAGCAGATACGTGAGTGTCTTAAGGTCATGGTCTGACACGGCTTGGCGCAATACGTCACCGCCATGCTCCTTGATATCCAAACCCAGCTCATGGATAAGCGGGATATTCTTCTTGTTGCCGTAGTAGGCCTGTGAATAAGCGCCTGATCCCATTTGATTGACCATATCCAGCTTGGCCCCTTGCGCTGCTATGTAGCGAACGAGGTCCTCCTTGCAATAGCGGACAGCCCGCAAAAAGGCCGGATTCTGTTTCACATTCAGGTTAGCGCCGTGCTCTACCAGCAGCTTTACAACATCGGCTCTCTGCGATACAAGCGCCAGGTCCAACGGACTTAACGTGCTGTACTTGCTGAGTACGATGCCCTCCTCGATATCCCAGCCTGCCGCAAGAGCAGCTTGTAAAGCCGGAATATCCCCTTGGTAAATATGCATTGCGATTTCCGGCAGCTCCTTGAACTTCCCGATATCTTTTAGAACGATCATCCGTTACCACTCCTAGTTCCAGTATAAGTTGAATATTTGAAACGGATGTGGGGCAAGTACGTGAAATGTTCCTACGATCGCTGTTGGTTCCAGATTTCTTGATCTTATAGAATCTGAATCGGTAGAAATCCGGAACCAAAGGCGAACGCTCCGCTTCTTCGGAATCATTTCACTCCCTTGCCTACATCTCATTGTTTTGTTCAACTTATAAAGTCTTATGTTGTTTCGCACCCTTTAGACAATAGCCATTGCTCTAAAACGGCAAACGCCTGTTGTGCGTCCTGTTCATAGAATACGGCCACCTCTTGCCCATAGGCATAATTTAATCGGATATAACCGCCAAGTTTACAATAGAACAGAAAGCAAACAAACGGGTTCTCGATGGTCAAATCCGGTGGAAATTCGGCTCTGCACGCTTCAGCCAGCTCGGGCAGCGAAGGCTGACCTTGGCCAGGCCTCAACCGGAAGAAGAGATGGCTTCGAGTCCCCGTCCAAGGTTCATAGAAAACGGCTTCCTCTTGGCTTATTCCATATACCTGCCGGTATATTTCGTCCAACACCAAGGCGTACATCTCGTCGTCTTCCTGCTTCTGATCTAGCGTCTTCAGCGAGATCGCCATTACCTGCTCCGCATGCCGGGGCAGCCAGAGCAGTCCTCCCGTCCGGGGATGTACCGCCAGAAAATCGCCGTCAACCGTTGTGCCTAACGCGATACACTCGCCGATCTGTTGCTCCGTAATGGGGCTGTCTTCGTCAAACTCCCATAACTCGTACTCGGTAAAAGGCTTCAGCACTTCCGGATCAGGCAATTGGATATTCATCCATCCTCTGTAGGTCCCTTCTCCGAATCGCCGCAAAAATCGGAGATAGCCTGGTGGGAAAACAGAGACCTCTGCCTTTGCAAGCAGTTGATTTTGGCCCTCAGACAGCGGCTTTGGCTGAGATACGATGTACATGAATACCCCCCATTCATAGGCTCGTGCAAATCAGTATTCACGCGCGGCATCAAACCAGCCTTGAGCCATTTCCTCGGTTATAGGCTGATCAATCCGATGCTCGGACTGGCTGAGTTGCCATACCGCTTCGCCAAGGTCTTCCCTTTCGGTCGTTTCAATGCCTTTGAGGGTATTAAAACGCACGGTGAAAGCCGTAATGGCCGCCTCGGCGTCGGCCAAGCTGCGGGCCTGAACCAAAGCTGCCAGTGCAGCGTCGTAAGCCTCGTTAGCTATCTTAGCCAAACGTTTAGGCCAGGACGAAAATGGACGTCCATACTCGGTCATCCACCACTCCGGCTTTCGCAATTGGCTTACTGAAACATAGCCGGCCCACGGGCGGGTCTTGGCGCGTGCCTTCATTTGCTGCCTGAGGCGCTTACCCCCGGCCTCCTCCACATTGTAGGCGATAAATCCATCCAGTAACGGCCACACGTCCAGGGCCGGCAAGTCCTCTAGATCCGGCATGAAGCGAAGCTCCAGATTCGTTAAGCGGGCATGACGAGCCAATGATTCCAGGTCGCAGAAGTTCCCCCACAAACTCAGTGAATCCAGGTTGGGGAACCGATCCAGACACTTTAGCGAGATGGGCTGTCCCAGCGGCGTGTTTTGCAGCGTCAGACTAGACACCTGATGCAACTCTCCCAAATCAGGCAGCACAAAAGAAGGGTCACTCTTACGTCGGCTAGTGCGCGGCGCTACTGCAAGGGAAGACGGTATATCTCCGGTAGCCGAGAATCGGGATAGATCGCCGGAGACGCTCAGGCGGAAGGAACTCTTCGGGAGCTTCAAACTCAGACGAGCCCCGGATTGACCCAACCCGATATGCAAGCTATGTATAATGGACTCGCTGGCATCCACCACGGTATCGGCAGACAGGACCGGAGCCCAGGTCATCTCTTCAATGGGGCGGGTCTGCGCCCAATTGAAGAAACCGGCATCGCTGCCTGTATAGTGCAGAAACCGCGGCCAAGGCGAACCCGCAGGCGTGGCAAAGGGATTGAATACGGTCCAGTCGATGATGGCATCGGGCGGGACGTGAAGATCCGCCTTCTTTCCCAAATCCGACGGTCCGATAGACAGACTGCCTACACCGGGCTGTCGGACAAGGGTGTGACTGCGAGAACCCGTCAGGTCAATGGTATAACGGCCATCTTCTCTAATAGAAGAAGGAGGGCTGGCATGGTTATCATTTGGCACTTCCGTCATCCTTTCTTCTACCTTTGGTTCAGATGCTCTAATTTTGAAAACCCAACTTCAATAATGAATCTTGTATTTCCCGATCCGCTTTACTTTTGAAGGTCATGAATTCCACTTCGGACAGGTTGTTCGATTTCATATGCAAATTTGCGAATGATCTTCCCACAGGATAACCTCCTATTTGCCCTATTCGATATGTATCTTATTTCCATTATAGAGACCGTTTGTCCCAAATCCCACCTACTTATTACCTGAATTCTGGAAATTGCCGCGATTCACTTCCTCAGAGACAAGAGAGTGCAAAAAAAGAGTCGCACCATGATTGGGGCAACTCTTTAAATTTAGTATTGGTTTTACATTCATCGATGTATCGGAAAATCAATTCACGAAAAATTTTTCAACCCATCCAGCCTGCCACAAGAATAGCCCCAATAAAGAAAATCTGAACTACGGTTCGTAGTAGTAATTTAGGTACGGGTCGGCCCCCGATCCTTAATCTCTCCCTGGCTGCTCGCACATTAGCGGGAAACATACATGCCAGAAGTAGGACCAAACCAATGGAGGCAGCCTTTGAGGTGTACGGGAACAAAATACCGATAGCCCCCAAGACTTCCAATACCCCGGTGGCAGTTACGATCAGATCCGGTCTGGGAAATGCCGGAGGAACCATACGGATTAAATCCGGACGTCTGGTCCCCCAATGTGCGGATGCGGCAAGCAGCAGCATGACGGCCACCGCTCCTTGAAGAGAAGTCTGCCAACCCTCGAAATAGGACAAGCCGAGCAGGCCAAGACCCTTGAACAGCAAGAAAGATACGATAAGCGCATAAAAAGGCAGCATATAAACCCTCCCTTTTGTTATTCCTTGATCCGTCGAATTCCTTGGGCGATAGGTTCCCTCTCGTACTCTCTTAGCGAATATAGTACAGGCGCCGCAGGAATGTCGAACTTCAGATGCGAATGAGGAATTTCCATCAGTAAAGTGCCAATCGGTTGTTGACTATTCTTACTGCGGATCACATTCCAGAAAATTCGGGATCTATGATCTTCTGTTCCCCATTTTTCAAGCGAGTTGCGAAATAGCAGACAGTTCCCGATCACGAAATCATCCTCTTTGAGGGGCTCCGTGACTTCGAACCCGGCGTCTTCAAGACCTTCAAACAATGCGGGCATCAACCGGTCCAAATAGCGGCCATAGGCGGCGTCCTCAATTTCTTGAAAAGCGATCGTTAACTCATCGAGCATCGAATCATATAATGCCTTCCATACCAGATCGATATACTGATTTCCTATCTCGCAAATCTCCTCGATGGTCATGTCGTAACGGAATACTGGTTTTGTCATACTTATTCCTCCTTGAAATGGATTATCTCCATCATACGACATGCAAGCCAATTGGAAGGTTTAGGATACACAAGTGAAGGATTTCAATAGGATAACCAGAATAACATTACAAGGGTTTTAATGTTTATGTATTTTATTACGAAGGCGGGATAGCATGGACTTTCAACCAAAAAAACTGGCGGAAAAATACGGATTAAGCGCCAACACCTTGCGGAACTATGAAGCCAAGGGGTTAATTCCTCCTGCGGATCGATCCGCAAATGGATACCGTATATATACGGAACGGCATGAGGCTTATCTGGCATGTATTCAAGCCATGGCTCCCGCATTCGGTATGGAAGTAACGAGCGAGGTGATGCATTGCCTTGGACGAAATGAATTGGACGAAGCATTGTGGATCGTCAGGGATAAGGAGGTCATGCTCCATCGGGACAAAGTAAGCCTGGATCAACTCGTAAAGGAATTGAAATCATATTCAGAAGGCAATCAAGCATTCAACTTTAACCAACAGTTCAGCATCCACGAGGTTTCCAGAAGGACGGGGGCTCCTAAATCGGCAATCCGTTACTGGGAGAAAATCGGCCTGTTCACTGCGGAGCGAGATCCTGATAACGAATACCGTCTTTATAACGAAGCACATCTCTTAAAAATCAGGATGATTCAAGTACTCCAAAGCTCCGTTTATTCCGAGGAAACCGTGAACTTGAAACAATCCATCGCCGTCATGGAACTGAAGAACATTGAGGATGCGATGAGGATTTCTGAACATATCCGTGCTTACCTGCACCAAACGATCCAGCTCCAGATGCGGGCTGTCTATTTTCTTTACCGCCTAATTCATCCCGTCGCTAGATCATAAATTTTGCGGATTTTCTCGTCCAGCAGATCCAGATGCACAATTCTCGCCTCACGGATATATTCTTTACCCTCCACATAAAGCAATAATACGGGCGCAGTGAAAACAGAAAAACTTCCCGCGACCGCCGGAACTTCTTGCGCATTTATCGTCCCGAGTTGAATATCCGGGTATTTCATTAATAATTTCTGTACCTGCGGCTGCAATGCATGACAAACGCTGCAGCCTGTCATCGTAATATAAAGAAACGATAACCGATGGCGCCCTATAAAATCATGTGCCGATTCGACACTCGTTAATATTTCGAATTCTCTCATAGGTCCCTCTCCAATCATCAAACAAGTATAGAAAGAGGCCTCCCCGCTAAGAGGGCGGCCTTCTTCTATATTAACACTAAATTTCCGTATATATTTGAAAGGTAACTCCGAATTTGTCCGTGACATCCCCAAATCCAGGGCTGAAAGCCTCTTCCTGAAACGGCATATTGACTTGGCCGCCTTCCTTCAGCGCCTCAAAGTATCGCTTTGATGTTTCCACGTCGTTCGTTGTAATGCAAATGGTAACCTTTTTACCGCTGGGAATAGGCGAACCAAACGGATTGTCGGAAAACATGAGTTCCGCCTCGCCTACTTGCACCTTTGCGTTAGCCACCAGGTTCTTCAGTTCTTCATTAAAAGTATTGGACATGTCCGGCATATCTCCGTAAGTAATGATGGAAACAACCTTAGCGCCGATCGCCTGTTCATAAAACTGAATAGCTTCCCTGGCTCTTCCCTCTAATGTGATATATGGGGTGAGTTTTACTGTCATCGACTGTACCTCCTTTATACTTAGGATTCTTCCGTGTACTTTTTGAAATTGTTCATAATCGCTTGCCAGCCCGCTTGCTGGACCTCAACCGGATGTGTGCTTTCGGCGTCAAAAGTTTCGACGACCTTGGTTTCACTGCCCTGAGCCGTAAAGGTAATGTCCACCCTTCTCCCGTCTCCCATCGTATATGAAATCAATTCATGTGTTTTCACTTCGTCATATACACCGCCCATATCAAACCCCATGCTGCCATCCTTGGCTTCCATCCGGGTCAAAAACTTGCCGCCGGCCCGCAAATCATTCTCTGCCCTCGGGGCATGCCAGTCTTCGGAAGCCTGGTTCCATTTCGTAATGTGCTCCGGCTCCGTCCAACAGTTCCATACCTTTTCAATAGGCGCCTGAACGACTGCCTCAACAGTTACCTTCGTCGGATTACTTGTTCCCATTTCAAAAACACCTCGCTAATTTTCTCGTTTTTTTAGTTTTCAATAATATAGACGTACTTCATATTCGAATTTCATCGGTCGATTTGCTCCGGAAGTCCAAATCGTGAAAATAATTTGGCGTTAATGAAATTTTGGAGGTGGACGATCTTCCCGTCTTTGACTTCAATGACGTGAATTCCCCAAGGGACCAGGACGGATGCTTCAGGACCCGGCATGTACTGGGCAAAAGCCGGATAGCCGCCGTTTACCGTGACCGGCAAAAAGCGGGAGCCCTCGCAATGCCATCGGGTAAGCGAGAAAAACTTGAACAAATCGTCCTTGCCCTGCACCCACATGGCAAACGGCGGCATGGACATGCAGCCTTCCTCATGGAATAACGCAACCAGGGCATCGATATCGAATTGTTCAAAGGCATCCACATACCGTGACAGCAGCTCATGATCAGGTTCGGCATCCACCGTCCGGCTGAGCTCTTCAGAACGGAGCCGGGTTCGGTTCATCGTCTCCCTGGCTCTTTGCAGGGCACTGTTTACGGCGGCCGGCGACATCCCCAAAGTTTCCGCGATCTCTTTGGAGGACCAGTCGAACACATCCTTCAAAATAAGTACGGCACGTTGGCGCGGAGGCAAGGCTTGCAAGAGCGCGATGAAGGCGAGCTGCAGGGTGTCTTTGCGAATAAGCGCTTCTTCGGGATTCTCCCCCAAATCGGGGGTAAGCCAGATCCAGGAAGAGTCCGGCAATGTTTCACTGGGTGGGATGATGGAGACCGCCGGATCCGACAGATCGACGGGCAGGGTACGGCGTTTGGCTTGTCTTAGTTTGTCCAAACACAAGTTGGAGGCAATCCGATAAATCCACGTTTTGTGTGACGATTCCTGCCTGAATGAATTCCAGCTTTGCCAAACACGGATGTAGGTTTCCTGAACCGCATCGTCTGCGTCTTCGATGGACCCCAACATTCGGTAACAAAATGAGGTTAATTCCGGCTTTAAATGATCCAGTAACTGCAGATCCAGTGCCGCATCGCTCATAGCAGCCTCCTTTTGACGAGGAAATAGATTTGTGCTTTTTGTCATAGTTTACCACAGGAGGGTTCGGAGATCATGATTATCGGTTTACCGTAGGCAGATTCCATGGTGGTTTGTTACTTCTTCCAATTCTCCACAAAGTAATCTACCGCAGCCTGCTCAATTGCTAGACCTTTTGTATAACGCTCCATAAACAAAACAAAACCATTCACGTCCGTGCTGTTAGGGTATACCTCTTGCCCTTCTGTATCCGCATCAATGAATACTTTAGTGGTAAGGTAATCAGCTAAATTCTCGTGCTGCTCCTTATTAACCATATATGAAGCCAAAATGGCCATCCCCCATGCGCCGCCCTCACCAGCGGTAGACATGACAGAAACAGGGACATTCAGTGCCGCAGCACACATTTTTTGGCCAACCAGCGGCGTCTTAAACAACCCGCCATGCGCCAGAATCCGGTCAATCGTTACATTCTCCTTCTGTGTCAAAATATCCATCCCAAGCTTTAGTGCAGCAAACGCGGTGAACAGATGTACTCTTATAAAGTTTGCCAGATTGAAGCGGCTTTCCGGAGAACGAACGAACAACGGACGACCCTTGGCGAGCCCGGTAATGTTCTCGCCGGAATAGTAGCCGAAGCTCAGCAACCCGCCCCCGTCAGCGTCTGCTTCCAGCGCTTTGTTGAACAGGACGCTGAATAGCTGATTCATATCCGTTTTCAGTCCCATTGCTTCACTAAATTCACGGAACAAGCCGACCCATGCATTAATATCGCTCGAACAGTTATTAGCTAGAACCATACCGACAGGGCTGCCATCCGGTGTAGTCACGATATCAATCTCAGGATACACCGCGGATAAGTCTTTCTCTAGGACAAACATGGCAAATATCGACGTGCCTACGGAAATGTTGCCTGTACATTTTTTGATACTGTTCGTAGCGACCATGCCGGTTCCGGCATCGCCCTCTGGAGGACATAGTGGAATACCTGCTTGAAGGTTGCCTGATGGATCTAATAGCCGGGCACCAGCTTCACTGAGAAAGCCAGCGGCTTCACCTGCAGTATATACTTTAGGTAAAATATCCTTTAGATTCCACGGGTAGCCTTTATCGGCGATTAAATCGTCAAACAGCTTGACCATATCTTCATTGTATTGCTGTGCAGATATATCGATCGGGAACATCCCTGAGGCATCCCCCATGCCAAGAGCCTTGGAACCGGTCAACAGCCAATGAATGTAACCCGACAAAGTCGTAATATAATCTATGTTAGGGACATGCTCTTCATCGTTTAAAATCGCTTGATACAAATGTGCGATGCTCCAACGTTGGGGAATTTTAAAATTGAATTTCACAGTTAACTCCGTTGCAGCAATACTCGTTGTGGCATTGCGCCACGTACGGAACGGAACCAGTAGCTCCCCCGCATGATCAAGTGCGATATAGCCCTGCATCATGGCGGAACATCCGATGGATCCGATTTTTTGCAATGTTACACCATAATTATTAGCGACCTTTTGCCTTAGTTGATCATAGGTTTCTTGCAACCCGATAATCACTTCATTAAGATCGTAGGTCCAATAACCGCCGATCAATTGATTTTCCCACTCATAACTGCTGGATCCGATTGTTTTAAAATGGTGATCCATCAGCACAGCCTTGATACGGGTAGATCCAAATTCGATGCCAAGCGAGGTCTCTCCCCTGACTATCGCTTCTTTTATATTTTGGTCCACGGTGACGTTCTCCTCTCTAAAATAAGTATAAGAGGCTAGCCCCCTTGCTTCGGTGATCTAGGGGGCAGCCTCTTCCTATAAGCCATATGAGTGAGTCCTACTTTACTCCCTTTCGGCGGTTAGAGATATCAAGCCAAACGGCGATAACCAGGATGGAGCCCTTAACTACGTACTGCCAGAAGGATTCCAACCCCATGAGTGACATCCCGTTATCGAGGGTGGTCATCACCAATGCGCCTATAATGGCACCTATGACGGTACCGACCCCGCCCATCAGTGAGGTTCCACCGATGACGCAAGCGGCAATAGCGTCCATCTCAGCCATATTGCCGGCAGTGATGGTCGCAGAAGCTAGGCGGGAAGTCAGGACGATGGCCGCAATCGAAGCGAGCAGTCCGTTTAGTACAAAGATCAGCATCGTCTTCCGCTTAATAGGAATACCCGACAAGCGGGCAGCCTCCATATTCCCTCCAATGGCATAAATATGACGTCCAAAGGTGGTCTTAGTTGAAATAAAGTAGAAAATGATCGCCAATACAATAACGAAGATAATAGGAAAAGGAATCCCTTTGTAATTGTTCATGACGAATACGAACGATCCTACCAGGAGCGACAGGAAGAAGACCTTAATGATATCCACGCCAAGCGGCGCAACCTCGAAGCCGTATTTTTGCCGGGAGCTTCGCTTCCTAAAGGTACTCCACAGAAGAAATCCCACGGCCAGCAAACCGATCACGATACCGAACCCTTTAGCAAAATAAGCATTTCCCAGCAATCCAAGCACCGGATCGGATATGGGAATTGTCTTCGACTCGGTGACACCCATTAACACGCCACGGAACACCATCATGCCACCCAAAGTGACGATGAAAGCAGGAATTGCTTTGTAAGCCACGAGCCATCCTTGAAGCAGACCCAGTACCGCTCCGGCAGCCATGGTTGCAAGAATGACGATAATCGCCGGCAGTCCCAGCCAATTACTCAGTATAGCGGCTATGCCTCCGGTCAAACCTACGATCGAACCTACTGAAAGATCGATATGAGCCGCTACAATGACCAGTACCATCCCAATAGCCAATATGGAAGTCACGGACATTTGGGTGAATAGATTAGATAAGTTTCGCGAGGTCAAAAAGGTAGGATTCAGAATACCGAACAGGACCCACAGCAATACCAACGCCCCTACCATGGTATATGCACGTACGTCCATTTCACCAAACAAGCTGCTCCAGAGTGACTTTCGGGTCGCAGGGACATCTCTTCGATCTTGAAGTTCCTTTTGAAGCTGCATATTATTTACCTCCCGCGGCGGCTATCATGATATTCTCTTGGGTAGCCTCACGCCAATGAAATTCCTTCACAAGTTCCCCTTCGCACATCACCATAATCCGGTCGCTCATGCCAAGCACCTCCGGCAACTCCGAGGAAATCATAATAATGGCTACACCCTGATCTACCAGCCGATTCATTAAATTGTAGATTTCGTATTTCGCTCCAACGTCAATCCCCCGGGTAGGTTCGTCCATAATCAGGATTTTCGGATCGGACATCAGCCATTTTCCAAGTACAACCTTCTGCTGATTCCCTCCCGAAAGGGTGCCTACCAACGTTTCCAACGAAGATGTTTTCGTCTTTAACTCCTGCACATACTGGCGTCCCCACTTGATCTCTTCATTCTCGTTAATAACACCAAGCTTCGATACCTTGCCCATCGCAGCCATCGTAGTATTTCGTTTCACATCCATGCCCATCACTAGTCCTTGGCGTTTGCGGTCTTCCGTCACTAGAGCAATCCCTGCTTTGATGGCTTCAGCAACGGATCTGATCCTTACCGCTTTCCCTTCGATTCGTACATCTCCCTCAGCCCTGCCTTCATAAGCCCCAAAAAGGCTGCTCGCCAACTCGGTTCGTCCCGCACCCATCAGTCCGGCGATTCCAAGAATCTCCCCTTTACGCAATGTGAAGTGGATATCCCTAAGCACTCTTTGATTACGCTTTTCAGGATGCCATACGTTATAATGGCTTACCTCAAGCACAGTATTTCCCGGTATATGATCAACTCGCGGATATCTCTCCGTCAGTTCCCGGCCCACCATGAGGGATACAACCTTATCATCATCCGTCTCCTCACGATCCAGAGTCGCTATCGTGCGCCCATCACGGAGTACCGTGATGGAATCTGCAAGAGCAAAGACCTCGGGCATTTTGTGCGAGATATATACACAGGAAACGCCCTCACTGCGCAGCTGATTCAATATCCCCATCAGGATGGAGACTTCACTTTCAGTCAAAGCCGCTGTCGGTTCGTCCAGAATCAGAATTTTCGTATGCTTGGAAAGTGCCTTTGCGATTTCAACGAGTTGCTGCTGTCCGATCCCCAGATGGCCGATTTTGACGTTTGGGGAAATATTCAACCCTACCTTTTTCAACCACACAGAGGCGTTATGGTACAATTCATCCCACTGAATCACCCCGTGCCTGCACGGCTCGGCTCCCAGAAAGATATTCTCGCCTACCGTCATCTCCTTGACGAGGGCAAGCTCCTGATGAATGATGGCGATCCCGGCTTTCTCAGCATCCGATATTTGCTGGAACTGCCTGCTTTGTCCCTCAATAATAATCTCTCCACTATAGGTTCCTGCCGGATAGAGGCCGCTTAACACCTTCATAAGTGTCGACTTCCCGGCCCCATTCTCCCCGCAAAGAGCATGAATCTCTCCCTTCCTGACCTTAAAATTCACACGGTCCAGGGCCTTAACTCCAGGGAATTCCTTGGTGATGTCCGACATTTCTAATACATGCATCATTTCCGCACCCTTTCTGACCAGGAATCAGCAGAGAGCGGAACCCTAAGGTTCCGCACCCTTGCACCTAGTTATTGTTTGGGCCATTGGTCCTTAGGAACGTTCTTGTATACATCCTCCAGCTTGTGGAATCCATCTTCGATAAGGACGTTTAAATTGTCCTTGTTCACCGCAATCGGGTCGAGCAGCACGGAAGGAACATCAATCTTCCCATTGTTTACAGTCTTTTCAGTAGTGATCTTTTCGCCCTTGGCCGCAGCCATTGCCATCTCCGCAGCTTCTGTTGCGATCGCATTAATCGGCTTATACACGGTCATCAGCTGGGTGCCTTCCGCAATCCGTTGTACGGCGGCTAAATCCGCATCCTGGCCGGATACCGGAATTTTGCCGGCCATCCCCTGAGCGGTTAAGGCTTGAATCGAACCCCCTGCAGTTCCATCGTTGGCTGCAACCACGCCTTGAACATCATTGTTGTTCGCAGTCAGCGCATTTTCCATATTTTTAAGGGCCTCTTCCGGTTTCCAGTCCTTGGAGAACTGGTCATAGACAATCTTGATATCCCCTTTCTCTTCAAGAGGCTTCAGAATATTCATGGCCCCTTCCTTGAACATATGGGCATTGTTGTCCGTATCGGCTCCGCCGATATAAACGATGTTGCCTTTCGGTGCCTTTTCGATCACCGCTTTCGCCTGGAATTCCCCTACCCGTACATTGTCAAAAGAAATATAGTAGTCCACATCCGCGTTATTAATCAGACGGTCGTAAGCGATAACCTTGATTCCTTCTTTGTGCGCTTTTTCCACAATCGGCGCTGTGGCTTCAGCATTGTGGGCAATAACGACAAGAACGTTTACTCCCTGAGATATTAATTGCTCCGCCTGGCTCATTTGCGTAGCATCGTCCCCGTTGGCCGCGAGCACCTTAACCTCGCCTCCGAGCTCTTCTACTTTAGCGGTGAAAATATCGCGGTCCTTTTGCCAACGTTCCTCTTTCAAAGTGTCCATCGACATTCCGATAACAATTTTGTCTCCGTCTTTCGCGGCCGTCTTTTCCTTATTTCCGGTATCCCCATTGGAGACCAATCCACAGCCTGCAAGTGATAATGCCAATAATAGAGCTGCCCCTAGACGAAAAACTTGACCGTACTTTCTCACTCTTTCATCTCCCCTTTTCATCAGCTGAAATAATTGGTTGCGCTTACAAAAAAAGCTTAGCACGGGAGTGATTTCGGCGGCGTGTTCATTTCCAGCACTTCTTTCCTCTCCATCTTCATTTCTTTGCTTCCTCCTGGAAAGAAGGCCACTTGCGTTTTTATTTACAGGACAATTTGGTTATAAAGCACAAAAAAGTCCTTGTTGGTTTAACAAGGACTTTTCTTCTCGATTTGCTGCCGATATTCGCTTGGCGTAATTCCTGTCGCTTTCTTGAAGACCCTGCTAAAATAATTAGGGTCCTTATAACCTACCTCGTAGCATATCTCTTTTAAACTGAGACTTTGTTCCACAATCAATTTCTTAGCCTCCTTAATGCGAAGCCCGGTGACATGATCGATAAAAGTCTCTCCTGCATGCTGCTTGAATAATTTACTGAAATAATGAGGGCTAAGATTCACGTATTCCGCAATGTGCTCCATCGAGATGTCTTTCTTATACTTTTGCTCAATATAGAGAAGCGCCCTCCGGAATACATGTGAACGACTCTGCTCCCGCTCTTCCATCAAACCATCGATGAAAGAATCGAGCCAATATAGGGCCGTTTTACGAAGAACTTCGCGATCCTCTACTACACTCAGGGTTCTAATCAGATTAGCACTTTCACCAGATTGAACCGCGCGGCACAGAAACATCAGAAGCCCTATGACCTCTGCGCGCAAGGTAGCCAATGAACCGAAACTTTTCTCTTCCAAGATGGAATATAAAGAGCTAAGTCTCTCTGCGCTTTCCTGTTTATTATGCCGCAGCAAAGCATCCAAGAGCTTCTTCTCGTCATCCAGTGAGATCTTCGTCTGCCCTGAGCTGAGGAGCATATCATCGTAATGCCGTACATTCAGGAGTACGCTATCCTCCGCGCAAACCCGAACGGCTTCCCGGTAGGATCGGCTGATTCCGTCCCAGCCCTCCTGAACCGATCCAATCCCAATGGAAAGAGACAACTGGAATCTCTCCTCGATAATCCCCCTAATACGCTCACCCCATTCCAGGGAAATAATACGCTGGGAATAACCGTGCCTGCCGGGTGGAAGAGGAATGAATAAAGCCATCTGATGTCCAACGATAGGCCCGACAATCGGGGACAAATTGGGCTTCGTGAAATGCTTAACCGCTTCATAGATGTCCCGCTTGAGCAGTTGAAATTCGTCCCACTCCTTTTTGGATTTCCTGAAAAAAGATAATACCATCGCATAGCCCTTATACCACTGTATATCTAACAGACTTGCAAGCTGTTCAAGCTCCACCTCTTGCACCGACTCCAGCATGAGCATAAGAGAGAGCTCGTTCTCGGCTAGCGGAATCAGCTGCGACAGTTTCTCCTGAAGCTCTAATTGCTCATTACGCACACGCTTCTCTTCTTCCTTTTCCGCAACTAACAGCTGTAATACGTGGAGTATTTCCTCCGGCCTTGCCGGCTTAAGCAGATAATCTCTGACTCCTAGAGCCAGGCCCTCTTTCGCGTAAGAGAAGTAATCGTGAGCCGTGATCATCACAATTTTGGTTGAGGGAACTAGGGCAGCAATATGACGTACAGCTTCAAGCCCTTGAATTCCCGGCATCTTAATATCCATAAAGATAAAATCAGGCCGTTCCTCTTCCGTAATCTGAATGGCCTTTCGTCCGTTTTCCGCATGAAGGAAATGAAAGGTGTCCGGCATAAGATGCCTGATCATCAGCTCAAGACCCTCCCGCTCCAGCGCTTCGTCATCTGCAATAAGTAAGCTGAACATGAGCTATCATCCTTTCTTGTCATGTGGTTACCGTACGAAAGGGAATCCTGAAGAATATAGCGGTTCCTTTTCCCTGGGTGCTATCTATTTCGATGCGCTGCTCTCCGTTGAAGAATAAATGCAGTCTTTTGAATACATTGTGTGTCCCTAGTCCAGTAGATTGGCCTCTCCTGCCAAAGCTGGAGGATTCCTCCCGGAAAGATCTGAGAAGCAGTTCTACCGTTTCCTTGCTCATACCCACGCCGTTATCTCGTATCTCAATTCCTACACCTTCATCCTCATATTGAATGGTAAGCCTGAGCTCGCCGCCCTCTTCCATCTGCTCTATCCCATGTAAGAATGCATTCTCCAGAATAGGCTGCAGAGTCAGACATGGAACCATTCCATCCAGCGCTCTCTCATCAATTTCCATGACAAAAGAAATCCGGTCACGAAACCGCGCCCTCTGAATGTTGATATATTCGGTCACATGTTCGACTTCTTCACGTAACGGTACCGCTTGGTCCAGCTTTTGCAGGTTATATCTCAATAGCCGGGATACCGATACCGTAAGATAGCTTGTCTCGGTAGCCCCCTCGATATATGCCAACTTGGTAATCGCATTAAGAGTATTAAACAGAAAATGCGGATTAATTTGGCTCTGAAGCATCTTTAGCTCCAGCTCCTTAACGAGACGGTCCTTCTCCAGACTTTTCATGTTATCAGCCATTAAGCTTTGAATATTATCGATCATGCTATTAAAGGTTCGGCACAAGATGCTAATCTCATCATTGTTAATGCTTTCCGGCGCCTTGGTGTCCATTCGCCCCTTCGATATTAACTTGGCCGTTGCCACCAGCCGCCGAATCGGCCCCGTTATGCTATTCGACAGCCATATGGCCAGAATGATACTAAGGACAGCGACCGTAACAACCAGTTGCGTCCCTAGCGTATTCAATTTGTCCGTGGTAGACATAATCTCCTGATAAATCGGCTTGTACTGATCGAGCTCGATATCGACTAATCCCTGAGCCTCCTCGCGTATAAAGCGTTCGGTCTTCTCCGCTTCGATGTAAGCTCCTGCCATAGTATTCGAATCTTGATCGTCGATCTTGCCAATCATAGTCTCAACTTGCTCCAAAAACGTATCAATAATATTTCGATAATTTACAAGCGGCAGATCGCTGCCGCCAATCGTTTCTAGTCCATCGAGCTCTTGTCTCAACTGCTGAACACTGCTCAGGTGCTGTTCCACTTCAGGAAGGCTATCCGCATCGACTTGCATAATAAAACGGTTCATCGACCGCATAATCTCCCCGACCTCATAGGACACTTCCTTATACAATAAAATACGATTCATCATTAAATGATAGCTCTCCTGCACACTTTTTCCGCTTTGGAACAAGAAAAAGGAAACCGTGCTCATCAAGACTACCAGGAACGGAATACAAACCAACAGCTTTTGGCGGATACTCACAGGCCTTCTCCCTTCTGGGCATTCTGCTTATCTAACACCATTACCTCTGTGTAATATTCAGACAGCAAGGCTTTTCCTTGGAAATGATCGTTAAGCAGCTTGACTGCTGTATCCCCCATTAAAAATGGCTGCTGTGCTATAGTCGCCTTAATTTCACCCCTGAGAATGCCGTCTAGCGTCTCTTCCTGATTATCAAAGCCAATGATCGTAAGAGCATCCCGTTTCAAGCTCTTCGCAGCCTGTAGGACACCCAGGGCATCTGTTGCACTGGTACCCACCATGATCGTAATGTCCGGGTGCATCTCCAGCATGCCCGCCGCTTGCTGAATCGCCTCCATATGTGAAATGTTGGAGCTGCGGACATCCACAATCTCCAGATCCTCGTATTGTTTCACAATGTTTTCTAGCCCTTGCAGCCGCTGCAACTGGTTCTCGGCAAGCTCACTCCCAATAATGACGCCTATTTTTCCAGTTCCGCCTGAAGTTTCTACAACAAGACGCCCCATGCTTTCGCCTGCCGCCTCGTTATCCGTACCTACATAAGCCAGTCTCTTGCTAGCTGGTGCATCCGTATCGATAGTTATAACAGGAATTCCACGCTGTACAGCTTTATCGATGACTGGAGTAAACCTCTCCTCGTTCAGACCTTGGACAATGATTGCATCCACTCGGGCAGCAATCGCTTTTTCAAGCAAGTTAATCTGCTCATCCATATTGTTGCGAACCGGACCGGTAAATTCAATATCTATTCCATACCTTTCTGCGGCCTTCTCTGCACCCTTCTCAACCATTTCCCAATAAGGATGATACCTTTCCTGCTCAATTAGTACGATGTGATAACGGTGTCCCGAATCTCCGGGATGACCATGTAATTCCTGAACAATGCTACCCATCTTTCCGGATTGGCGTGCAAATCCAATAAATTCATACGATAGTAATATTATTAGTATTACAGCCACACAAGATAGCCACTTTTTATTCATACTTATTCACCTCACCCATACCCCAATCAACATTGGCAGCGTTTTCAATCTAAAGTTAGGAAACGAATTGAGCGCATTGATTAGTTGTTTCCCCCGGATTCAGAAATGGCCTAGCATGAGCCGTTGCGCACTCGGTTCGGGTGTATCCAGGTTAATGGAGCAAGAAGTGAGGTGCTGAATTCTAATTATGTATCTTTATAATCCGACGCGGGGTATTTAGAACAAGGCCGGCCATCAGTGAAACAATGCCGGGAGCCTTTTCTAGTTTTGTTCCTCACTCTGAAATTATTATTTTATTGTACTACAAAATGTAAGAAGTTCAATTTGGAGGGATGGGTAAAAGAGTACATTCTCGGGGATGGCTTCCATGGTATTAAATGTACCAAGAAGCCTTTTTATTCATCGGGGGAGTCTCCTGCTGTCCATTTGCGGCGTATTTCTTCCGCCTCTATAACCATTCTCTGAATCAGTTCAGACACTTCCGGAATATCATGGATCAGGCCGACGGCCTGCCCGGCCCAACCGAAGCCTTCTTCCTGAATGCCATCATAAATCCAGCGCCTGTTGACCTCCCCGCTGATATAAGGTTTCAGCGCTTCATAATCTGTATTCTTACGTTCAAGCTCAAGAATCTTATCGGTCACAGGGCTCCGCAGCGCCCGGGCAGGAAACCCGATGGAACGTTTGATAACCACGGTATCCGCCGAGGACGCCTCGACCAAGGCATTCTTGTAAGAAGAGGAGGCGTGCAGGCATTCCCGGGTGCTAATAAACCTCGTTCCCATCACGATTCCCTCCGCTCCCAGAGCAAGAGAAGCCATCCAGCCGCGGCCGTCTCCAATTCCTCCTGAAGCGATCACGGGAATACGGACCGCATCCACGACCTGGGGAACGAGAACCATCGTTCCTACTTCATCACGGCCCAGGTGCCCTCCTCCTTCGTGTCCGACAACGATGACTGCGGAGGCGCCGAGCTGCTCTGCTTTTTGAGCCTGCATCCGGGATGAGACAAGTACCAGGGTCTTTAGATTTGCTGACTGCAATACAGGCAAAAGAGGCGCAGGATTGCCTCCTGTAAGGGTAACTGCTGCAACCTGTTCCTCTATAGCTATCCGCAGTCTCTCCTCGAGGTCGCCCCGGTGCATACCGATGGCAAAGTTGACGCCAATAGGCTTGTCGGTCAGAGTACGAGTACGTCTGATTTCACTCCGCAGGGCTTTGGCATCCGGAAGACTCATCGCTGTAATCTGGCCGAATCCGCCGGCATTGGAGACCGCCGCCGCCAGATCGGAGTAGGCCAAATAAGCAAGCCCTCCTTGAATGATCGGGTACTTGATCTTAAGAAGTTCGGTCAAACGCGTATTCCAATCCATTAGAATCCCTCCGTATCCTGCATCCGCGACATCAGCCGTATATCCGAATGAGGAGCATCATCAACACAAATATAACCGTAAACAAGGCTGCAACCAAGTCGCTCCGCTTAAATTCCAGCTGCCTGTAAGAAGTTCTTCCCTTTCCGGTTCCGAAAGCCCTCGCATCGATCGCATAGGACAGCTGCTCCGCACGTTGGATGGTCGTGGCAAACAGCGGAACAAGAATCGGAATATAGGCAAACACACGTTTAAATCCGGGAATAGACCTGATATCATATCCTCTGGCCTGCTGGGCCAGAATGATGCGGTCCATCTCCTGAATAATAGTAGGTATAAAGCGGATCGCGATTCCTATCATTAAAGAATAGGTTTCCGTCGGGAGGCCTGCTCTAGACAGCGGCTTTAGCAGTTTTTCAAGGCCTTGGGCCAAAACTAACGGTTTGGTAGTTGCCGTAAGGACAGACGCGATCAGAACCAGTAGAATAATCCGCCAGACGGTAATCGTCCCCTTCGTAAGCCCCTCTTCCGTCAGCTTGATGAAGGACCAGGACCATATCACCGTATCTCCTGTAAGCAGAACATGGTACAGAAAAGTAAAGATCAGTACCAACAGTAGCGGCTTCAATCCTCTGGCAAACCAGCCAAGCCGGATTCCGGACATCCGCAGCAACATCCCAACCAAGACGGTTGCTGCCAAATAACTGGCGAAGGATTTGAACAGAAGGAAGCTCAGCATGATAACGAGCAGACTCAGCAATTTAGTCCTCGGGTCCAAGCGGTGAAGCACCGAATCCGTTTCCGTGAATTGACCCATTATGATTTTATTCGTCATGATGAAGACCCCTTGCTTCCCAGACCAAACGTACTTTATCGAAAATATCCCGCTCCCTGCAGCTATCCACTTCAATCGTGCGGCCCGATAATTCCTCTACCAGCCTGAGCAACTGAACAGGCTCGGGCAGAGGTAATCCCGCCCGCCTCAAGATTTCCGTGTTCTTCATAAACAAAGTGCCCGGGTCCGAGTGCCCCAAGAGCTGTCCCTCGTGAAACACCATCACCTCGTCCGAGTACTCGGCAACATCCTCCATTTGATGAGAAATAAACAGAACGGTACGATGGTTCGCTTGCTGCCATTCTCGTAACATCTGCAGCAGAGCTTGTCTGCTTAAGGGGTCAAGTCCGGCTGTCGGTTCATCCAATATTAGAAGCTTTGGATCCGTGATCAACACCGAGGCAATAGCAACGCGCCTTTTCTGTCCCCCGCTTAAAACCAGGGGAGAGGCCGAAAGAATTTCAGCGGGTAAGCCTACCTGTCTTAATACAGGTTCTAAAGCCTCCTCGATTCTGCCCCGGGAATGTCCCAGCATTTTCGGTCCAAAGGTCAACTCCTTATAAACCGTGGCTTCAAATATTTGCTGCTCCGGATACTGAAACACATAGCCGATCTCCCGGACGGCCTTCATGCGTCCTTTGCTGTCTCCGGGCAGCCGCTGCCGGTGAAGGGTATATTCACCTTTATAGGCAGGGATCAGCCCTTTGATCACTTTGGCAAAGGTCGACTTGCCCGCTCCAGTCGGCCCAATGATCGAAATCCATTTTCCTTCCTGCAGTGTGCAGCTTATGTCCCGGAGAACCTCCCGCCCTGCGAGACTCACGCTTACCTGCTTTAACTCGTAGGCCATTGGGTGCGGATCATCTCCTTCCAGTCGGCTTTCAGCCCGGTGTTTAAACCAAGAGCACGTTGCAGCCTTACGGCAAAGGGCTGATCCAATGGATGATCCGCAAGCGTTCCCGTTCGAAACAGCTCGGGCGGAGTTCCGTCAAATGCAATGGCCCCGCCATTCAGAAGCAGGACCCGTTCCGCCTCCAGCACCTCGTCCATATGGTGAGTGATATGGATGATCGTCATGCCTTGCCGATGGAGCTCATGCATCACCGACAGGACCTGACTTCTTCCCTGCGGATCAAGCATAGAAGTAGCTTCATCAAAGACAAGGATACGGGGACGCATGGCCAGAATCGACGCGATAGCGGTACGCTGCTTCTGCCCGCCGGACAGCTCATGCGGCATCGCTTCCGCATAATCCTCCATTTGGACAGCCCGCAATGCCTGTTTTGCACGGACGCTCATTTCTTCTCTGGGGACACGGAGATTCTCTAACCCGAATACCACCTCGTCCAAAACGGAAGTGGTAATAAATTGATCGTCCGGACTTTGAAAGACAAGCCCCACCTGCTCCCGAATCTTGATCAAATCATCGGTATTCCGCGTGCTCAGAGGCCCAAGGCGCACTTCTCCTTCCCTCGGCTGCAGCAATCCATTCATTAACCGGGCCAGCGTGGATTTGCCGCTCCCGTTTCCCCCCACAATAGCTACGAATTCGCCCTCCTGAATCTCGAAGCTCACAGAAGCGAGGAGGGGCTGCCCTTTACGATAATAATAATGAACCTGGTCGAAAATAAGCATCTATTGCTTCTCCTCCCGATGCTTCCATGCTGTAAAGAAATCCTCGGCTCCACCATTCACGGTCAAGACGGGCAGCGGCTTCTGCCAGCGGGTGATTTGGGAGCCATTGACGCCAAATACTTCCCCGGTCAGATCCGGGTCCTGCTGCTCCAGAAGCAAACCCACAAACCGGGCTACATCATCCGCTTCGCCAACCTGCCAGAATGCCGATAAGGGCTCATTCCGTTTTGCGTGCTTGTCCTTTAAATATTCAATAACAGGGCGAGTCATATCGGTCAGAGCGGCAGGAGCAATCGCATTAATCCTGATCCGATCCCGCCGCAATTCGGCTGCGAGCGTCCATACCATCCCGAGTATGCCGGCTTTGGCGGCGCTATAATTGACCTGACCTACAGAGCCCTTTAGTCCCGCCGTTGAAGTCATCAGCAGAATGTTTCCCCCTTGAGGGGCCATAAAAGGAAGAACGCGCTGAATACAGTAAAAAGCCCCGTTCAAGTGAACATCCAGCACCGAATTCCACTCTGGATCCGTCATCTGTCCGCATTTGCGATCCTGTAAATTACCGGCATTGTGAATCAAGACATCAATGGCGCCATATCGCGCCGCAACCATCTCTACCATTGTCGAAACTGCAGAAGGGTCCGCTACATTAGCACAAAAGCCCTCGGCTACGCCTCCCCTTTGGCGAATTTCCTCGACAACGGCGTAGATCCGTTCTTCGTGCAAGCCATTCACCGCAACCCGATAGCCGTTACGCCCGAGTTCCAATGCGATGCTGCGGCCAATCCCTCTGCTTGCTCCGGTAATCAACGCTGTCCTCATAAGGACAATCCCCCCTCTTTCACGGAAAAAACACCCGTGGCGATAACCTCCCCAGCTTCGTCTTCTGCAGTAACTTTAACTTGAATTTCACCGTTACAAGCTTCATAGGAAAAGCACGCCCATGTTCCCTGCACGAGCGGCCTGTGAAACTTCATGCTATAAGACTGAATCCAGTGGGTAGGATGCTCTGCCAAGTAAATCGACTGTGCCAATCCCATAAGATACATCCCATGGGCAATCGGAGCTTGGTACCCGGCTTGTCTTGCAGCTTCGGCCTGAATATGAATCGGGGCTTGATCCCCGGTAATATCGGCATATTCCGTAATTGCCGCTGCAGTAATCAGCTTTCTCATCATTTGTCACCTACCGAGATCAACACCGTTTCCACGGTCACAATGCGTTTACCGGCGCAGGTGCAGATCAGGGAATGCGTATATAGAGTCAAAGCGCCCTGACGACCGGTCTTGTTCTCGACCCGGGTTAAAGATAGATCGCAATCCAGCTCCATACCTGACGTCAGCGGCGCCTCATAGTGGAATTGTTGGATTCCGTGAATCAGCGGCTCCGGCATATGGAGCCAAGGGGCGTCGGCTATTTTCCAGAACGTAATCGGCATGGTTGAAGGTGCGACTAATGCTGCGCCTATTCGCTGCAACGGCGCTTCAATAGAAGCTGCATATTGGACGATTGCCTCCTCGGACAGATGCACCCGAAATCGAAGGTTGTTCATTCAAACGCCTCCACCAAAACGGCAAGTCCCATTCCTCCGCCAATCCCCAATGTGGCTATCCCCCGTTTAAAAGGGTTCTGCAGCATCTCAGCGAATAAACGGGTAATCAGGATGGCGCCCGATGCTCCATAAGGATGACCTAAGGCCAACGCACCGCCTCCGGGATTCACCTTGTCCTGTGGAATTTGCAGCTCTCCCAGCGACGCCAGAACCTGGGAGGCAAAAGCTTCATTGAACTCGATCGCGTCCAAATCGGTTATGCCGAGTTGCCGGCGGCTTAGCAGTCTGTTTACGGCCGGAACAGGACCGATCCCCAAATATTCGGGGTCCACTCCTGCCGCCTGCGCATCCACGAAGCGTAACACTGGCCGCAGATTTAGCTGCTCGCATTTATCGCGCGACATGAGCAGCACCAGAGCCGCCCCGTCATTTACGGGACAGGCATTGCCGGCGGTAACGGTGCCTTGGTCCAAAAAGACCGGCTTCAGCCTTTGCAATTTATCCAGGCTGGTATCCGCCCTTGGACATTCATCCTCGGCGACCCAATGTCCATTCACTTGAAGAGGCACAATCTCCTGCCGAAACCGGCCTGTCTGCTTGGCGCGAACAGCCTTCCGATGGCTGTTCAAGGCGTACAGATCTTGCTCTTCTCTGGAAATCCCATACTTCCGGGCTACATTTTCCGCGGCCAGACCCATATCCGGGTCACCATAAACGCTTGGTGTAAAGGGAGCGCGTGTATACAGCCGGGGTGTGCCTGTAAGTGTCTCGGGCTTAAACATTTTCCAGGGTGCACGGCTAGTGCTCTCGACCCCGCCCGCCAGGTACACCTCTCCCGCTCCACTCTGAATGAGACGGGCAGCCAAATGAATAGCTTCCAGTCCCGACCCGCACTGGCGATCAATCGTCAGACCCGGTACGGTGACGGGAAGTCCGGCTTCCAGGGCGGCAACCCTTGCAATATTCCCCCCGGGTCCTACCACATTGCCGATAATTACATCATCAATCCATTCCGGGGGCACCTGCGACTCCGAGACGATGTGGCGAATTACCGGCGCAAGCAGTTGCTCCGGCTCAAGTGTACTGAATTGACCGCCAATTTTGCCGATGGGCGTCCGTTTTGCCATGACCATTACAACCTCTGTCATTTCGCCACTTCTTTCAAGACATATTCTCTCATCTGCCGACGTGCGATCTTCCCGCTGCTTGTATAAATGAACCGATCTACGCTGATCAGCTGCTTGGGAGCCTTATAACTTGCCAAATAGTTGCGGCAGTGGCCCTTCACTTCATCCAGACTCAAACGTTGATCTCCTTGCCACTGAATAACTGCAGTTATTCTCTCCCCCCAGCGTTCATCCGGCACTCCCAATATCATAACTTCCTGAATAGCGGGAAGCTGCTGCAATACCGTCTCCACTTCTTCGGGGAAAACATTCAAGCCGCCGGTGATCATCCTGTTTTTGGAGCGCCCGGCCAAGTATAAATATCCATCCTGATCGACGGACATATAATCTCCCGTAGTAAGCCACCCATCCTGGAATACCGCAGCCGTCTCCTCGTCTAACCGATAATAGCCCCGGAACACCATACCGCTTCGAACATAGAGCTGCCCCGTCTCTCCAGCGGGAACCTCCTGATCCTGCTCATTACGAATCGATAGTTCTACCCCGGGAAACGGGCGTCCGACCGACCCGGGTCTACTTGTCTCATAAACGTCCATATAACTGATATAACTAGCCTCGGAAGAGCCATAGTATTCATACAGCCTTGATTGTTCGAAAACTTCCCGGCACTTCTGCTTCGACTGCTCCGACCACTTGCCGCCTGAGCTGATCAGAGCTTGAATGGATGCTCTTCCGGGATTAGCCTGTTGCAGTAATGACTCAATCATCGTAGGTACGACAAACAAGATCATATCAGGAACCGCTGTGCATCGCTCCAGCACCTCATCCGCATGAAATTGCTCGACGAGATGGAAGGTGGCGCCAAAGTACAGACTTTGCATCAAGGCAAATAACGATAAGGAGTGAACAAGCGGACCGGGGGCCATACAATGCTGCATATCGAGCCGGAATGCTTCCCTCGTGGCTTCAAAGCTTGTTAGCCAGGACAGCGGAGTGCGCATAAATCCCTTTGGAACACCAGTAGTTCCCGAAGTAAAACCGATGAACAACAACTCATTACCGGCCTCCGGTTCGGCTTCCGGCGCGAAGGAGGCTACCCACGAGTCATAGTCACCCGAGTTTCCCTCAGATAACGTGATGATTTCAACTCGCCCGGCCGGTTCGTAAGACGAACCAATATGCTGGGAATAAGCCTCTTCCGCAAAAATAATCCCCGGTTCACACTGCCGTAACACGGCGTTTATTTCAATTGGGCTCCATTTGGGGTCCATAGGCACAGGGACATAACCTGCGTAGACAGCCCCTAGAAAAATCTCCACAAACTCCACCCGATTGCCGGTCAGTATCGCAACATTTCGGCGGGTATGGCCGCCTTGCTTCAGACCGTTAGCAACTCTCCGGACCCGCTGTGCCAATGCCGAATAAGTAAGGCTGCCCCGGTTATGGGCGATGGCGATCCGATCCGGAATTCGTGAAGAATGACGTATAAGAAAGGTTAATAAATTCATTTAGGTGATCACCTGCTTAAAGAATAATCCTTACGAGCTAGTGCGCCTTCTCTTCAATAGGACTGATCGCTCTCAACTGGAATGCCACCACCGCCGCTATAACCGCTTTAATAATATCGCCCGGCAGATAGACTACCGAACCGATAAGTCCTGCCCAGATAGAGGTATGCGTGATCAGTGCCATAACGGGAGCCCCAATCAAGCTGACCAAGAGAACGCCAAACAGAATATTAATGGTCAGCAGCTTCCACATTCTTAACTTGGGCCAAATCTTCTCCGAAGCGTAACCAATCAGAAAGGCAGCGATCGGCCAGCTGAATATGTACCCTGCAGACGGTCCCACGAGTGGAGCCAACCCCCCGCGGCCGCCCGACAAGATCGGCAAACCTATAGCCACCAGGACGATAAACAAGATTAAGCTCATCGCGGCCGGTTTTTTCCCTAAAAAGCATCCCGCAAGCATAACACCAAGCGTCTGTGCGGTCACAGGGACCGGAATAAAGCCTAATGGAATCGGCGGAATCATTCCAAGTACAGCCATGAATGCGGTAAACAATGCAGCATAAACAATTTCCTTAGTCTTCAATTTGGGCTACCTCCGTTTTGTTAATTGGCTATCAGAATCGGCTGGAATCTAATTACAGCAACGTTGCGCAAATGAATTATAGTCTCTTAAATTCTCTATTGTCAACCATATTAAATTTTTAGGTTTACAATTAAAGCATCCCATTTACCCACAGGAATATTCACTTCGGAATTAGAAAAGGGATGCCTCGGCATCCCTTTCGTCTAACCCTTTTTACCTGTGTAGTAGGTTTCTGTTGGCCCCAGGTAACTGTCCGCAGGCTTCTTTCCTGCCGGATAGATGACCAGCTTTTCCAAGACAAACCCTGGACTTACAGCAAAAATCCTCAAGGTATTCAATCCTGCCGAACAGCTTGCTGTCGTGCTGCGTCTGCGAATGTGATTCAGTACGCCTTGCGCCCAATTCCAGTCATCCACCCGATACCCCTCAGGAAGTGCATTGACGACGTTTATCGCTTCCTCGTTCACTTGAATCCCGTAGCGCAGCGTTCCGTCATTGGTAACCGGATTCGATGGCTGCATGTAGAGCTCCACATCATACAATCCGCCTTCCTCAACGGCAAAACGATACTCCAGATATGGTGCGTCCTTCCCTGCGGTAAAGTATTGCGTGGTTGGATAAGCCTTCACGGCGGATAAGGTTTTGCCATAACCCTCAATCACTTCAAATCTGCTGACGTCCCCATTTTGACGAGGTGCTTCCTGGTTCAGAGCATAATGCTCAGCCTCGATGGAAATGTACCCCTTCGTGTCCACAAAGGTCATATCAGGCAGCTCACTGTAATCATGTTGGGCTGCATTGACGACGATCGTGCAGGAACCCAGCGGCATTTGTATGGAAATATACCCTTCTGTCCCGCCCTTCATCGCACTACGGTCAATACGTACTTGTATAACTTCCGTCGTATTCTCGTTTCCATCCAGGGTGCCGCCTGTCTTCGAGCAGGTTAGCCACGGATCATCACATGTAATCTTATACTCCGCAGGAAGGTCACTGATGCTCGATATAGTGAAAGAGGCTTCCTCCACATCCGGCTGCAAAAAGTCGTCCATCCCTAATTTGTTAATATGCCAGGAGCTTCCTTCACTGCGCTGGGTCGTTCCGTCCACCGTCACCAGCAATCTGGGTTTATTGGCAGGCAGTACATTCATGAGAATCGGATTCTGAGCTTCGTCCTCATTCCATTGCGTGAAGCCGATATGCTCGGAAAGCCCCATGCCATACCACTTGCCGCCATCTATTGCATGAAACTCCGCCACAAGCTCTCTGTCTCTTTTCAAGCACGCTCTTATTTGTTCGGTAAGCTTATTGGCTTCCATCTCTCCAAGCTTTGCTTTGTAATGGTTTTTGCCGGTGAGCAGCCACATCTTCTGTAAATTGAGATTCCCTACAACCGGATAATACACTAACGCATAATAAGCAGATAAATGCACTTCATCTACCCTCTTGTATAGTTCATCCGCCAGTCCCAACAGATCATCGATTCGCTGTAACAATTCATCACATTCTTTGTAATTCACGGGATGGTATACATTTGAATTCATATGTTCCGGCCTGCGAATATGCGCAATCTTGGTATAACCGGTCAAGAGATCAAAGATCTTGCTCCGATCCCGCTCGCTCCACCCGTCGGAAAATTGTCTTTGAATCCATTGCTTCGTATATAAATCTGTCTTGTTGATGGCCCGGGTTCCCCATTTTTCAAAGTCATAGGCCAAATCAAGGAAATAAGATAGCGGAAACTCCTGCGTGCCAATATCGCCCACATTGACGATCCAAAGATCGCGGATTCCAAAATCGTAAGCCATCGTCATCTGCTCCCAAATTTTCGGGAGGTAGGAACTGTTAATCCATTCGTAAGAGATCGGACCGCCATGGTAATCAAAATGATAATACATGCCGTAACCGCCTTTATGGCTGCGCATCTCTTCCGTCGGCAAGGTCCGGAGATTCCCATGATTATCATCGCAGAGCATTAAAATGACGTCCTCCAGCTCCTCGGAGTTGATCAGCCCCGGCGTGTCCTTATCACCATAGAAGAAAGGCTCTACCTCTTTATATAAAGCCAGCATTCTTGGAACTTCCGAAAGGTTTGAATACACATTTTCCCGGATCAGCCGGTTTTGCGTCTGCAGCACCTCTCGCAGCAGCTGGATATTGTCCGCAAGTGTAGCTCCTTTTCCCATGATAGCCGTATCCGCCTCGCCGCGCATGCCGACCGTAATCACACTCTCAAATTTGCCGCTCCGTTTCAGGCCGTCTTCCCAGAATCTCGTAATCCCTTCTCTGTTCTTGATGAAATTCCAGGCATCGCCATAGATCGAATCCTTCCCGCGGAGATACTTATACTCCTCCCCATAACGCAAACAGGGCTCATGATGGGACGCTCCCATGACGACTCCATACTCATCCGCCAATTCCGCATTGGCCAAGCCCGGTCCGTCATCATAAAAACGGGCAGACCACATCGCAGGCCAGAGATAGTTTCCTTTCAACCTCAGCAGCAGTTCAAACACTTGCTCATACATTTTTGCATTAAAACCGCCGAAATGGGTCGTGGTCCAATTGCCAAAGGCCGGCCATTCATCATTGATAAAAAAGCCGCGGTATCGCACGGACGGTTCCTTTGAGATATATTTCAAATCCTCACTTAGAGAGAAGGATTCCTTCCGCTCCGGCTTCACGTTCGCCCAATTTACCAATGGGGAAACCCCAAGCCGCTCGGACAGATGAAAAAGACCGTAAATTGTGCCGCGTTTATCGCTTCCCGCGATCACCAACGCCTTCTCAACGCCGTCAAAGGGACGATCAATGACCTGGAATAAAAAAACCTCCCGCTTCCCTTTGATTTCGGACAAATCAATCAACCTGTTCTCTTCGAGCTCAAGCAGCATAGGACTGTGGCCCACTGTTCCGTACAGAACCACATTGGTTCCCAGCTGATTTCTGTCTGTAGTTGCTTGCGGGGCATATCCAAAGACCTGCTCCATATCCTGCATAACCTTCTGGGCTATCTTATTCACACCGCTAAACGCTTCCTCTTCCCGGTAAAATAAAGCATCCGATACGGATGGGCTCTGATTTGTAGCGCTTTCATTTTTTGGCATCCGCCAAGTAATAGTAAATTCCATAAGACTTCCTTTCTGCTGTTATTCATGCAGCGTATGCTTCTAGAATTTTTATTACAGCAAGTATACAAAGATCCGATATTAAAAGATATGTATCTATGCAAGATGGATTCTTGTAAATTTCACATGTTTTTATACGAATCCCTACGATCCATTGCAAGCTTAAACCCGTTGACCTTGGATGACAGCGGAAAACTTGAACAGCCGCACAACAAAGAGAACAGCCTGCAGGCTGTTCTCTTTGTTGTCTGCCTTAGAAGCAGGTGAACGAGCTGATCCGTTTCAGGTCAATACCGAAGTATCCCCAGAAGAAACCGAACCATCTGAATCCTGCAATAGAATTACGTCCGACGAATACCGGGAAGAACCAGAATTGTTCGCCGTTGTTCAGCCAAATGTATGTGTTGCGGAACAGGCACCGTCTGATCCCTCCGGGGTCAACGGCATACGCGGTGGCCGACATTTGCGGTACGAATTGCGGTGGAGGAGACGTAGGCGGTTGAATGCCTCCCGGAGCACCCGGAGTCCCGGGAAATCCACCTGCTCCCCCCGGTCCTCCCGGCACGCCTGGTCCGCCCGGGAATCCCGGATATCCTCCGCCGGGTCCCGGCGATGGAAAAAATCCCATATGTGATCACTCCTTTTCGACTAGTAGGCATAATCATCATATGCATTCGCGGATAAGGCGTTTGGGCGGATGCCAATAAAAAAATCCCCGCCCGGCCGAAGCCGAACGGGTTGGTTGATCTCGACCCGAGAATTGCGGATTCGCTTGCGCAATCCAATGTTTCCTCTACTCTACAATTTCGTAGTGATCTTTTTGCTTCGCCTGCTCGATCCATCCCTCAATCCGATGCTTGGGCAGCAGAATATTGCCTCCGAAAGCATCGTTCTTGTGAAAGTTCCAGTCCCCATATACTAGCATATGGTACTGATTATCCCTTTGCTTTACGAGTCCCCATACGCCGAGGTCTCCTTGTGCGCCAGCACATATATATAACCAATCCCGGTATTGGAATATATAAGGATCCCCGAATATCTCAAAACTCTCCAAGTACCCGTTACCCCCATCTCTTTCCGGGAAACGCCTGTCGTAATCCTTAATCGCCCATACCTCCAAGACCTTAACCCGCAACCACGCTTTAAAATCATTCCGCTCAAGTACACGTTCGATGGAGCATTGAACAAAAGAAGACTGCTCAATCTCCTCGGGATGGGAGTCCCAGCCATTAAGGCTGGAGGATACCGGAGTGTACAATATCCAAAAGGGCTCTCCTGTCTTCATATAGAAAGGATGATGGACTTTCACTGTTCTAATCTGACCCTGCACAGGAGGGTGATCTGACCGCATCCAACGGGGTTCATCTAGCGGAGGAACTTTATTTTCGAAATCCGACCATTCCATAACCTCATTTTCGAAGCCAACGAGATTAAATAGCTCACTCTCCGTCTTCATGCGCTCCGATAAACTTTTACAGGTGCCGCACACCAATGCTACTACCTCTTGGTCCATCTGTTTCAACTCCATTCTATAAACCTGTTTGCCCGTCTCTTCTATATAGGTTTAGAAACCGCCTCTAGAATGAATGATTTCGCCAGTAACCCATTGGGAATCGTCGCTTGCCAGAAAAGCGATCAGACGGGCCGCATCTTCGGGAAGACCGATCCGGCCCATCGGGAATCGCGGCAGCAGTGCATTCTTCACTTCTTCGGACATCCAGCCGGAATCGGTAGGACCGGGACTTCATCCAACAAATTGGATGCGGAGCCCGATACAGTGAGGTCCATTTTCATGTGTGCGACTTGTACGCCCAATTGTCGCAGTTCTCTTGCGAATAAATCAGGCCAATTCTCATCCGTACCACCGTTTAGATTCATTTCTTTATCGTAGTCGTACAGGTGTGTAAAGAACAGGCTAGCGCCTTCGTTAGCCAATGCCCGACAAATCGCGGCTCCAATTCCGCCTGAACGGCTTACACCCGTGACTATAGCAATTTTACCTTGTAATCTGGTCAATTTAGATATACCTCCCGTTAAGAGGAGACGAGAGAGCCGTTCTTTGTATGGAGATGGATTAATCCTGCCGCTAAATAATCATAACCACCCGTCCAACGGGTGGTTTGCTCTTGGGGTATAACCCCCTGTTGCCAAACTGCGCCTAAAGACGCTAGCCTGACAATAAAATTGTTCAGGCTCAGTGTTTTTGTCACTTTCACTTA
>NZ_JAGQEH010000017.1:0-82560 GCF_018101095.1 Paenibacillus sp. Marseille-P2973
GCCCCCCTCAAGATGAGATTTCCCAACTAGTAAGACCCCTTGAAGACCACGAGGTTGATAGGCCTGAGGTGGAAGTGCAGCAATGTATGGAGCTGACAGGTACTAATCGGTCGAGGGCTTATCCAAATTTCTAATGCAAACTCAAGTTTCGTATCCAGTTTTCAAGGATTAACACCTTGAATTTATGGCTTGGAGAGATACCCAAGTGGCTATAAGGGGACCCTCTGCTAAGGGGTTAGACTGCGTAAGCGGTGCGAGGGTTCGAATCCCTCTCTCTCCGCCATTTGTACAAGCTTAATATTATTAATATGGCGGTGTAGCTCAGCTGGCTAGAGCGTACGGTTCATACCCGTGAGGTCGGGGGTTCGATCCCCTCCGCCGCTACCATATTACCCAGGAGGCTTAGCTCAGCTGGGAGAGCATCTGCCTTACAAGCAGAGGGTCGGGGGTTCGATCCCCTCAGCCTCCACCATTTCATATTTCACAACGTGCCGTTGTAGCTCAATTGGTAGAGCAACTGACTTGTAATCAGTAGGTTGGGGGTTCAAGTCCTCTCGACGGCACCATCTTTACCAAATGCGGAGCCGTGGTGTAGAGGCCTAACATGCCTGCCTGTCACGCAGGAGACCGCGGGTTCGAATCCCGTCGGCTCCGCCATTTTTTACAGAATGTATATTTCCACAATGAAGTGGGAAAGTTACCAACTTAACCGCTTTATTTTTTTGACCAATTTCATATGGCTCGGTAGCTCAGTCGGTAGAGCAGAGGACTGAAAATCCTCGTGTCGGCGGTTCGATTCCGTCCCGAGCCACTTTATGTTCCTTAAGACTACGGTCTTAATGCAGCATAACCCTGGAGGCTTAGTGAAGTGGCTAAACACGGCAGACTGTAAATCTGCTCTCTACGAGTTCGGTGGTTCGAATCCATCAGCCTCCACCATTTCTTTTGAGCCATTAGCTCAGTTGGTAGAGCACCTGACTTTTAATCAGGGTGTCGAAGGTTCGAGTCCTTCATGGCTCATGTCAAAAGTCGTCAACTTCGGTTGGCGGCTTTTTGTGTTTTACTAATATAAATACCGGCTGACAGATCGGCGGCATTATCGTAACCCGGACAGGTTATGCTAAAATAGCATTAATAATCATAATTCATGGAGTGGAAGGGCAACGGGTATGGAAATGAATTCGCTGAAACAACAGGTGGAGGAAATCTCGGGCATTCCTTTAACCGTGATGGAGATGGGGATGACGGAATGGGAGTCATTAGCGGCGAAGGCTGGTGAAGGTGCCCATGGCTCGCATAATGGCTTGATACGGTTGGATAACCGGTATATTTGGTTATGGAAAAGAAAAAGTACGTCGTCGGTACAAATCCTTGAAGCGGATGCGGCAAGCTTAACGGAAGTCGAGGCGAAGCTTATCGGGCTATTGATTGCTGGAACGCACGACACCGGGAAGGCCGCGCCAGCCAAAAAAGATGAGGAGTCCCGGAGCATCGAGCTTGGTGTTTGGATTGAGGAATGTCTGGATCGCGAGGATCTGCATGCCGCGGTACCTGAGAATATGGCCTTGAAATCCCGGTTGCAGACGCCAATGCTGCCTTTTCTCGTAAGTTGGGAGAATCGTGCCGGTCAAGGCGTAGCATTTTCCAAGCTGTACAAATTGCTGAGGAGTTATTTCGGCGGTGACTTGCTGCTGATACCTATAAAAGAGGATTGGATGATTCTAGTAAGCGAAGCCTTACTGACAGATCTGCGGGAAGAGAGCGAAGAAGGAGCTGACAACGAAAGGGATTTGCTCGGTGCCTTGTGCCAAGGACTTTATGAACTGATTTCAAATGAATGGGTTGGGGGAGGCTGTCATTTAGCCGTCCACGAACTGATTTCAGGCGATCATCATATTGCCCGGGCGGCTTTGGCATTAAGGGAAACGTTAAGGATCGGACATCTATTCGACGTGACCGAGCATATTCATTTACCTTGGGAGCTACAATTGGAACGGTTAGTATCCAGTATTCCGGCGGAAGATCGCGAACGTTTCATTAATGAGACGAGCGGACATCAAGGTATCTTTGCGGATGAAGAAATGAGGACAACACTGGAAACCTTCTTTCAAATGGACTGCAATGTAAGCGAGACGGCAAAGCGGCTTTATATTCATCGGAATACGTTGATGTACCGGATCGACAAGATCAAACAGGAAACAGGACTGGATGTCCGGACCTTTCGTGACGCGGTATTAATCAACCTGGAATTACTATTGTACAAAGTGACAAAAAGAGCCTAATGTTTTTTGTGCAGTTTGTGCATAGCGGTTTTCCGCCCGAATAGGTAATATATAAATATGAATTGTATCCGATTTCATTTTTAGATTAATACTCTAAAATTAACTTATTAGGAGGCCAAACCCATGGCAGGCGTACGCTTAGAACACATTTATAAGAAATATGCAGGCGCAGACAAAGCAACTGTAATTGACGTAAATCTTGATATTGCTGATAAAGAATTCCTCGTATTGGTAGGACCTTCCGGTTGCGGTAAGTCGACTACCCTGCGTATGATTGCAGGTCTGGAAGAAATCTCCGAAGGTAAATTGTACATCGGCGACCGCGTCGTGAACGACGTAGCTCCTAAAGACCGCGATATCGCGATGGTATTCCAATCCTACGCTTTGTATCCGCATATGAACGTTTATCAAAACATGGCGTTCGGTTTGAAACTGCGTAAAGTGAAGAAAGAAGAAATCGATCAACGCGTTCGCGAAGCAGCTAAAATTCTCGATATCGAGCATTTGCTTGATCGTAAACCAAAAGCTCTTTCCGGTGGTCAGCGTCAACGGGTAGCCTTGGGCCGCGCTATTGTCCGCGATCCACAAGTCTTCCTCATGGACGAACCACTTTCAAACTTGGATGCTAAACTGCGCGGTCAAATGCGCGCGGAAATCACTAAGCTGGTTAAACGTCTTGAAACTACTTGCATTTACGTAACACATGACCAAACAGAAGCTATGACGATGGGTGACCGGATCGTAGTTATGCAAGACGGTATCATTCAACAAGCTGCTTCTCCTGAAGAGCTGTACAACCAACCGCAAAACATCTTCGTTGCCGGATTTATCGGATCCCCAACGATGAACTTCATCAACGGTACTTTGGTTGAACAAAACGGTGCGGTTTACTTCCAATCCGACTTCGCAAAAGTAGAAGTACCACAAGGTAAAGCTGTAGTTCTGAAGGAAAAAGGATATGTAAACGGTAAAGAAGTTATCATGGGCGTGCGTCCAGAAGATATCCATGAAGAGCCAATCTTCTTGGAAGGATCCCCTAACACGATCTTTACTGCAAACGTAGACGTAACCGAGAACCTGGGTCATGAAATGTTGCTCTACTTGGCAAGCAGTTCTTCCTTGATCGCTCGCGTAGACGGACGTTCCAATACTCGCGAAGGCGACAACGTGAAATTGGCCATCGATATGAACAAAATTCATATCTTCGACAAAGAAACCGAATTGAACGTATTCTTCTCCTAATCGATAAGAATCGACATAAGAACCGCCCTTCGGGGCGGTTTTTTAATTTTACTTTTTGGGGCTGTGATTGATTTACAGCGTAATTTCCTTTACGATGAATACATTGACAGGAATGAAGGATGAAGCGGATTTTTACATATTATCGCAGGCCGGGTCCGCAAGTGGGTAGGATTACCCAGTAAACTTAACGGAAGGCCATTTCGGAAAGGAAGAACACCATGGCTAAAAAAGTAAAAGTATCCGAATTGGTTCACCAATTCGGGCTGGAGGTTGTTTCCGGGGAACAGGGGCTTAAACGGGTTATTACCGTGGATGACTTGTATCGTCCGGGTCTTGAGATGGCTGGTTATTTCGAGTATCACCCGCCTGAGCGCGTGCAAATTCTCGGCAAAACCGAGTTGGCCTTCTATGAGACGCTTCCTTTGGACGAACGGAAAGACCGGATGGAACGCCTATGCAGCAGCGAGGAATTGCCTTGTATAATCGTCACGAGATCTTGGGAAGTTCCGCAAGAATTAATCGATATTAGCTCAGAGAAGAACATCCCCGTATTGCGCAGCAGTATGGCCACGACGATCCTTTCCAGCCGGATCACCAGCTTCCTGGAACGGAAACTGGCTCCAACAGCGACGATCCATGGGGTACTCGTGGATGTTTACGGTGTCGGCATGCTGATTACCGGTACCAGCGGTATCGGGAAAAGCGAAACGGCGCTCGAATTGGTTAAACGCGGCCATCGCCTGATTGCCGATGATGCAGTGGAAATCCGTCAGACGTCGGATAATCAGCTGCACGGCTCGGCACCTGAGTTGATCCGCCATTTGCTCGAGATCCGGGGAGTAGGTATCATCAACGTAATGACCTTGTTCGGAGCCGGTGCGATCCGGAACAACAAGCGGATTACGCTGGTAGTCCGACTGGAAGCATGGCAGCAGGAGAAGCAGTACGACCGCTTGGGTTTGGACGAAGAGACCACGCGGATTATCGACACCGATGTGCCTTTGGTTACGATTCCAGTTCGCCCGGGACGAAACCTGGCGGTAATTATTGAAGTGGCCGCCATGAACTTCCGTCTGAAACGGATGGGATACAATGCCGCCCTGCAATTTACGACGAAGCTGACAGAGACGATTGCTGAAGATATCGACGATTTGGATTAGGAGCGTGAATGATGGGTACCTTGTTATTGAACCCGATCGCTTTTTCGATCGGTAGTCTTGAAGTACATTGGTATGGATTAATCTTAGGCTTCGGAGCTTTGATGGGGCTGGTGTTTGCCATATGGGAAGGGAAACGATTCAAAATTCCACAGGAGTTCTTCATGGACTTGCTGCTATTGGGAGTTCCTTCGGCCATCATCGCGGCACGGATCTACTTTGTAGCCTTTATGTGGGATGATTATAAGAACAACCTGCTCGATATTTTTAAAATATGGAATGGCGGTATCGCTATATATGGTGCCCTCATCGGTGCGATTATTTGTGCGGTCATCTTTACGCGTCGACGGGGTTACAACTTCTGGCGAATCGCCGATATATGCGCACCATCGCTCCTTATTGGCCAATTGATCGGCCGATGGGGCAACTTTGTCAATCAGGAGGCGTATGGCGGTCCGACAACCGAGGGCTTCTTGAGCGACTATTTGCATTTACCTTCATTTATTGTGAATCAAATGAATGTACAGGGTACCTTCCATCACCCAACCTTCTTGTATGAATCTCTATGGAACCTCGTAGGGCTGGTTATCCTGATCATTTTGCGGAGACAGAAGTTTTTGCGGGCAGGGGAATTATTCTTCTCCTATTTCATCTGGTATTCGATCGGTCGCTTCTTTATCGAAGCGCTTAGAACGGACAGCCTGGCTTTCCAAGGCGCAGACTGGCTTGCTTCCTTCGTGAACGGATTGTGGACGCCTATGACTTGGATGGGCTTCGAACAGGGCTATCTGGCTCCGTCTTACGGGAATGTCCGAATATCGCAATTGTTGGCTATTCTTTTCGTAGTTGTAGCTGTAGCCATGATCATCATCCGCCGCAGAACCGTAAGGGATCTGCCGCGGTACTGCGACCCGATTGTTTCAACGCGGGTAAAAGAGGTGGAGAGCCTGACTTCCGCCCCTGTACAGGAGTCCCAGACTGCGCATTCTAATGAGGCATCCGCTGTAAAAGGGGACGAAGTTATCACCGAGGAGACAAAGGAATCAACGGAGAAATAAAGGAGCAACCGCTGCATGATTAACACCGTATTATTTGACCTTGATGGAACTATTATCGATACTAATGAACTGATCATCTCTACGTTCATGCATGTACTGGGCAGTCATTTTCCCCAACAGCCGTATACAAGGGAACAAATCATTCCGCATATGGGAATGACGCTGGAGCAACAGATGCAAACTTTTTCGGGGAGACAGGAAGTCGCCGAGCTGGTTGCAGACTATCGTTCCTACAATGGGCTGCATCATGACGCGATGGTTCGAGAGTTTCCCCGCGTGAATGAAGTCATCAGCACGCTGCATCAACGTGGTATCAAGATGGGCGTCGTAACGACAAAAATCAGACCAACGACCCTTCGGGCACTGGAACTGTTCGGACTCAAGCAATATATGGACACGATCGTGACGGTACAGGATGTGGAGCATCCGAAGCCGCATCCCGAGCCCGTATTAACGGCGGTGAAACAGCTGGGGGCGGATCCGTCCCGAACGCTCATGGTAGGGGACAGTGCGGCGGACATTCAGTCCGCGAAGGCGGCTGGGGTGAAGGCAGCTGGAGTTGCCTGGTCGCTGAAAGGCGCAGAAGTGTTAAGTCAATATGATCCGGATTATATCCTGCAGGACATGACCGATTTATATGGTGTGCTGGGATGGGAGTCAGTGGAAAAGTGAGAAAGGTCAAACGCTATCCGGTCGAGGGCCCAAACGCGTTATGGCAGCTCTATCGGACGGTAAGTCCGTGGAAGGGCGTCAAAAACTTTATTTTTATACAGATCAGCAGGTATTGTCCGGTATTGTCCGTTAAAAATTGGATTTATCGAAGAATCCTTGGCATGAGAGTAGGGGAGCATACGGCCTTTGGCCTGATGGTCATGGTCGATGTATTCTATCCTGAGCTCATCACGATCGGCCGGAACTCGGTCATCGGATATAACACGACCATTCTGGCGCATGAGTATTTGATTAAAGAGTATCGGCTCGGCGAAGTGCGGATTGGCGATGAGGTATTGATCGGCGCCAATTCGACCATTCTGCCTGGAGTCACTATAGGTGATGGGGCTGTAGTGGCCGCCGGCTCGGTAGTGCATAAGGATGTAGCCGCAGGAACCTTCGTCGGGGGAAACCCGCTGCGGGTGCTGGAACGGAAAAACCCGGAGGGAGCCATTAACGGACCCGTTGAGAAGGCGAAGACGTTTGACGGGGAGTAACGGGCAAAGATGTTTTGACTATTAGAAATAAGAGAGGCCTATGCGCATTGCGCATAGGCCTTTTTGAACGTCAGGTAAAAAATGTAGCAACTTACTTTCAGCATCGATTCAGCGCAAATTCAGTTTATGGGAGTAACCTATGAATCGTGGATATTGGTTACTGCGATGACTGGAATAGATAATGTAGTTCCCTAATTTTCCTGAATTAGGTATGATGGGATTAGAATTGGGATTGCGGTTTTAGGACATTTCAATATTTTCACAGCTTCATTTCAGCAGGATATAGGGTAACTAAATGGTATTAACTTACGTCTTGTTACATCGCAGAGGTAGTTAGCATCAGAGAGCCTATGAATACTGGGAGTTGATGACGTGAAGTCGAAGGTCAAGGAAAGATTGCCCCAGCTGGATCTGTTTCGGGCATTCGCCATATTTTGCGTGATTCAAGTGCATGCCTCTTCATTTGCGGCCGGGTGGCAAGCCTTGGATTCGTCCGCTTTTTACTTTTACAATTGGATGAACATCTTTTTTAGAATCGGGACAAGTTCGTTCATCTTTCTGAGCAGTTTCGTTTTGTTCTACAACTATTATGATAAGCCGGTAAGTAAGAGCCTGATCGGTCGGTTCTATAAAAAAAGACTAACCTACATTATCCTGCCTTATTTGCTCGTATCCTTCTGTTATTTTCTTGTGGCAGTCTGGATCCAAAGGGATTTCCTCGATCATTCGGTCACGGAACTGCTTCAACTGCTGGGGATCAAGCTATTGACGGGCAGTGCATATACACATTTATATTTTATTTTTATTAACATTCAATTTTACATTCTGTTTCCGCTGCTGCTTTGGTTAATTCAGTCTCTGGGCAAGAGCAGGGTAGCTGTCGCATGGGTTCTTCCCGCAGGACTGGCGATTCAATGGGCCTTTTTCTTCTGGAATAAATATCAGTTGGAGCTTCCCAACAAAGGGAGTTATGCTCCTTCGTATATGTCCTTTTACATGCTGGGTGCCGTGCTGGCGATTTACTTCGATAAAATCAAAGGTTGGCTGACCACGGGGTGGAAACAAGCTACCAGGCTTCAAAAGGTATTCACCTTATCGCTTTGGGGGAGCTGGCTGATCATGGCGTTTGTCGACGTGCAGCTGTACTATGGATTCCGAAAAAAACTATATTTGCCGGATACGACTACGTTTGAGCTTGTATGGAACATCCATTTGCTGCTCTCTGCGGTCGTACTGTTAAAAGGAGCCTTTCTGCTTTACCGTAAGGGCTCGGCTTTCTGGGTGAAGGCGATGACCCGCTTGGGCCAGCTATCCTTCGCCATCTATCTGTTCCATCCGTTTGTCCTGCTGATCTACCGAAAATTCCGCAATCGTTTGGCGGGAGAGGATTTTTCGCTGGCTTATTTTTTCTTTATCATCGGCGGTTCGGTTTGCGCCTTGGTTCTGTCATGGGTGTTTGTGCAGTTCTGTTTCAAACGGCTTCCCTTCGCTTCCTGGTTCCTTGGAAATGTGCCGGATTCATTAAAGAAGAAGAAAAAGAAGATGTTGCCGGGGCAAGAAGACCACGGTTCCACCCCTACTGTAAATGTAAATATGTAAGGAGCGAAGCCGGCTTGAGAACAAGCCGGTTTTTGTGTGCGAGAAAAAGAATCGGACCGGCCATGACATTCTATAATTTTCCTAATATACTAGGAGTACAGTTCGTTCCGGCACCGCCGGGACAAGCCTAAGCAGGCGTTGACGGTTCTGGAGCAAGTATGATAAGATATGCCATATTCTTTAATTTGGTAGTATGGTAGCACTTTAATATAATAAAGAAAACTTCGAGATGAAAAAGTAACTCTATGTGGTGAGGTGAGCGTTTTGTCGAAACCGAAGGGCTTTGAAAAACCAGCCGGCGTTCGCGATTATCTGCCGTATGCGGCCGAGAAGCTGCGGGCGATCGAGCGCAGCGTGCTGGATTGCATGTCCGGCTGGGGCTATCGTCAAATCCTGACGCCGACGATGGAATATTACGATACGGTAGGCATGGCCAGCTCGACGTCGGACCGTAAGTTGTTTAAACTGCTCAACAATCGGGGAACTACGATGGTTCTCCGTTCGGATATGACGGCCCCGATCGCTCGGGTCGTTGCATCGATGCTGAAGGAGGAGCCTCTTCCGCTGCGGTTGTCTTATCACGCTAACGTGTTTCGCGCGATTGAAGAGGAAGCGGGCAAAGAGGCCGAGTTTTTTCAAACCGGCGTAGAGCTTGTTGGTGACGACTCCCCGGAGGCGGATGCGGAAGTGGTGGCCCTTGCGGTAGCTTCCCTGAAAGCGGCCGGAGTTACGTCCTTCAAGATTGCGCTGGGTCATGTCGGATTCCTGAACGGGCTGCTGGAAGACGCGGTACCCGGGCAGGAGGAGATCCGGGAAACGCTGAAGGAAGGGCTGCTTCACCGGGACTATGTTGGTTACCGCGAGACTTTGGCGGGCCTGTCTTTGTCGGAGGAGCAGCGCGAAGAGCTGGAGGGCATCCTTCGGCTGCGCGGCGGGAAAGAGATTTGCCGCCAGGCGCTCGAGCTCAGCGGGAATCCACTGGCGCAGCATGCGGTTCAGCATCTGAGCGAGGTCTGGGACACGTTGGAGGATTACGGCGTGGCACAGCACGTTATGATCGATCTGACGATGATCGGCGACTTCTCGTACTATACGGGCATGACGTTCGAAGGTTATGCTGCGGAGCTGGGTTTCCCGGTATGCAGCGGCGGACGCTACGACAACCTGCTGCAGCAGTTTGGGCGTCCGGCACCGGCAACGGGCTTCTCGCTTAAGACCAACCGGATTCTTGACGGGGTGGACGGAATTAAGCCGGAGCGGGAGCTGCCGGTGCTGATGCAGTATGATGCGGCGAACCGCAAGCTGGCGTTTGACGAAGCCGCGCAGCTGCGCGGTGAAGGACGCAGCGTAGTGATGCGCCATGTAGAAGGGCCGGAGAATGTACTGAGCGACACGATTGCCAGGGAAGTCCGGACGGGGCCGCTGGGCCCGGCATACGGCGAGATCCGGACTTATACGAGCTTTTAGGGAGGACGGAAAGATGTAGATCATCTTTGCGATGAAGCTGTCTTCTCCGCAGCAAATTAACTGGAAAAACTACAGTTAATTTGCTGGACACCAGCAGTTAAGGATAAATAACTGGAAAAAATGCAGTTATTTCATGGATTCTCGAGAGTTTGATCGGTTATTTGGGGTATTAACTGTAGATTTTCCATCTAATCGTTAAAATTGGCTGCTTAGAGAGAATTTAGCTGCAGATTTTCCAGTTAATTGTGATGGGGACCAATAGTTGAGAGTAGTAGCCCGCCTACAATGGAGTGTTGGTTGGAATAGCTGATGCTAGTGAGGCAAATGAGGCGAATGGACATTAATTGTAATACTGTGGTCGAAAGGAGGCTGATCTGTCTTGGGCGAAATTATAAAGGTTGCTATGCCTAAAGGGCGTATTTATAAAAAAGCGTCGGCCTTGTTCCGCGAGGCGGGGATTCAAATTCCGACGGATGTGGATGAATCCCGAAAACTGGTCATTCCGCTGCCGGAGATCGGTATGGAGTTCATTCTGGCTAAGCCGGTCGACGTGCCTACATATGTGGAATACGGCGTGGCTGACATCGGGATCGTCGGCAAAGACGTGCTGATGGAAGAGAATCGGGACGTGTACGAACTGCTGGACCTCGGGATCGCCCGTTGCCGGATGTCTGTCATTGCGCTGCCGGATTGGAAGCCGGGGATTCACCAGCGTGTGGCGACGAAGTATCCGAATGTCGCATCGCAGTATTTTCGCGAGCATGGGCAGCAGGTGGAGGTCATTAAGCTGAACGGCTCCATCGAGCTGGCGCCGCTGATCGGTCTGGCGGACCGGATCGTCGATATGGTCGAAACGGGTCAGACGCTTCGTGAGAATGGATTGGTGGAGCTCGAAAGTATATTTGAAATTACAAGCCGGCTGGTGGCCAACCGTGTCAGCTATCGGATGAAAAATGCGGAGATTCAAGCGGTATGCGATGCACTCGAAAAGGCCATTGCAGCGAAAAGCGAAGTGTAAGTAGGGGAGTTTGCCGCTCAGGCGCAAACAGGAAACTTAAACAAGATACAAGTAAAGAAGATGTAAGGAAGTTTGAAGATAAGGAATGACGGAAGCCGGGGAGGGCTGCGGGATGAAAATCGTAAAGGCACAGGAATTTGATCTGCGGCGGGAGGTCGAATACGGATCGGCGGAGCAAAATGAAGCGGTCCGGACCATCGTCATGGATGTGAAAAATGAAGGAGATGCCGCTCTGCTGCGGTATACGGAGAAGTTCGACGGAGTGAAGCTGGAAACGGCCGGACTGCGGGTGACGCAGGAGGAGCTGCAGGCGGCGTACAGCCAGGTGGAGCCATCGTTTGTCGAGGCTATTTCGGCGGCCGCGGCGAATATACGATCTTTTCATACGAGACAGAAGCGTAACTCCTGGATGGATTTGCAGCCGGACGGCACTCTGCTCGGTCAAATCATCCGCCCGCTCAAGCGGGTGGGCGTGTATGTGCCGGGCGGCAAAGCATCGTACCCTTCCTCGGTGCTGATGAACGTCATTCCGGCACAAGTTGCCGGCGTGCCGGAGATCGTGATGGTCACGCCGCCGGCCACCGGCGGGAAAGCGGGTATCGACCCGTATATCCTCGTCGCGGCGGCAGAAGCCGGTGTGCACGAAATTTACCGGGTCGGGGGGGCTCAGGCCATAGCGGCGCTGGCCTATGGCACGGACACGATTGCGCCGGTCGATAAGATCTGCGGACCGGGCAACATTTACGTCGCGCTGGCGAAGCGCGAGGTGTACGGCGTGGTCGACATCGACAGCATCGCCGGGCCGAGCGAGATCGCCGTGCTGGCGGACGACAGCGCCGATCCGGCCTACGTGGCGGCGGACCTGCTGTCGCAGGCCGAGCATGACGAGATGGCCTCAGCGATCCTCGTGACGTCGTCCGAGGCTTTTGCCAAGGCATGTCAGGCGGAGGTGGAGCGCCAACTGGCGGAGCTGCCGCGCCGGGACATCGCCGGAGCGTCGGTTCGAGATTATGGCGCAGTCATTCTCGTCGATTCCGTGGTTGAGGGAATCGACGTTATCAATAAGCTGGCGCCGGAGCATTTTGAGCTCATCGTAGAGGAGCCGATGGCTTATCTCGGCTTGATCGAAAACGCCGGGGCTATATTCCTTGGTCCATACAGCTCGGAGCCGGTGGGCGATTATTTTGCCGGACCGAACCATATTATTCCGACCAACGGCACGGCGCGGTTCTCGTCGCCGGTCGATGTGGACGATTTTATTAAAAAATCGAGTCTGATTTACTATAGCAAGGAAGCGCTGCTGCAAAACGGCGCGACGATCATTGAGCTGGCGCGTCGGGAAGGCCTGGAAGGTCATGCCCGGGCGATTGAGATCCGGCTGCTTAAAGAAGGAAAGGCGGGGGCGAACAATGACAACCAATAATTCTGAAACGCGGGAACGCCGCGCGGAGATCAGCCGCAAAACGAATGAGACGGACATCAAGCTGCAATTTGCGGTCGATGGCACCGGTCAATCGGAGCTGGAGACGGATGTTCCGTTTTTGAACCATATGCTGGATTTATTTACGAAGCACGGGCATTTTGATCTCTCGGTGCAGGCGCACGGGGATATCGATATCGATGATCATCACACGGTTGAGGATATCGGCATCTGCTTGGGGCAATGTCTCCGTGAGGCGCTCGGCGACAAGCGGGGCATCAAGCGTTACGCCAGCGTATTCATCCCGATGGATGAGGCGCTTGCGCAGGTCGTTATCGACGTCAGCAACCGGCCGCATTTTGAATACCGTGCAGAGTATCCATCCGACCGGGTCGGCAGCTTCGACGTTCAACTCGTACACGAGTTCCTTTGGAAGCTGGCACTGGAGGCACGGATCACGCTGCACGTGATCGTGCATTACGGCCAGAATACGCACCATATGATCGAGGCCGTGTTCAAGGCGCTCGGCCGTGCTATCGATGAGGCGACGAGCCTGGATCCTCGCGTGACGGGCGTGCCGTCGACGAAGGGAGTGCTGTAGGTGACGATTGCAATTGTCGACTACGGCATGGGGAATTTGCACAGCGTCAGCAAGGCTGTCGAGCGGCTCGGCTACGAGGGGCTCGTCACTGGTGACGCTGACGCGATCTTGGGCGCCGACGGCGTGCTGCTGCCCGGCGTAGGCGCCTTCGGCGACGCGATGGAGCATCTCCGCGCGTCGGGGCTGGACGCCGTGGTGCGTCAGGCGGCCGCGGCGGGAATGCCGCTGCTCGGCATTTGCCTCGGCATGCAGTTGCTCTTCAGCGAGAGCGAAGAGCATGGGCGGAACGAGGGGCTCGGCATTTTGCCGGGCAAGGCGGTGCGCTTTGCAGGAGGCAGCGCGGTAAGCGGCAGTGCCGATGCGGGCACCAGCGCTAGCGGCGATCATGGCGCCGCAGCGAGTGCCGGTGGCCCCATGGGCGGCCTGAAGGTGCCGCATATGGGCTGGAACCGGCTGGCGTTCCTGCAGCCGGATAGCCCGCTCCTGGCGGGCCTTGAGGAAGGACATGTATACTTCGTCCATTCCTATCACGTGCTGCCGGAGCGCCGGGAAGATCTGCTGGCCGTTACGGACTACGGCCATCCGGTTACGGCCATCGTGGGCCGCGGGAACGTATATGGCATGCAGTTCCATCCGGAAAAGAGCGGCGAGCTCGGCATGGCGCTGCTTCGCAACTTCCTGTCGCTGGCAGAGCGTAAATAGGTATAGGTAACTACTACTTAAGCAAAGGGCAAGTAGCGGAGGGTGGATCCCCTTGTTGGAGAATATCCAACGAAAAGGGTCCAAGAAGGCAGAGCGGGCTGATTCATTGGAGATTATCCAATGAGATGACCGAAATGTACCCGAATCGGGCTCGACAAGGCCAAAATGATTGGAGAATATCCAACCAGGCCCCCAGCGTTGAGTGTTTCAACGCCATTTCGTTGGAATTTTTCCAATGAAGGGAACTCCGCGACAAACTTTATATATAAAAGAACGGGAGGAAGAAACATGTCTTCATTCGTGATATACCCGGCGATCGACATCCGGGGAGGAAAATGTGTACGGCTTGTCCAGGGGGACTACGCCCGTGAGACGGTATACAATGAGAATCCGGTGGAAGTCGCCCGCTCTTGGGAAGCACAAGGGGGAAGCTTCATCCATCTGGTCGATTTGGACGGAGCCAAAGCCGGGCACCCGGTGAACGATGCGCTCATCGGCGAGATCGCCCGCAGCGTGCAGGTGCCGGTGCAAGTCGGCGGCGGCCTGCGGACGCTGGCCGATGTTGAGCGGCTGCTTGGCCTCGGCGTCAGCCGGGTCATTATCGGCACCGCGGCGATTGAAGACCGCGCTTTTACAGAGGCTGTGCTCGGTACCTACGGCGACAAAGTCGCCATCGGCATTGATGCGCGTAACGGATACGTGGCGACGCGCGGCTGGCTGGAGACCTCCGAGGTCCAAGCGGAAGTCTTGGCCAAAGAGCTTGCCTCCAAAGGGGCGGAGACGTTTATTTTCACCGATATCTCCCGGGACGGGATGATGCAAGGACCGAACGTGGAAGCCATTCGTTCGCTCGCTCAGGCTTCGGGGCGCAAGGTGATTGCCTCCGGCGGAGTAACGGTGCAGGACGATCTCCTTAAGCTGGCAGCTTACGCCGATCAAGGCATCGGCGGGGCCATTGTCGGCAAGGCGCTTTACACCGGCAATATTGAACTAGCGGCGGCGCTCGAAGCCATTTCATCGGCAGTGAAATAGAGAAGGGGAGTTGAGAGGACGATGCTGGCAAAACGAATCATTCCATGCCTGGACGTGAAGGACGGCAGGGTTGTGAAAGGCGTCAATTTCGTTAATCTCCGCGATGCCGGAGACCCGGTCGAATTGGCCGCGCTGTATGATCGCGAAGGGGCGGACGAGATTGTATTCCTCGATATTTCGGCTTCGAATGAAGGCCGGGCTACGATGATCGAAGTCGTCCGGCAGACTGCCGGAGAAATTGCGATTCCCTTCACGGTCGGAGGCGGGATCTCGCAAGTCGACGATATGAAACGCATTTTGCGGGCCGGGGCCGACAAAATCGGCATCAACACGGCGGCCGTCCTGAACCCTCAGCTGATCTCCGACGGAGCGCGCCGTTTTGGCTCCCAATGCATCGTTGTGGCGGTGGATGCCAAGTTCAATCCGGCGTGGGGGGAATGGGAGGTCTATACGCATGGCGGTCGCAAGGCATCCGGAATTAAAGCTCTGGATTGGGTCAAAGAAGCCGAGTCGCGGGGTGCGGGCGAGATTTTGCTGACGAGCATGGATGCCGATGGCACCAAGGACGGATTCGATCTGCCGCTTACGAGTGCGGTAAGCCGCTCGATAGGGATTCCGGTCATCGCTTCCGGAGGCGCTGGCAAGGCGGATGATTTTTATGAAGTATTCACGGAAGGACAGGCGGACGCTGCGCTGGCGGCGACGATTTTTCATTATAAAGAAATAGCAGTACCGGATTTAAAGAAGGACCTGAAGTCCAGAGGGGTGGAAATACGATGACACAAAACCAATCGCTGCAGCTTTCCCTGCCGCTGGAGGCGCTTGTGCAGGAGATCAAATGGGATGCGCACGGACTGGTTCCGGCCATCGTTCAGGATGCGTCCAGCAAAGAAGTGCTAATGCTCGCCTACATGAACCGGGAATCTTTAGGCAAATCGGTGGAAACCGGCCAAACCTGGTTCTGGAGCCGATCCCGTTCCGAATTGTGGAATAAGGGCGCGACATCGGGCAACACCCAGCAAATTCGTGCGCTCCGCTATGATTGCGATGGGGATACGCTACTTTTGGAAGTGGACCGTCAAGGACCGGCCTGCCATACCGGGGAGGACACTTGCTTCTTCCGCACGGCGGCCGTTGGGGCAGGCGACGCAGTACCCGGAGCATCTACCGGTTGGACTGAATTCGTTCCCGAAAATCAGGTTTTGCAAAGCACGGATCTTGGCAGCCGATTTGCGGTCCTGGACGAATTGGAGCGTCTGATCGCCGAACGTTACGCAGAACGCCCGGAAGGCGCGTATACCACGTATTTGTTCGATAAAGGTATCGATAAAATTTTGAAAAAAGTAGGCGAGGAGACCGCCGAATCCATCATCGCCGCCAAGAATGGGGATAACGACGAGCTGCGATACGAGGTTAGCGACTTGATCTATCATCTGTTGGTGCTGCTGCGCGAGCGCAACTTGCCGCTCGATGACATCATGCGCGAACTGGAGCGGCGTCATGAACGGCCGCGCCGCGACTAAGGCGGGGTGATCCAGGATGCTGATCGATTATCATACCCATCACGCCCGTTGCGGGCATGCCGTTGGTTCGTTGGAACAGTACGTACAGCGCGGTATTGAGATCGGTTTGACCCAAATCGGGCTGTCCGATCATATGCCGCTGCTGCATGTCGATCCGGCAACCTATTATCCGGAAATGGCCATGCCGATGGAAGAATTGCCGCGTTATGTGGAAGAGGCGTTTGCCCTCAAGGAAAAGTACCGCGGTCATATCGACGTCCGGGTAGGCTTAGAGGGGGATTACATCGAAGGCTGGGAAGAGCAGATCAGTTCCATTATCCGGAAGTATCCTTGGGATTATGTGATTGGATCGGTTCATTTTCTCGGCGAGTGGGATATTTCGGACTTCCGGCAGGTGCATAACTGGGAGGGCCAGGACGTGTTTGCCGTGTATGAACGGTATTATGATGCGGTTGCCAAGGCGGCACGGACCGGGTTGTACGACATCATGGGCCACCTCGATGTAATTAAGCGCTTCGGAAACCGGCCGGACCCGGCGAGAGAAGAGGAAACCATCGAATTGGAGCGGCAAGCGCTGAGCGCGGTCAAAGCGGCCGGCGTAGCGATGGAGCTGAACGCTTCCGGGCTGTCCAAGCCTGTGGCGGAAATGTTCCCGAGCCGCCGGATTCTGGAGACTGCCGTACAGATGGGCATTCCGCTTACGGTTGGTTCGGACGCGCATGATCCGCTCAAGTTGAGCGAGCATCTGGACAAGGCGCGGGCGTTGTTGTACGAGCTCGGTGTGCGCGAATTGGCCACGTTCGAGGGACGGCGGAGAACGATGATTCCGCTTCTTTTAACGAAATAAAGGTTACTGAGTAAATCTTAAGACGGTCTTGGGACCGTCTTTTTTGTTTTGGTCGTCTCACATTCAATATCCATCCGATTCGACAATTCTCTCCCTTTCCTTTTGCTGGTGGAAATTCCTCTGGAATGTGCAATTTTCCGTAAGTATTTCCCGTGGGAGGACAGCTTTCACTATGGTATACTGTGAGATGGAGAATAAGACTTGAGAGTAAGAAAAGGGAGGTGCCTTGTTTGAAAGAGAAAAGGGAACCCGAAGAGAAACGGGGAAACGTACTGCCGATCTCTATGGATGCGGGCTTTTTCTTTGAGCGGGCTGTCTCTTCATTGGACCGTTACCACTACGACAAGGCATTAAAATATTTTCGCAAAGCGGTGGAGTATGAACCGAACAATCCGGTAAACCATTGCAATATGGCGGGGATTTTGTCGGAAATGGGGGACTACGAGGCGTCTAACGCCGCGTTATCCGTCGTTCTGAAGGAGATCGACCCGAATATGACGGAATGTTATTTCTATATGGCAAATAACTATGCGAACATGGATAATTTCGAAGCTGCCGAAGAGGCGCTGGTGACGTATTTGGAGGAGGATGCCAACGGCCAGTTCCTGACGGAGGCGGAGGAAATGATGGACCTGCTCCAATACGAACTGGATCGTCCGACGAAGCTGAAGAGCATCAAATCGATGGAAGGCGTAGTTGAGCACGACCGGGCCCGTGAATTGCTGGAAGAAGGCAAGTTTACGCAAGCCGTGGCGATCTTGGAGGAAATCGTGGAGAAGCGCCCGGATTTCCATGCGGCCCACAACAATTTGGCGCTTGGCTATTACTATCTTGGCCTGTTCGACAAAGCCATGGGTACGATCGGAGAGGTACTGAAGAAAGAGCCGGGCAATCTGCATGGGCTGTGCAATTTGGCTATATTTTATCAGCATGCGGGCAATAGCGCTGCACTGCTGGAGCTTTCGGGCCGGTTGCGCAAAATCATTCCTTTCCACCAGGAGCATGTGTTTAAGTTAGCGACAACGATGGGGATTCTTGGCGAGCATGAAGCGGCCTTCGGACATTTTAGCCGGCTGCTTCGAAATGGAGAGATGGACCAGGACCCTTCGTTGTATCATTATGCCGCGGTAGCGGCCTATCATACGCAGCGTATGAGCGCTGCCAAGACATTGTGGCGCAAGGTTAAGAGGCTGGATCCTGGCAGCGGAGTAGCGGACTTTTATTTGCAGGGCCTGGATGAACGGGAGACGACCGGGGCTCAAACTTCCCGCTCTATGACGGTTAGCTATCATTATCATCTTCCATTTGAAGAGCAGTTCAAGCATTGGGAAACGTCCCAAGACAATCTGGCTTCCGAAATTAGCGGGAATCCGTTGGTACGCTCGTCCTTTTTCTGGGCGCTGCGCCACGGGGACGCAAAGACGAAGCTGCAGGTCATCCAGGCATTCGGCCTGATTGCCGACCTGGAAGTGGAGGAAGCGCTGAAGGCTTTTCTGCTGGAACCTGAAGAAGATCAGTATTTAAAAGATATCGCCTTGTTCGTCCTTCGTAACCTGGGCGTTAATCACCCGCTGCCCGTCTGCTTCGGCGAAAAAACCACGCTGGTAGATCCCAGCCGGGTCGCATCAGGTTTACCGGTCTGGAAGACCGAGTGGCAGGCGGTCGTCGATTTGGCGTTGAAGCAGATGAAGCGGAGCTTTGACCTTCAGCAGCAGCATGATCTTGAAACCTTATGGGCGGAATTTCTCACCCTATTATATCCGGAGACTCCCGAAATTACGCATATCGAAGGATGGGCCGCCGCGCTGGAATATTTGACGGCCAAAATCCACCGTCGTCCTGTTACTTACGAAGCCGTGGCGGAGCGCTATGGGATTTCGGCATCCACGGCCCGCCGGTATACCCGACGGATCGATGAAGTATGCGGAGTGAAGGAGAAGATGGAAACCATCTTTCCTTCCGTCCAATAGCTGTACAAAAACGGGTAAAGCAAGTCCAACTTGGGTAAAACTTAGTATAAGTGTGAGTTTCAATAAGTCAGGCTTTAGAGGGCCTGGCTTTTGAATATCTTTTATGTTGAGAATTACATATTTCAAGGAGGAGGCGCCATGTACAAATCAATTGTAATCGGAACAGGTCCCGCAGGTTTGACGGCGGCCATTTATCTGGCCCGTGCGAATTTGAACCCGCTTGTCATTGAAGGAGTTCAGCCGGGCGGGCAGTTGACGACGACGACCGAAGTGGAGAATTTCCCTGGATTCCCCGAGGGCATCCAAGGACCTGAGCTAATGGACAATATGCGTAAACAAGCCGAACGTTTTGGTGCCGAGTTTCGCAGCGGTTGGGTGGAGCAAGTGAATTTTACCGATCGTCCGTTTAAAGTGAAGGTAGAAGGCGGAGAAGAACTGGAAGCGGAGAGCATCATTTTGTCGACCGGAGCTTCGGCGAGATATCTCGGGATTCCGGGCGAGCAGGAAAACGTAGGTCGCGGGGTCAGCACTTGTGCAACTTGCGACGGATTCTTTTTCCGCGGCAAAAAGATTGTCGTGGTCGGAGGCGGCGACTCCGCTATGGAGGAAGCTAGCTTCCTGACGCGATTCGGTTCCAGTGTGACGGTGGTGCACCGGCGTGATGAGCTGCGGGCCTCCAAGATTATGCAGGACCGGGCCAAGAACAACGAGAAGGTGAAATGGGCGCTGAACCGGACTCCGTTATCGGTTGAAACGGATGAGACCGGCATAGTGAAAGGCTTGAAAGTACGGAATAATGAAACCAATCAGGAGGAACTCGTGAAGGCTGACGGCGTCTTTGTGGCGATCGGGCATACGCCGAACACGAAGTTTCTGGGTGACGCGATTACTACCGACGATCACGGCTACATTGTCGTGAAGCCGGGTACGACGGAGACGAATATCCCGGGCGTATTCGCCTGCGGAGATGTACAGGATACGCGCTACCGTCAGGCAATCACCGCTGCCGGGTCGGGCTGCATGGCCGCGATGGACTGCGAGAAATACCTCGAAGGCAGCATGGTACATGACTGGAGCGAGACCTTGAACCCGTAAGACAGCATAAGCAAAGCGCCGTTTAACCTTGGAAGCAGGGTTAAACGGCGCTTATTTATTTTGACAATATCTCAAATCCAACCCTTCTCTTCAGCAAGACGAACGGCTTCGATCCGGCTCTTCACTTCAAGCTTATTCAAAATCTCGGAAATATAATTGCGCACCGTACCGTAGGACAAATGCAGGCTTGAGGCGATTTCCCCGGCGCTATGCCCACCTGCTGCAAGCCTTAGGATATCCTGTTCCCTCGCGGTAAGGGGGTTTTCCTCCCGCATGCTGCCGAAAACCAACTCGGGCGATACTTCCAGATGTCCGGCCATGACGCGGCGAATCGCTTCGGCCAGCTCATCGCTGGACTCGTCCTTGAGCAGGTAGCCTTGAATGCCTGCCTTGGCGGCTCTTTCAAAGTATCCCGGTCTGGCGAAGGTAGTCAAAATAATCACTTTGCACGGAGACCCTTGCACCTTCAGTTTGTCTGCGACATCGAGCCCGCTAAGCCGGGGCATTTCGATATCCATCAGGCAGACATCGGGCTGGAGCCGCTCAATCAGGTCGAACGCTTCAACCCCGTCCGCCGCTTGTCCGATGACTTCGAGATCATCTTCGAGATCCAGCAGAGAGGCGAGCGCGCCTCGCAGGAGGCGTTGGTCTTCCGCGATGACAATGCGAATCACGCCGATACACCTTCTTTCTGTTCTTTAACGATTAAGGGGACGGTTACCAGAAGCCGCAAACCGTTTTTCTCCCCGGAAGATAAAGACAAGGAACCATCAATTAGGGAAAGACGTTCGGCCATTCCTTTGAGCCCGTTACCAGGATCAACCTTGGCGGCAGCGGCAATCGTATCTCCCGTTTCGAGTACGTTTCCGTTGTCCTCCACCGACACTTTAACGACCGCATCGGTTGTGCTGATCGTGATGAAGCAGCGGCTTGCCTCACTGTGCTTTACGATATTGGTGACAGCCTCTTTGATGCAAAGGCTGAGGATGTTTTGCGTCAGGTCGGATACACTTTCCAAAGCAGCATCCCCTTCAATGTCCAGAGAAATGTCGGCGGCCCGGAGGATTTCCCCGGCCTCCGCCAGACCTTCCGCCACACTTACGGCCCGCATATCGGAGACGAGCTCCCGCACTTGGCGAAGCGCGGCCCGGGAGGTCCGCTGGATCTCCCCGGCTTCCGTTTGGGCACGCTCCGGATCTTTAAGTACCAGCTTTTCTACGAGCTGGCTTTTTAAAGTGATCAACGACAGGGTATGCCCCAAGGTGTCATGCAAATCCCTGGCGATGCGCATGCGCTCTTCCCGTTTGACCAACTCTTTGATCTGCTGATTCGCCAGATCCAGCTCCTTTTCGAGGTTCTGTCTGCGGACCATAGAGCGGATCCCGAAAGGGGACGCAAGCATAATGGCAAAGAAGGGCAGTGTAAAGACGAAATCATTTAGCGATATACTTGCTACTGCTAGCGATAGGGGCACAAGCTCGACCAAAGCAAAGGCGATCATGGCGATATTGAATTTGCGGTGATCGGTATACCACCCGATAAAATTGGCCGTGAAAAAGCCCATGTACAGGTTAAACGGATTGTAGAACATGCATAGCACGACGATGATCGCCATTTGCAGAGCGAGCCACAGGGAAAAGGCTTTTCCCGATACCATGTAGAGCTGACGATAGGTTACAACGAATAAGGCGATCATTGCGTAGCCGAGGATCAGCTTCAGGCCGGTCTCGTTACGGATGTTGAATATGGGCAGAGCGATATAGATCAGCCACATGAAAGGAAATAATCCGTACTTTTTTGGAAACAGCGTGAACTTTTTCCCGGTTGACATTTTGAGCTACACCACTTCCTGTTTTTTTCTGATATACGTGGATAGTATCATAAACAGAATGAGATAGCCCAGCAAAATCACAACATTACTCCAATGCGGTGCATTCCCGCGAATAATTTCCCATGCTCCGTTGCCGAAATTGTAGGAAGGCAGCCATTTCCCGATGTTTTGCATGAGCTTAGGCAGGACTTCCATCGGCATCCACATGCCGCCGATAACAGCGAGAGCCATGTAAATGGCGTTGCTGACTCCACTGGCCGTGTCGACCCGTTTCATGGTGCCGACCAGCGTACCGATGGCCAGAAATGGCAAGGAGCCGATCAGAATCCACAATGCACTGTAGATCCAAATAGAGATAGGCAGCGATACGTTGTTGATCAGAACACCCGCCACAAAAATGAAGATGATTGAGAGAAGATGCATTACCGTTTGGCTGAACATTTTTCCAAAGAAATAGATGGGGCCAGGCAGCGGCGTCACCCGCATGAAAGTCGTCCAGCCCTGTGTCCGTTCCTGTACCAGACGAATGCCGAGGGTCATTATGGCAGAGCCCATTACACTGAAGGTGGTCATCGACATGAGATAATGTGCGGCCCATTCCGCCTGATTGTCAGCCCCGGTATTGACGACCCGGGTAAAGATGAAGTAGAACACGATCGGCATCAACAGAGACCAGAATACATAGTAGGGATTTCGGATTACCCGCAACAGCTCGGCTTTGCATTGTTTTAACAGCATGGACGTTTTCATAGTTATACGGCCTCCTCTTGATTTACGGTCAGTTGTTCAAAAGCCTCATCCAATCGCCCTTGGTCGATCCGGATATCCCGAACCTCGAGCTTTTCCGCAAAAATGGACTCCAGCGCCAGGTCGGTATCGTCCGTATTCACGTAGATCCGTCCATCCCTGTCATAGTGATCGGTTAGCAGCGGCAAGGCTTTAAGCCGTTGGCGGAATCCCGGTCCATCTTGGCGGGGCAGGAAGGAGACCGAGCGTTTCACGATCCGGGCCTTGATCTCATCCGGCGTTCCGTCTGCTACCAGGGCACCTTTATGAAAAAGAAGAATCCGATCGGCGGTATCGTCAGCTTCCTGCAAATAATGGGTCGTGAAAATAATTGTTTTACCCTGTCCGGCCAGCTTCCGGACACTGTCCCAGAATCGGCGGCGGGCGGTAATATCCAGTCCGACCGTCGGCTCATCGAAGAAGAGCAGGTCGGGATTGCCCGCCATGGCGAGAGCGAAGCCGAGACTGCGCTTTTGTCCGCCGGACAGCTTTTCCGCGTATCGCTTGAGGTCGCTGTCTTGAAGCCCGGTCAGGGTTATCAGAGATTCCATATCCATCGGGTTCGGATAGTAACTGCGGATGAGGTCCAGTACCTCTCTGACCTTCAGCCGGTCCATAATGCTGACTTCCTGAAGCATCGCCCCGGTCTTGTCACGGACGGATTGCTCCTTGGGGGCTTTGCCGAACACTTTGATCTCACCTTCCGTTGGCTCAAGTAACCCGAGGATCATCGATAACGCGGTAGTTTTACCCGCCCCGTTGGGTCCCAGAATCGCCGTAACCGAGCCTTTTTCAATTCGAAAAGAAAGGTCGTTGACCGCTTTTTTATCCTTAAACATTTTGCTGACATGCTTCATTTCTATAATGGCTTCCATAAGTTCGCCTCCGTTATTACTGATCTTATCCATAGAATACCGGAGGGAAGGAACCGTCGTTAGTAAGGAGTGTCATGAAATGAGGGTGACAACTGTCATGAAATGAAGCGGGAGGAACGAAAAAAGCCGCTGCATAGGCAGCGGCGGGGCGCATTAAGCGGGCGTCAGGCCCGATGTGAGCTAGAATATTTTTATCAAAAGAACGATTACGCCAATAATGCCGACAAGGATCAGTAAATTTGAAACTTGCCTCCAAAGCCCGGATGTCCCTTCGGATTGAAGCTTTTTTTGGTTAGTATCGTAGTTGGCTTTAAAGGCGTACGGGTCGTCAGGTTCGCGGAAAGGTTTATGGTTATCGCTAAACATGAATCAGCTCCCCTTTCGTATTCCTTGATTTCCATAATTATACCAAATAGAGTAAGAAAAGTTCCAATCCATAGAAAAACCGCCCGGGTAGCGAGCGCCCCCTTAGCTTTATAGATGCTTTGGGATGCTCCTTCCGGACGGTTTGTTTGTTTGGCAGGCGTTAAATTTCCTTGCGTCGGAAATGGATCAGTCCGACTGCGAAGAACAGGAGGAAGCTGCCGACGACGGTAATCATCAAGCTTTCGAGCGGAAGGTTAAACGCGCCGAAGTTCTCCTCCCTGGTTGGCATCATGGCAAGAACGGGCTGGGCCCACGGATAGAATGGGCCGATTTTTGCCGAATTGACGATCAGTATGTTGGGGATCGTCAGCGAGACATTCAGGGCGAGCGGAGCGGCAAAGCTCGCCCAGCTCAGGGACACGCCGAGCTGCAGCGCAACAAGCGGCAGGCAGGAAACCCAGCCGCCCAGCAGGCTGGAGGCGATTGCGGCCCAAGGGATCGGGGTCTTGAAGCCCTGGATCCAGCCGGCGGCAAGGATGCCGGCCAGGAACAGCAGCTGGCAAATGGCCAGCAGGCCAGCCACGACGGTGAACTTGGCCAGATAAACTGATGTTCGCGAGACCGGCAGGACAAGCAGTTGCTTCCAGCCGCCGCCGGTATGCTCGTACCGGCATAGGAAGGCCGGGAACAGGCCGGACATAATCGGCAGGAAGAACAAGGCATGAAGCGTGACCATGGCGCCGAGCATGACGGTCCAAGGGTTCGCATCGCTATACGACGTTTCGGTCAGCGCGCCGATCAACGTAGACAACAGGGGACTGGCCAGCAGAAGCAGCCAGATGCGCGACTTCGACATTTTCAATCTTTCCGAAGACAAAACACGGAAAAAGGAGCCCATTTATTCCACATCCTTTCGGTTGAAGTGGATCATACCCATCACCATGATAACGGCGCCGCAGATGATGCCTGCGCTGACGAACCAACTGGCATGAGGGCCGCTGTAACTGAAGGTCGGCCAATTGAGCGGGAACCATTCCGGAAGCTGAAGGGCAAACGGAGATATGATGGCTGCCGCTACCCCAAATGTCACCGGCAGAGCCTGGTTTCGGAAGGTTAGCGACAGCCACAACTGAAGCGCGAGCAAAGGCAGCGCGCCCAGGTAAGGGAAGAAGCCCATCCGCAGGATGTCGCTCAGCGGAATATCAGTACCGAAACCAAGCGCCAGGCCCAGCACGATCGTAAAGATCGGCAGCAATATACAGGACGCCGTAAGCAGCAGAAAACAAAGCGTAAACTTGCCGCTGAACACGGCGGTTCTGGAAATAGGCAACGCCAGAAGTTGTTTCCAGGAACTCATTTGATGTTCCACATTAGCGACCAAAGAGCTGACCAAGGTTACGCCCAGGTAAAGCGCAATGGGAACGAAAATGACGACATTGTCGATCAGGCCGCCCCAGAGGTCCTCCGCGTACTGCTTTTTCAGGTAATCAAGCCGCAGCCCGAAATTGAGCGCCTGCATGGCGACAAGACCGATTGGGGCCAGAAAAATAAGGAACCAGATTCCTTTCCCGCGGATTTTGAGGAAGTCGGCCGACAAAGAACGTAGCATCATGGCCGGACTCCCTCCCCGATAACTTCCATAAAAATATCTTCAAGCGACTTTTTATTCTGTTCCACCCGGTAAATGTCATGGCCGTTCTCGACCAGACGCTTGACGAGTTGGGCCACCTGCGGATCTTTCATGCCCGGGAATACCAGCGTGCCCTCCTTCAAGATACCGGCAGCACCCAGGTCGCGGGCCAGCCAAAGCGCAGAATCGGGCTCGGAGACGACCAGCTCCATGTCATGCGAGGCTTGAAGGCGCAGGTTCTGGATCGTATCCTGGAATACCATTTGCCCTTCCCGGATGATACCTACCCGGTTGGCCATTTGCTCGACTTCGCCCAGCAGATGGCTGGAGACAAGCACGGTAATGCCGTACTGGGCCGGCATGCTCTTGATCAGCTCGCGGATCTCATGAATTCCGGCGGGATCAAGACCATTGGTCGGCTCGTCGAGAATGAGTAAATCCGGGCTGCCAAGCAGGGAGGCGGCAATGCCAAGCCGCTGCTTCATCCCGAGGGAGTAGCCTTTAACCGCCCGGCGGGACTCACTCGTCAGCGAGACGATCTCCAACACCTCGTCGATGCGCGACTTCGGCGCGCCCAGGATGCGGCGGATCGCTTCCAGGTTGTCTACGGCGTTCAGATGGCCGTAATAGGACGGGTACTCAACGAGCGACCCGATCCGGCGGAGTATTGCGAGTTTATCCTTGCGCAGCTCGCGGCCGAAGATGCGGATAGAGCCTTCAGTGGGCTGGATCAGACCGAGCAGCATGCGGATTGTTGTCGTTTTGCCGGCTCCGTTCGGGCCGAGGAATCCGTAGATATCCCCTTTGGCTATTTCCAGATTCAAATGGTCCACCGCTGGCCGTCCACGGTATTTTTTAGTTAAATCCTTCGTTTGAATAATCATTTCATGATTCACGTAATATCACCTCGGTAATGATCATATCGTCCGAAGTTTAAAGGTGAAGGGGGGCCAAGTTTAAATTTTGTTTAAATCTTTGGTTGGACCCCTGCCAACCCAGCATTCTAACGAACCGTACGGTGCTTATTTGCGAAAAAATGACCTCAAATCAGATCTAACGAACTTCAGCGGCGTTATTGAGTAAATTTAGGCATAGATAGTAGCAGTTTTCTCGGAATAAGGTTACTAGGGTTCGTTAGAATCTCAAAACGTGGTATTTATCCCAAATAAGGTTTACTGGGTTCGTTAGGCGCAGTGAGTCCGGAGACAGGGAGCTCCATGGCAAGTGGAAACTTGGTTGCCTAAAGAAACTCCAGCGGTTATTGAGTACATTCAGCGAAAAGATCAACCCAGTAACCCATACGTGCGGTAACGTAACTGGCCTCCGGCGACGAACAGAAGACGGAGCTCGACTAGTTTGTGAAGAATCCTTCTAGCGTGTTGAGGGGTTATTCTGAGGTGGTTCGCCAGCTCTGCTGGTGTAAACGGGCGGAATTGCCGTCTAGCGTAACGAAGAGTCTCCGCCTCGAGCCAGGTTAAGGGAGAAGGTATGTCCGTGCTGATAAACTTTCCGATAAAGGCGAGGACCAACTGCTGGCAGCGTTTCGGTTCGTCGGTGATGGAAAGAAAAGCTATCGGGAGAAAAATCCAATCGTCCAATGCCATTAAACAGTGCCGCCAACATAAGTCTTTAAAGCGTCGCACATCGAGATCTCTTGCATGAGGTCCGTAACCTTGAATTTCGATGTCTCCCTTTGCTGCGCCACCCGGCAGGTAGGCTAGACCCACGTAGCGGTAGCCGTTGTTTGCATCTCGTACTTCCCACTCCGGATATAGGTGGTCGAAGTTTTTTACGGCAGGGAACCAAACCGAACGCAAAAATTCAACGGTGCCATGGCCGAGACCCTTTTCCAATATTTCGCGTCTTCTAAAGTTTTGCTCCTCCTCAATAGCTGCTTGAATCCATTCCTTATAAGCTTGTTCGAACCTCAACATCGTTAATAACACCATCCTCTCATTAATTGGGTATTGGGGTAGAAAAGCAAAAAGCCGCCCTGACATCTTCGCCTCCCCATAAGGGAGGGAAATATGCCAGAGCGGCGTGTTCTTCACGACCGAACAATGAATATTTACAGTATAACCTATATGGACGATAACTCAATTTTACTGAAGGGGATAAATGTACACCCTTGTTCCTCCTTCAGGATAAGACACCGTCTCCCGGACCAATCCCATTTCCCGCAGCAGCAGATCGACGATTTGCAGGCCGAGACCGGCACCCTTAGCAGGGGAAACGGAGCCAAGTCCTGGGCCGCGATCGGCGATGACCAGCGCCGTTTTCCGGTGGCGCTGTTCGATCGAGATGCCGACATAACCGCCGGATCCCGCATGACGGACCAGATTCTGGAACAGGTTATCCAGTACGCGGCGGAAACCCTGCTCATCTATGTGCCAAATCAAGGGATCCTCCGGCAGATCGATATCGGCCTCGATTCCCGCTTTTTCCCACAGCGGGTACCAAGCGGCGGCGCTCACCCGCACGACGCGAAGCATGTCCCGATCCTCCAGATTCATCACGTAGCGCCCGCTGGCGAGCAGATTGTAGGATAGGAGATGATCGATGAGACCGCTCAGGTCATTAATCTTGGTCTCCATCAGCGCCAAGGCTTGTTGACCCTGATCCGACAATGGCTCTTTACGGAAGGAATAGAGCTGGCCCCCAAGCACGGTCAGCGGCGTCCGCAAGTCATGAGACAAATTACTGATCAGGCTTTTGCGGAGCTCCTCCTCTTCATGTTCCCGGCGTCGGCTGTCATCGAGCTCGTCAACCATATGGTTAAAGGCCTGCTCCAGGCGTCCGATTTCATCGGGCCGGCCCAACGGGACACGGACGGGCAATCCGTTCGGTCCGGTACGGGTCATGCCGGATTCCAACCGAAGCAGGCGTTTGCGGATGTCGCGAAAGAATAAATACGAGATCAGAATAAAGAAGGAGAACATCAAGAAGATAAAGAATCCGTAAAACCGATAATCCCCTTCCCGGCCTCCGGTCAACGGTTTCATATTTTTGCGCGGGAGCTCAAACACCATAAAGCCTTGGCCAGCGGCCTGACTTTTGCCGCCAATAAAAGCGACGACGGTAAAAGGATCGGAATCCACGGCATGCTTCATATAGGCAACCGCATCTTCCGGCGTCCATTTGGACGGCAAACCGCTTTGTTCCGGCAATTGCAGGCGGGTCAGTCCGTCCGCATCTACCCAAAACATCGAGGCATCAGGATAATCCTGCTTTAAAGCCCGAAGTCTTTCGTTAATTTCCTCGGGGGTTTTGCCGCTTAGAGATGAGGCTGCATTATGCCAAGCATTCTCCAATTGTAGTCCCGATCCGTAGGAACGGACGACCTCCGTTTTGTCTGGAACAGACGCGGGAAAGAAAGCCCGGTTGACGCCCCATGACGCCAAAAAGCTCACCGGGATCAGAATGGGTATAAATACAAGCGCGAAGCCGATGATGCCCAAATAGCGGGACAACAGCGAGTTGCGGAACTTCTTGAAAGGCTGGCCGCTGTGTCTTCTCATGCCCGTACCCGGTAACCGATCCCGCGGATCGTCTCGATGACTTCGGGCGCGGCGGGGTCACGCTCCAGCTTTTCGCGCATATGGCGGATATGCACCATTAAGGTTTTATCCCCGTCCAGATAGGGCTCTCCCCAAACCGCCTCATAGATCTGTTCCTTCGTCATGATTTGACCCAAATGCCGCAGCAGGTATTGAAAAATATGAAATTGCTTTCCGGTCAGCGTAATTTCTTCCCCGGTCTCACGGTTTTTGATGATATTCTCCTTCTCGTAGACGAGCAGGTGGCGAAGCTCCAGAGGTTCGGCTGAAGGAGGGCCGCTGCGACGGAGGAGAACTTCCGCCCGGGCAGCTAATTCATCGGGATGAAACGGCTTGGTCAGGTAATCGTCGGCAAATTGCAATCCTTGCAGCTTGTCGTCGATAGAGGTTCGGGCGGACAGCATCAAGATCGGGAGTCCCGGATATTGCTTTTTGAGCCGCTGTCCGACGGTGAATCCGTCCAGTCCGGGCAGCATGACATCGAGAATGGCCAAGTTGCACGAGGCTGCCTCCTCGATCGCCCGCTCCCCGCTGGTGAGCCAGGTGACGCTATAGCCGCGCTCTTTTAAATCTCTGCTTACCCATTCCCCGATTTCGGGATCATCTTCAATATATAGAATGTTTTTGCCTGGTATCATAACTGGGATCCTTCCTTTCTGGCTTTTCGACTCTATTGTTGCAAATTGGTGAGGAAAAATAAACTGCCAAGAACAACATATTAAATTTGTGATTCTAATCACAAGTTCAAATTGCCCGCCATGTTACTTTTTTTATATGAGAATGGTTATCAATTGAATTTTACTTATTGGTGTGCAAATAGATTGAGATGGAAGAACGAAGGGAGATCCGTGCAATGAGCGAACTCATCAATAACCGGGAGCATGGGGTGCCGGAACAGACGCGCCGTCAGGCTCTGCTGAAGGAAATCATCAAGGAGCTGCATCAAGGGAAGAGCGTGGAGGAAGTCAAGGCGCGTTTTGAAGAAGCTGTAGGCGATGTAACGGTATCTGAGATTTCCGCTATGGAGCATGCGCTAATGGAAGAGGAAGGCATTCCGGTTGAGGAAGTGCAGCGGTTGTGTTCCGTGCATACGGCGATTTTCAAAGGATCGATTGAGGATATTCACCGTTCTTCCAAGCCGGAGGAGCAGCCCGGACATCCCGTGCATACCTTCAAATTGGAGAATCGCGAAATTGAGCGGTTGATTAATTTTAAGCTGGAGCTGCATCTGGATAGATTCCGGAAAGAAGACTCCGAGGACATCGTATTAAAGCTGCTGGAGGATTTGAACCTGCTGCTGGATCTTGACAAGCATTACAGCCGCAAGGAAAATCTGCTCTTCCCTTATTTGGAGAAGTACGGGATCTACGGGCCGACTAAAGTCATGTGGGGTGTTGATGACGGCATCCGTATGATGATCAAGGAGGTCAAGGGCAAGCTGGCCGCTTATGATGGGGACAAGGAGACGCTGTCCATTGATCTTGAGCGGATTATCCAGGAAGTGAATGCCATGATCTTTAAAGAGGAGAACATCCTGCTTCCGATGGCGCTTGAGAAATTAACGGAGGACGAGTGGGTGCGAATCGCCCGGGAATCCGACCAGATCGGCTTTTGCCTGACGGCTCCCGAGCAGGAATGGGTTCCTGAACGCGTACCGCTTCCCGACCTGGCGGCTGAGGAAGAGGAGGGGAAAGGCGAAACGCCACCGCAGGGCTTCGTGAAATTCCAAACCGGCATTTTGTCGGTGGAGCAGCTTGAAGCGGTCATGAATCACCTGCCCGTCGATTTGACCTTTATCGATGAGAATGATGTGGTCCGGTATTTCTCGCACGGCAAGGAGCGCATATTTGCGCGGACTAAGGCGGTAATCGGCCGTACGGTTCAGAACTGTCACCCGCCCCAAAGCGTACACGTCGTCGAGGAGCTGTTGGCTGATTTTAAATCGGGCAAAAAGGATGCCGAGGATTTCTGGATTCCGGTCAAGGATAAATTTGTGTACATCCGTTACTTCGCGGTCCGCAGTGAGGACGGGCGTTATCTCGGAACTCTGGAATTCACGCAAAATATCGCACCGATCCGCGCCTTGGAAGGGCAAAAGCGGATATTGTCTTAACATAATGGATAGCCCCGATTTCCTTGGGTAGGAGTCGGGGTTGTTTTTATATCGGCATGGGCGTGCTGCTCTCGCATATCGTTTGCATTCCACAGTAAGGACAGGCCGCCTATACCCTTGCCGGAAGGACCTGGCCGGACACTGAACTTATGGGGCTGTGATCGTTGTCATATTGCCCGGAAGCCTTGTCTTTACTGGATTCTCGGTCTCCCTGCGTCTCTTGACCGAACGGGAGGGTTCGCTTATAGTTGGTACGTAGGAATATTCTTTTTTAAGGTTGTCCAAAAAGTCATCTTTCCACGACGAAGTAGATCAGGATGAGGATTCGACGTCGAATCCTGAATTCAGCCGGGCCTTCCGTTGCTCACGTACCTAATGAGCAAATGCTTACGAAGTCGTTTTCTACGAAAACGTTTAGCTCCGCTACTCAGTCCCTAACTTCATCCAACCTAAAGCGTTTTGTAAAAACGCACTTCGGAAGGATAAGCTTCGGTCCTGAAAACCTGACTTTTTGAACTCGAACTTTTATTATTTACTATTTAAGAGAAAAAGGTGGCTTGTACAATGTCTGAAAAAATCTACATTGGTGTTGACCTGGGCGGGACGGCGATTAAAGTCGGCATCTGTAATGAGGAAGGTCAGCTTCTTCATACTTACGAAGGGCCCACCGAAACGGAGAAAGGCGCGGAAACGATCATCAATAACATTGAGCGTTACGTTCGCCTGATTGTGGAACAATCCCCTTTTGAGTGGGAGCAAGTGGCAGGTGTAGGTGCCGGGGTGGCCGGCTTTACTAACGTTCGCGAAGGCATTATTATTTTTGCGCCGAATGTAGGTTTGAAGGATCTTCACATCCGTGAAATCTTGGAAGAACGTTTGGGCAAGCCGATCAAAATAGACAACGACGCCAACGTGGCAGCACTCGGCGAGGCTTGGGGCGGCGCAGGCAAAGGCGTCGAAAATTGCGTATGCTATACCCTGGGTACAGGAGTCGGCGGCGGTATTATCATTGACGGCAAAATTTATCAAGGCTTCTCCGGCCTGGCTGGGGAACTTGGACATATGGCTGTCGTTCCCGATCTGGAAGCGATTCAATGCGGCTGCGGCCAAATGGGTTGCCTGGAGACGGTTTCTTCGGCTACGGGAATCATTCGGATGGCTAAGGATGCCGTTGCCCGCGGCGAACGTACGTCTCTTGCCCTTGTGGACAACATCATGGCGAAGGATGTATTCGACGCGGCTAAAGCCGGCGACGAAACGGCTGTACGCATCGTAAACCGTGCTGCATTCTATCTTGGGAAATCGCTGGCGGCAGTAGCTGTCGTGCTGAACCCTGAACTGTTCATTATCGGCGGCGGCGTTTCCAAAGCCGGTGACATTCTGTTTGATGAAGTACGCAGTGTGTTTGCGAAGCATACTCCTGAACCGGTTCAAAAAGGATTGCAAATCGTTCCCGCTTCTTTGGGCAACGATGCCGGAATGGTTGGGGCCGCCGGTTTGTTCCTTCGTTCTTAATTAGCAGTAATCAGGAATCCCATGCAAGAGATATAGAGGAATAGGAGACTTTGCGAGGAGGGAAAAGGATGCCGGAAAAAGATATTTCTTCTGTTGCCAATCTGATCATTATCACAGGCATGTCTGGAGCCGGAAAGTCGTTGGCCGTAAGAAGCTTGGAGGATCTCGGATTTTTCTGCGTTGACAATTTGCCCCCGGTACTTATCCCTAAGTTTGCCGAACTCATCGAGCAATCGAAGGGTAAGATCGCCAAAGTGGCGCTAGTCATTGACCTGCGCGGCCGGGAGTTCTTTACGGCGCTGTCAGAATCGCTCGGGTATATCAAGGACCATTTTACGATCAAAAGCGAAATCCTGTTCCTGGACGCAACCGATGCCGTGCTTGTACAGCGGTATAAGGAAAGCCGCCGTCGCCATCCGCTGGCGCCGGAAGGAATGCCGCTCGACGGAATCCGGCTGGAACGCAAGATGCTCGAGGAACTGAAGTTGTCGGCAACTCAAGTGATCGATACCAGCAACATGAAGCCGGGGCAGCTTAAAGAAAAGATCATTTCCCGGTTCTCCCACTTGGAGAGCAGCAATTTATCTGTTAATATTACTTCTTTCGGGTTCAAGTACGGCATACCGATCGACGCCGACCTGGTGTTTGACGTCCGTTTCCTGCCGAACCCGCATTATATAGAGCAGCTTCGTCCACACACGGGACAAGACAGTGAAGTATATGATTATGTTATGAAGTGGCCGGAAACCCAGGTATTCCTGACCAAATTGCTAGACATGCTGCACTTCCTGCTGCCTCAGTATCATAAAGAGGGAAAAAGCCAGGTCATTATCGGGATCGGCTGTACCGGCGGCAAACACCGTTCGGTTGCGATCGCGGAATATTTGGGCCGGATGCTCGGGACCAGCGAAACGGAGACGATTCGCGTGAGTCACCGGGACGAGGGCCGGGACCGGCATTAGAGGCCGCTCAGAAAGTCAAGAGGTGAGTCAGAAGTGATAGATCGGGCCAAGGAAGGAAGAGTGCCGCGAATCGTGGTGATGGGCGGGGGAACCGGCCTATCCGTCATGCTTCGCGGATTGAAGGAAAAGCCGCTCGATATCACGGCCATTGTTACGGTAGCCGACGATGGAGGCAGCTCCGGAATTCTCCGGAGCGAGCTGCAAATGCCGCCTCCAGGGGATATCCGCAACGTATTGACCGCGCTGGCGGACGTGGAGCCACTGTTGTCGGATATGTTAAGCTATCGCTTTGCTTCCGGATCAGGTTTGGCCGGCCATAGCTTGGGCAACCTGATTCTAGCTGCGATTACTGACATTTCCGGTGACTTCGTCACCGCCGTCCGTGAGCTCAGCCGCGTGTTTGCCGTACGCGGGCGCGTATTGCCGGCCGCAGGCCAGGCCGTCGTGCTGCATGCGGAGATGGAAGACGGATCGATTATTACGGGCGAATCCAAGATTCCGGAAGCCGGCGGCAAAATTAAGCGGATTTTTCTCGAGCCGGAAGAGGTCGAACCTTTACCGGAAGCTGTCGAGGCGATCCGGGAAGCCGATGCGATTCTGATCGGACCGGGAAGCCTGTACACGAGCATCATTCCGAATTTGCTGGTGCCCAAGCTGGCCGAGGCGGTTCTGGAAAATGAGAGCGCGATTAAAATATTCGTCTGCAATGTGATGACCCAGCCGGGCGAAACCGACGATTACACGGTGAGCGACCATTTGCAAGCCGTGTATGAGCATGTGGGTCACCACTTGTTTGATTACGTCATTGTCAACGATGGCGAAATCCCGACCCAGGTCCAGGATTTCTACGCCGAGAAAGGCGCCAAGCCCGTTCAGGTCGATTGGGATGTTGTGACAGGCCGGGGCTATAAAGTCATCGCGGATACGCTTGTCCTGTTCCGCCGCTATTTGCGGCATGATGCGGACAAATTGAGCCACCATATTTATCAGCTGGTGCAAAACTGGATTTTACGAAAGAGGTGAGTCCCTTGTCGTTTGCGGCGCAAACCAAAAAAGAATTGACCATGGTCGAAGCCGATGCCTGCTGTGAACAGGCGGAGTTGTCCGCGCTGATTCGAATGAACGGTTCGGTTCAGGTTTCGAACAAAAAGGTCATTTTGGATATCTCAACGGAAAACGCCGCGATAGCAAGGCGGATTTATTCTTTGTTGAAGAAGCATTTCCAGATCCATACGGAACTTCTTGTACGTAAGAAAATGCGTCTCAAGAAGAACAATGTTTACATCGTACGGATCCCTGGCCGGGTTCAGGAAGTCCTGAAAGAACTTCATATTGTTTCGGAAGGATTTATTTTCACGCCCGGGATTAATCCGGAGCTTACCCGGAAAAACTGTTGTAAGCGGGCGTACCTGCGGGGAGCTTTTCTTGCTGGAGGCTCGGTCAATAATCCCGAAGGGTCTTCGTACCACCTGGAGATTTCCTCCATGTATGAAGAGCACTGCCAGTCGCTGGTCGATCTGGCCAATGAGTTTCATCTGAATGCGCGCTGCATTGAACGGAAAAAAGGCTTTATTTTTTATATCAAGGAAGGCGAAAAAATCATCGAGCTGTTGAATATCATCGGTGCGCATCAGGCTTTGTTCAAATTCGAGGACGTGCGGATCATGCGCGATATGCGTAACTCCGTCAACCGGATCGTCAATTGCGAGACGGCGAACTTGAACAAGACGATCGGCGCGGCGGTACGGCAAATCGACAACATCAAGCTGCTGCAGAAGGAAATGGGCCTGGAAAACCTGCCCGATAAGTTGCGGGAGGTTGCCGAGGTGCGTCTGGCGCATCCGGATATGAACCTGAAGGAAGTCGGCGAGTTGTTAAAAGGGACGGTGAGCAAATCCGGTGTCAACCACCGGCTGCGCAAAATCGACGAGCTGGCGGAAAAAATTCGGGGGAGCTAAAGTTGTTTTGCTAGTGTGACGCAGGCTGTGTATGATATAATGATATAAATTATAAATGTTCACATTGTTGAACACGTGATCGAAATTGTAATAGGGGGTAAGGTTTGATGATCAAAAACCCGGTAACCGTTCGTCTGAAAACGGGTCTTCACGCCCGGCCGGCGGCGCTTTTCGTTCAGGAAGCGAATAAATACTCGTCCGAAATTTTCGTTGAGAAAGACGATAAAAAAGTGAATGCCAAGAGTATCATGGGTATAATGAGCCTTGCCATCAGCACCGGCACCGAAATCTACATCAGCGCGGAAGGTGCAGACGCCGAGCAGGCTGCAAACGCTTTGATCAATCTGGTTAGCAAAGAGGAATTGGAGAACCAGTAAGATTACTCCAATTCACTTTTCTTATCCAACAAAAGAAGGGGATGACTCCGTTCATGCGAGCGGTTTCATCCCCTTTTGGTTTTTCAGGATTAAGCGATCGGTCATAACAGGAGTAAGATAATTTTTTTGATTATGGTATGTCCTGCAACATTTGATTCTGTATTGCGTTTAGTAGTTAAATTCACCAATAAATGGAGGGTCATGACATGAAAACTTGGATAAAGCCGGTAGGCGCAGTGTTAATAGCAGGAACTTTGCTGGTAGGAGGGACTTTTTTGAGTGGATCGATCAATTCCAACCATCCGGTCTATGCCGACAATGAGTTGCAGAAGAATATTATTAGCGTCGTAGGGAGCGGGGAAATTTCAGCCAAGCCGGATGTCGCTTATCTGTCGCTGGGCGTGGAAACACAGGCCGATACGGCAAAAGAAGCGCAAGCTGCAAATGCGGCAAAGATTGCTAAAATCAATACATTACTGAAGGATACTTGGAAGATTGACGCGAAGGACATTCAAACCGGTCAATTCTATGTACAGCCTAACTATACCTACACCGAAAAAGAAGGACAAAAGGTAAAAGGATACACCGCGCAGCATACGTTGAACGTGACTTATCGCGATTTGGCAAAAGTCGGTCAACTGCTGGACGGCGTTTCGCAAGCCGGAGCCAACCGCATCGACAATATCCGGTTTAGCACCGAGAATCCGGATCAATACCAGGAGCAAGTAATCGAGAAGGCGATGAACAATGCCAAGATGAAAGCGGGAGCGATTGCCAAATCCGCCGGCCGCAGTCTTGGGGTAGTAGTAAGCGTAACGCAATCGGGCGGAGGAGAAACTCCGGTCTATATGCAAAATGAAGCTCTTCAGATGAAGACCATGGATTCAGCCGCGAGCACAGCTATTGAGCCGGGCGAAGTGACTTTGAAGACAACGCTCAGCGTCATTTTTGAAATGAAATAAGAAACGAACCGAAGCCGGGCTCAAGGCAGTTGTAACTGTCATGAGACTTGGCTTCTTTTTTGTACTGTTTTTTAGGGATATGTATGCACATATTATATCCGAGCCGTATGGTCTCACTATTTCACAATTTTGTTCACTGATGGAGGGATATGAGGATGCGATTACGGAGCAAGTGGATCACCGGGATTTTGTGCGTTGCCCTAATGATTGGATGCTATAGCCAAGCGGATATCGTCGCTGCTAAGGAGGAGCCGCCGCAGGGGTTTATTGAAATTGTGGATCTGGATAAAAACGTGCTGATCAAAAGAGTAAAGTTCGATAATAAGCTCAGCGATAAGATGAAGGTCGTTTTAGCTGACATGCGACTGAACGGACGCAGCAACTTGGACTTTCCCAAAGGCATATTAATGAAGGTTCCGCTGCATACACGCGTGCACAACGAATGGTTTGACGATATGATTCGTGAGGCAATCGTCATATTTGAGCCTGGGCAGCAGCCCCTCGTCTTGCTATTTAACCGGAAGAATCAACCTGTTCTTTTTACAGCGTCAAGCGATGGGGGATTGTTGGGGTTAGTTAAGAATTGAGCACCGCCCTCCGGCACGGCGATAAGGATCCACTCACTCCCAGAAACCGAGCCCCTGCCGACTTGCTTGTGGTGGTATTAGGTTTATTTGGGTGAATTTAGGGTGTTAGAACTAATCGAATGGGGATAAAGCACCTTGAGTGAGACTCATGGGCCTGTTACTATCTTTAGGGATTTATTCTAAAATTCGTAGGTAGTCCATTAAATGGTAGTGACGGGAGATGAGACGAGTTATGGTCAAAAAGAAATGGGTGGCAGGCGCTACCATCATCGGAATGCTGACAACAGGTGCCGCTGGAGTATATGCGGGAAGCAACCTGCAGGAAATCAAGGCTTATCTTAATACCAGTCTTGGCATCGTTGTAAATGACAAGGATTTTAAACCGGTGGACAGTAAGGGTAAGGTACTGACTCCTATTACTTATAACAACACGACCTATCTGCCTGTAAGAGCCGTATCGGAGGCGCTTCAAGTTCCCGTTGAATTTGACGCTGCTAACAACAAAGTACGCATCGGCAGCAGCGACGGATCTTCCGCCTCGCCGGTGGTCACACCTCCGCCGACTCAGACTGAGCCTCCGGCCACATCGGGGAGCTCTTCAAAGAGACCGCAGCATCTTCCTTCCGATTTTCCGCTTCCGGCAGACTTCAAGACAACTCATCTCAATGATACTAGTTCCGGCGGCAAAAAGTCCGTACTGATGATTTATAAAACAAAAGAAGACGCGAAAAAACTGAATGAGCTGTATTCCGATTATCTGAAGAAGCGCAGTTATGCCGATGTGCTAAATGCTTCTACAGAATCCAGCGTATCCTTGATGGGAGAGAGCACGAAGGAAAGCTCTATGATTAGCAGCGGCTCCGAAAGGGATGCGGAAGGATATATTGAAGTTACAATAAATTGGAGCGAGCTGTAACAAGTTTGCAACATGTTTCTGAAAACAGGCTTCCGCCCTCCGGCGGGAGCTTGTTTCTTTGTAAAACAGCATCGGCATTGCGCCCGAGATCCGGCAACCTCCCTAGAAAAGTGTTGTAACCGGGACTAAAACAAGGTATAGTGAATATGCAAAAAATGAATCGTTGGACCTGATAAAGCCATACCAATGGATATGGCTTTTTTTTTCTTAAAGCTGACTTTAACCACAATCACAACCTATGAAGGAGTTGCTGCATAAATGATTGAATTGTCCGGGGTTGAAAAACACTTTGCTGGACAAGTCGTTGTGCACCCGCTTTCGCTCACCATTAAGGAAGGGGAATTCCTGACCTTGCTGGGCCCGAGCGGCTGCGGCAAGACAACGATTCTGCGCATGATCGCCGGATTCGAGTATCCGACCAAGGGGAAAATCCTGCTGGATGGTGCCGATCTGACGAGTCTGCCACCGAATCGCCGGGATTTGAACCTGGTCTTTCAGCATTATGCGTTGTTTCCGCATATGACGGTAGAGGACAATATCGCCTTCGGGCTGAAAATGAAAAAGCTGCCGGCCAAAGAGCAGCAGGAACGTATACAGGAAGCGGTAGAAATGACTCAGCTGACGCCGCTGGTCAAGCGTTATCCGCACCAGCTTTCCGGCGGACAGCAGCAGCGCGTAGCGATTGCCCGCGCGATTGCAAACAAGCCTAAGGTGCTGTTGCTGGATGAACCGCTAGGCGCACTGGATTTGCAGCTTCGGAAGAACCTTCAATCGGAGCTGAAGCATCTGCAGCGCAGTCTTGGCATTACGTTTGTGTACGTCACGCATGATCAGGAGGAAGCCATGATGCTGTCCGACCGGATCGTGATCATGAACAGCGGTAAGGTTGAGCAAATCGGCACGCCGCGGGAAATCTACGCTACGCCGACTACGCTGTTTTCCGCTACATTTGTGGGAGAGAACAATATTTTCTCACAGGATGGGCGGTTGTTTGCCGTGCGTCCGGAAAAATTGAAGGCCGTCCGTTCGCAGGACGGAGCCAAGCGCATCGGCGAAGTGTTGGACGTCCTTTATTTGGGGAGCATCCATAAACTGGTCGTTCAGCTTGAGGATGAGCCGATGACGGTATCCATCGTACTTGATTTTACCGATGAACGCACTTGGCAGGTTGGAGAGAAAGTCGGCGTAAATTGGAATACGGAGGATGAGGTGGTAATCGGGCCATGAAGAAATCTAGCATGGGCCTTCTGCCGGTCCTCCTGTGGCTGAGCCTGTTCCTGGTCGTGCCAATGCTGATCGTGGTAGGGATTTCTTTTATGAGCCGGGACGATCTCGGCAACGTGGTATTTCATTTTAATCTCGACGCTTACGCCACGTTTTTCGACCCGCTTTATTTAGGCATTTATTGGGACACGATAGTCCTGTCCATAGTGACAACGGCCTTATGCCTGCTGCTCAGTTATCCGCTGGCCTATTATATTGCGAATGCCGGGCCGAAAATGCAGACTTGGGGACTCGCGTTAATCACGGTTCCGTTCTGGATCAATTTCCTGATCCGTACCTATGCTTGGGTGCTTTTGCTGCGGACGCAGGGCGTGGTCAACAATCTGTTGCTCGACTTAGGCTTCATCCAAGAGCCGCTTCAAATGCTTTATACGAAGGGGGCTGTGCTGCTTGGCATGGTATACACCTTCATTCCGTTCATGGTGCTGCCGATTTATGTGGCGCTGGAGCAAATGGACAAGAAACTGCTTGAGGCTGCCAGCGATCTGGGAGCGACCGGTTGGAAATCGTTCTGGCATATTACGCTGCCGCAAACCAAATCCGGAATCATGACCGGTTCGGTGCTGGTTTATGTATCGACAACCGGAATGTTCGTGGTGACCGATATTCTCGGCGGAGCCAAATCGGCGATGATCAGCAACATTATCCAAAGCCAGTTTCTTGGGGCGCGAAATTGGCCCTTCGGCTCTGCGCTGTCGGTTATTTTCGTGATCACGTCGCTGATCTTGATCGCCCTCTTCAATAAAGCCATGACATCCAGACACATGACTGCAAAGGAGGGGCGCTGATGAAGAGCAAGAATCACCCGCTGCTCGGGATCCATTCCCTGCTGGTCATGATCTTTATTTATTTGCCCATCGCCTTTATCATTGCGTATTCGTTCAACAGTTCTCGGCTTGCCGCAGATTGGAGCGGATTTACGTTTGAATGGTACGTCTCCTTGTTCAGCAACCGCCGTGTCATGGAGGCGCTCAGCAACACGCTGATCGTGGCACTGGTATCGACCGTGTTCTCGACGCTGTTGGGAACGATGGCTGCAATTGCTATCCGTAAAGTCGGACGAAGAAGTAAAGCCGGCATAGGCGGGTTGCTTTATTTGCCGATTATTATTCCGGATATTATTATGGGCTTGTCTCTGCTTGTGCTATTTACCCAATTTCATATCCCGCTCGGCAAGTTGACGATTATTATCGCGCATATCACGTTCAGCATTTCTTATGTTTATGTGATTGTGACGACGAGACTGACCGGCATGGGAGGCCAGTTGGAAGAAGCGGCCCAGGATCTTGGGGCCGATGCTTGGCAGACCTTCCGCCATGTCACCCTGCCGCAGATTATGCCGGGGATCATCTCGGGAGCGATCATTGCATTCACCATGTCGCTGGACGATTTCATGGTCAGCTTCTTCGTCAGCGGACCAAGCTCGACGACGCTGCCGATTTACATCTACGGACAGGTCAAACGGGGTATTTCCCCGGAAATTAACGCGCTTTGTACCATTTTGATCCTTGTGAGCGTCACATTGATTTTCTTGGCCCAGTTCGTGTTAAATAGAGGAAAGGGCCAAAAGAAACGCTCGGTCCTGCCGTTTTAACGGAGTTAGTTGACGAAATTCTAGATATCCCGGCAAATGCTTAAGCAAATGACCACCGGATTATCGATATATTAGATATATCAGATGAAAGAAAGAGAGGAGATAAAGAATTGAAAAAAATGAAATGGGCCGGCCTGGCACTGGCGGCCGCTATGGTGCTTACAGTATTGTCCGGTTGCGGATCTTCCAAGGAAACGCTGAACATTTACAGCTGGGCTGACAACTTTGATGCGGATGTCCTCGCGGCATTCGAAAAAGAGTACGACGTGAAGATCAACTATGACGTATTTGCCAACAATGAAGACTTGCTTGCCAAGATCAAGGCGGGCGGTTCGGGCTATGACCTGATCCAGCCTTCCGATTACATGGTTGCCACCATGATCAAGCAGGATTTGCTGGCCCCGTTGAACAAGGACAATATCCCGAATTTCTCGAATATTGCCGATACCTACAAGAACCCGTCCTTTGACCCGGATAACAAGTACTCTGTAGTTTATACCTCCGGCGTCACAGGCATCGCATACAATACGAAATATGTGAAAGACGAAATCGACAGCTGGGAAGATCTCTGGAATCCGGAATACAAAGGAAAAGTCATCCTTCTTGACGATAACCGCGAGGTTATTGGCATGGCGTTGAAAAAAGCCGGGAAATCCAACAGCTCGACGGACGAAGGCGAAATTACCGCAGCTGTGGAAGATTTGAAGAACTTGCTGCCAAGCGTACTCGCTTTTGACACCGACAACATCAAGCAAAAGATGATTCAAGAGGAAGGCTGGATCGCTACGGTTTGGTCCGGCGACGCTTCCGTCATCGTCAAGGATAACCCGGACGTGGCCTACGTGGTGCCTAAGGAAGGCGGCACGATCTGGTCCGATAACTATGCGATTCCAAAAGGCGCAAAGCATCAGGAGCTGGCAGAGAAGTTTATTAACTTCATGCTCGATCCCGAGAATAGCGCCACAAACTATGAATCGATCGGTTACAGCGATCCGAACACGAAAGCTCACGAGTTTCATAGCGAAGAATACAACAACGATAAGATGATCAACTTGTCGGAAGACGAATTGTCCTGGACCGAGTGGTTACAGGATGTCGGCGACAAGCTGCAAGTATATGACCGTTTCTGGACCGAGCTTAAGAGCGGCCGGGAATAATGCCTTTGAGAAGAGCGTGGATAACACGCTCTTTTTTTGTTTGTGAAGATTTAATCGGGGGTAGGGATGGATGTAGGGTAGCGGAAACTTTGCCCCGTATTTTTGCGTCTATAATTTAAATTCGAGTAAAGAGAGGTCCTAAGCGATGATCAACTTAAAGAGAACAGCAGTTATGGCGGGCATTTTAAGCTCACTGCTTGCGGCCCAGGGTTCGGCCTCCGCAGCACCTGCCGTTAAAGAGGAAGCGAGTGTATTTGTAAACGGAAGACTGCAAGTGGAAGTATTGAACGTGAACAACCGTACCCTGATTCAACTTGTTGCTTTGAAGGATCCGGCTTGGAACATTTCCTATGAATCAAAAAAGAAAACAGTAATTGTGTCCAGCCCGTCCAATCAGAAAACGATTATATTGAAAGCGGGAGAGAAGACCGCAGAAATCAACGGTAAAAAGGTGGCCATCGATGTGCCGGTTACCGTGAAGGAAGGACGGACATATGTGCCGCTAAGGTTCATTTCCGAGCAACTCGGCGGTGCCGTATCCTTTAATAAGGACCAGAATCGGGCGGTGATCCGGACGCCTTCCGGACAGGCGGATTATGCTACCCTCATGAGCGGAGACTTGACCGACGCCCGGGAGGTCGCCTCCCGGTTGGAGTTGGTCTATGAGGACAGCTTCAAGCCGCTTCCGATAACGGGGGAAGGGTTTACAACCACCAACACTTTTCCTAAAGGAGAAGCGCTCCGTTTGAAGCGGGATTATAAAGGGATGACCTGGTATGCGGAAGTCAACAAGGAAGGTCTGCTGGTCGTAAAGTGGCAGAAGGATAGTCTTGGAGAAAAAAGTGAAAGCGGGAAACCTCCAAAGTCTTTTGGCGATGCGGTGTTTTTCTCCGATAACTTTATGGCGGAATTACTGGTTTACGGTACCGTAACCCCTGACGGGAAGTCCACCGAGCTCGGAAGAATCAGCTCGGCGGGGAACGGGGGCAAGGCATCGGCTTTGACGGTTCCAATCGAAGGAGAAATCCGGACGGACGCTGTAGCGGGCACAACCGGTCAGTAAACTCCAGAACGTCTACATGATTTTCCTCACTCGCGGAAATAATGGGTGTAACTCCGAGAAGAGATGAGGTCGAGAAATGAAAAAGTTCGCTTTTCAAATAGGGAGCGGTATGCTCGCCATCGGTTTGCTGGTTTCGGGATGGAGCGGCACCCCTCCTTGGCCGGGAGCCCAGGCTCAGGCTCAAGCGCATGCTTCTGGGCAGCTTTCGGCGAAGCAGGTCCAAAAGCCTGAGGTCGGACAGCCGGTCAATATTACGCTGAAGGGGAAGCCGCTTAAACAGCAAGGTCTGCAGGGCAAGGAGGGCGTGCTTGTCCCTCTTGAGATGATCCGTAAAGACTTGAAGATTCCGGTCAAGTACGACAAATCATCGAATACGTACACTCTTAAACGGCAGAATGTGGTCGTTCAGCTTCAACCGGGGGAAACCGGAGCCAAAGCTATTGTAGACGGGAGCACGCAGATCCTTCCCTACGAGTGGAAAGTAGTGGACGGCAACCCTTATGTGTCCGTGAAAGTACTTTCGGACAATTTGGGATATACCACGCAGTGGAATGAGGCCGGAACTGCGCTAAACCTGACTCCTCACCGGTTAAATGATATTAAAATCAGCACCCGTAACTTGGAGAAGGTGATTCCCGAGGCCTCCATCAAGATCCAATATCCTCAGGTCAGCGATTTGAAAAGCAAGCAAGCCGAGGAGAAGATCAACACCCTGCTCCAATCCAGGGCCGAGACGTTTATGCAAAATTCGCTTAAAGAAGCGAAGAAGAACCAGCCTTCACCCAACGGCAGCCCGTACGAGTATCTCGGCAATTACACCGTCACATACAACCGTGGCGGGCTGCTGAGCATTCTTGAGCAGACCTATGCTTATACAGGCGGGGCACACGGCATAAGCGTCAGGGAAGGGCTGACGTTCCGTCTGAGCGACGGAAAGCTGCTGACCCTTGATGAAATCTTGCGTGCCAATCCGAACTTCCGCAGCATCGTCGATCCTTCCATTGCCAAGCAGCTTCAACAAACCGAGGGGTATTTCGGCGGATTTAAGACGATCGGGAACAACCCGGATTACTATTTAAAAGATAACGGCGTCGTTATCTTCTTCCAGCTGTACGATTATCTTCCGTACGTGTTCGGATTCCCTGAGTTCTATTTTTCGTTCCCTGAGCTGGGGATTAAATCGAAATAATAAAAAAAAGACGGTGCAAGGGAATATCCTTGTACCGTCTTTTTTGTGATTTAGCTGAAATTAGACAATCTCCACAGGGATCAGCTCGAACTTGTCGACGTCCGCCAAGCCACGGTTGGTGATGCGAAGCTCGGGAATAACCGGAAGGGCGATCAGCGAGAACGTCATGAATGGCGCGTTCAACTCGCAACCCAGTGTCTTCCACGCTTGCTCCAGCGCCTGGACTTCCTTCACGACGACCTCCAGCGGCTGATCGGACATCAAGCCGGCGATAACCATCGGCACGGAGGCCAGTATCTTTCCGTCCAGAACGGCAATCATGCCGCCGCCGAGCTTAGCCAATTCATTGGCCGCGAAGGCCATATCCTCCGGATTGGTGCCCATGACCAGGAGGTTATGGCTGTCGTGCGCCACGGTCGAAGCGACCGCACCGCGCTGCAGACCAAAGCCCTGCGCGAAGGCCAGGGAAATCTGCCCGGTGCCGTGATGGCGGTCGATACAGGCCAGCGTAATGACATCCTGCTCCAGGCTCGGCTGAATGAAGCCGTCCTTCACGGAGAGCCGTGCAGTGCCGCGTGCAGTCCGTGCGCTGTTCTCGATCGCGCGGATCACGTTCACTTCCGTTTCGGCTGCGGCGTCCTTACGGCTGCTCGCCAGCGCGAAGTCGCGCGCCTCCAGCGGCCGCGCCAAGTGCACCGACTGCCGTGCGGCTTCCGGATATACATAGGCCGGGAAGGCCATTTTCAGCGCGCCGCCGTCAAACACCACGTTGCCGTCCGTGATGACGGTGGACGGCTCCATGTCCTTCAGGCTGTCGATGAGCAGCAGATCGGCGCATTTGCCCGGCGCGATGCCGCCAACGTCACCGTCGACCCGGAAATAGCGGGCCGTGTTGATCGAGCCCATCTGGATGGCGGTGACCGGCTCGACGCCTTCCTCGATGGCCCGGCGGACGACGTGGTTCATATGACCCTTCTCGATCAGGGTCTGCGGGTAAACATCGTCCGTAACCAGCATGATGTTGCCCGGCTGCACGTGATCTTCCGTCACGACCTTGATCACTTCCTTCACATCATGCCAGGCGGAGCCCTCGCGGATCATGAGATGCATGCCTAGCTGAAGCTTCAGCAGGCCTTGCTCGCGCGTTACCGTCTCATGGCAGGACGTGACGCCTGAGGCGATGTACGCTTGCAGCATCGGCTCGTCCTCGCTCGGGAAATGCCCGGTGACCGCCTTGCCTGCCCGGCATGTCGCGGCGATTTCGCCGGTCATTTTGGGGTCGCCGTACACGACGCCCGGGAAGTTCATCACTTCGCCGAGTCCCTCGACGCCTTCCCAGGTCATTCCGTCCTCGATATCGGCTACGTTCAGCTCCGCTCCGGCGTCCTCAAGATTGTCCGTGGCGGGCACGCACGAAGGGAAGGTTGTGTATACCTTCAGCGGCAGAGCACGCCCCTCTTCGTGCATCCAGCGTACGCCGTCGGCTCCAAACACATTGGCGATTTCATGAGGGTCCATGAAAATGCCGGTGGTGCCTTTCGCCAATGCGGCTTTGGCGAACTCGGTGACAGAGAGCATGGTGCTCTCGACATGCATATGCCCGTCCAGCAGGCCCGGTGCGATAAAGCGTCCCTTCGCATCCAGCACTACCGTATCTTCGCCGATCGTATGGCTGGCATCGCCGACATAAGCGATCCGCCCTGCGGCGATAGCCACGTCGGTATGAGCTTGAAGCTGTCCGGTGTATACGTTGACGAGCGTTCCGTTTTTAACGACCAGGTCGGCCTTTTTTGTTCCGGTGGCTACTTGGGCAAGCGTCCGGCGAACCTCGGTCCATTGTTCATCGTGGGTATGGCTCATCTTGTTCACTCCTTAGTTGGTGGGTGGCTAACTTCTCTGCTCATATTTTTTCACCGAATCGGCGAAAAAGCAAGGCAACCCGGCAAAGTGACGGTGCGCTTGGGGAGCAACAACCCATCCTAGTACCGGTTTATCACGAATAAAAAAAGGACCGCCCTAGGAGTGCGGTACACCCCAGGAGCGGTCCTTGGCTTTATTAACGTATGAAGTTTAACCTCTTATACGCCTTGTGGCGTGACTTTCTCGATAACGCGATCGATCAGGCCGTATTCTTTAGCTTCGGCCGCGCTCATGAAGTAGTCACGGTCCGTATCCTTCTCAATCCGGTCAAGAGGCTGGCCAGTGCGTTCAGCCAAGATCTTGTTCAGCTTGTCGCGCATCTTCAGAATGCGGCGGGCACGGATTTCGATATCGGTAGCTTGGCCTTCGGCTCCGCCGAGCGGCTGGTGAATCATGATCTCGCTGTTCGGCAGCGCGTAGCGTTTGCCTTCGGCGCCGGCATTCAGCAGGAAAGCGCCCATGGAAGCCGCGAGACCCACGCAAATGGTGGAGACGTCGGACTTAATGAACTGCATCGTATCGAAAATGGCCATCCCGGCTGTAATGGAACCGCCAGGGCTGTTAATGTAGAGATGGATGTCTTTGCCCGGTTCTTCCGCGTCCAGAAACAGCATTTGCGCAATAATCGCATTTGCGACGACGTCATTCACCTGAGAACCCAGGAAAATGATGCGGTCCTTCAGCAGTCTGGAGTAAATGTCATAAGCGCGCTCACCGCGGTTACTTTGTTCAACGACCATAGGAATATAACTCACCGATAAAACCTCCTTATTAGTTGGATCAACCATGTGAACGAAATCGGTTCAATCAATTTCAGAATTGACGGAATCGATGAATATTAACCTCATAATAAACAATTTAAAACAGAAAGTCAAAGAAAGTCAAACTCTGTGTAATAAAAAAACCCGTGCATAAGGGTTAGTGGGTAAAACATATGATATCCAGCAATCTGCTGATAAGTATAATGGCGCGCCCGCGAGGAATCGAACCTCGATCTCAGGCTCCGGAGGCCTACGTCATATCCATTGGACCACGGGCGCAAGTTGTATGGATTAGTTACATCCATTTAGCGTAGCAAAAATGATTATATGACATACGAGTTTAAAAAGCAAGCAAGTTCTCTAAAAAAGTTCCAGGGGAATATATGGAGAACGGGCGAGAGTGGTAGACGAGAACTATTTTTGCAAAATAGGCATTGTCATGAAAGCGCTTCTATGCTAATTTAGGATTATAAAAACGTTTTTATAAAAAGGAAGATTGGATATGGGTAAGGTTACCATCAAGGATGTGGCTAGAGAGGCGGGTGTATCGATCTCGACAGTTTCCAATGCGTTAAACAATGTCGATGTTTTGAACCCCGAGACCAAATCGCATGTGCTAAACGTGGCGAAACGAATGAATTATGTTCCGAATTTGAACGGCAAGCAGCTTAAAACAGGCAAAACGAAAATGCTAGGCTTCTTTACAACCAGCGTATCGGGTCCCTACTTCTATACGCTGGTTGAATCGATGGCCCGTGAATGCGACCGGCTCGGCTATGGGCTGAACGTATTTGTAACCCGCGACAAACAGGTCATAATGAGCAATATTTTGGGCCGGCGGGTCGACGGCGTCATTATTTATGAGGAATTGCGCATCGATGATGAAGACGTCAGCATGATGATGAAAGAAAAGATCAAGGCCGTGTTTCTGGATCGGTTTCTGGAGAATGAAACGATGGGCAGCGTGATTTTCGATTCCTTCGTGGCCGGTTACGAAGCAACCAAATACTTGATCAGTCTCGGACACAAGAAAATCGCTTATATCTCCGGCGTGGACACGATGTTCGACAGCGTGCAGCGGAGGGACGGCTATTTGGAGGCTTTGCGGGAGCATCAGTTACTCGTGGATGAAGATTATGTGCTCCAAGGTTATTTTGAGGAAGAAGGCACCTACAACGCGGTAAAATCATTTCTTCATATGCACCCGGACAAATTGCCGGATGCATTCCTGGCGGGGAACGACTTGAGTGCCATCGGTTGTATCCGGGCGCTGAAATCCCATGGATTCGACGTTCCTGCAGACATCAGCGTGGTCGGGTTTGACGATATCGATATCGCCCAATACTTCACGCCTCCATTAACAACGGTAAGGAACCAGATCGCCAGGCAGGGTGTACTCGCTATCGACCATTTGGTACGCATGATCCAGAAGAAGGAACAGGGCAAGAAGCAGAAATTGGCGGGAGAACTGGTTGTCAGAGGATCAAGCCAAGTGAAAATCCAAAGAAACGACCTTGGCCAAGAGTAAGAAGGCTGTATTCTGAAGAATCCGCGAAAATTTGGCGGGGCCAGGGACAGATTTTTATATGTGAAAATAAAAACGTTTTTATTGCATGGAAGCCAAAAGGGGGACCAAGGGATGGCCAAATCAGACGCGCATTTGGAGCAGAGAAAGCCCATGGGGCAAAGGATTAGAGACTTTATGGTCGACTACGGAAGGCAATGGGAACTGCAGTCGATGATTTTGCCTGGCGTCATTTTTATGATTATTTTTTGTTACATTCCGATTTATGGACTGACGATCGCTTTTAAAAACTACACGGTCATCGATACGTTGGACACGGCCCCGTGGGTGGGACTGGAAAATTTCAAAATCATTCTGTCCGACAAATATTTCTGGGACTCGGTCGTCAATACGCTGGGGATCAGCTTCCTGAAGCTGTTGATCGGTTTCGTGATTCCGATTGTGCTGGCGATCATGATCTTTGAAGTTGGTCACACCCGATTCAAAAAGATCGTTCAGACGGTTTCCTATCTGCCGCACTTTCTGTCTTGGATCGTGCTCGGCGGGATGCTGATTACCTGGTTCTCAACGACAGGGATGTTCAATCAGCTGCTCCTGGATCTCGGCGTGATCTCTCAACCTCACAATATTATGCTGGATGCCGGCAAGTACTGGTGGATCGCCACGTTGTCCGACATCTGGAAGGAAGCGGGCTGGGGAACCATTCTGTATCTGGCGATTATGTCGAAGATCGACCCGACCTACTACGAGGCGGCCAAGATTGACGGAGCCAGCCGGCTGCGGCAAATCTGGAACATCACCATTCCGAACATGAAAATGATCATCAGCTTGAACCTGATTCTGACGATCAGCGGCTTGCTCGGCTCCAACCTGGATCAAACGCTGGTGCTGATGAACTCGCAGAACCGGGCCCGCGCGGAAGTCATTAACTCCTACGTCTACCGCATGGGGATGACGCAAGGCGACTTTTCCTACGCGACGGCGGTCGGCCTGGGTGTCTCAATTGTGTCCGTCATTCTGTTAGTCACGGCAAACAAGGTCACCAGCAAATTGAATGATAATCAATCCGTGCTTTAGTAAGGGGGCATCCGAGTGAGCAGAACGGTGGCTAAACAAGATCTCGATAGCCGGGTCTTTGATGCGATAAATCTGATTTTACTGAGTATTTTTACGATCATCATTGTTGTACCGCTTTGGAACGTCATCGTTTCATCCTTCAGTTCCGGCAAATCGCTGGCTGAGGGGGGCTTCGTATTCTGGCCGAAAGAGTTCTCATTGGAGAACTACCAAGCTGTTTTTCGGGATACGAGCATCTGGCAATCCTTCTTTATTTCGATCTCAAAAACATTTCTCGGCGTCATTACGCACGTATTCTTCTGTGCCATGATCGGTTACGGTCTGAGCAAAAAATATGTCCGCGGCCGCAAGCTTTATGTGGCGATGGGCGTGATCACCATGTTTTTCTCGGGCGGTATGATTCCGACCTACTTGCTGATTAAATCGCTGGGGCTGCTCAACAGCTTCTGGGTGTATATCATCCCTGCGCTGTTCAGTTACTACGATGTGGTCATCCTGATGAATTTCTTCCGAAATGTCCCGGATTCGCTGGAAGAGTCGGCCAAGATCGACGGGGCCGGAGACTGGCGCATTTTCCTGAAAATATTTATTCCGCTGTCGATGCCGGCCATGGCGACGATCGCCTTGTTTAACGGGGTCGGACAATGGAACGATTTCATGACGACCAAGCTGTACATTACCGATCAGGCCCTCTATCCGCTGCAAATGAAGCTGTACGAGATTATCGTTCAGTCCCAGACGCAGTCGATGCAGAATATCGGGGGATCGGTCGTCATTGAAACGACGACGAAAGGGGTTCAACTAGCAACGATCGTCATTACAACCTTGCCGATTGTTGTGATGTATCCAATTTTGCAAAGGTACTTTATCTCGGGCATGATGCTGGGGGCGGTGAAGGAGTAGAGATAAGGTATATGTTGTGAAACCGGGGAAAACGACCGATACGGGGTAGGCTCCGGGCGGATTAGAAAGCGCTTTAATACAAAAGAGGAGGGGTTTGGATGTTGAAGATGAACAAGGCTTTTGGCAAAACAGGGCTTAAGGTGGGCACGGCACTTTTGGCAGCTGCGCTGGTCGTAACGGGCTGCGGCGGGGGATCCGGCGGCGGCTCGAAAAGCTCCGGCAAAGAGGTTTCCCTAGAAGGACGATATACGCCGGATCCGGAGAAGCCGGCCTGGCAGCTGGATACGAAAGAAGAGACTACGGACTTGACCTGGTATGTGAATGCCGACTGGTGGAACACCGACTTTGGCAATGATGTGGTCACCAAAAAGATTAAGGAAGATTTGAATATCAACATCAAATTCATCAAAGGCGACGACACGAAGCTGAACACCTTCTTCGCGGGCGGCGACATGCCGGACATCCTCACGACGTTCGACAACAATTCACCGGCCGCACAGAAGGCGGCAACCTGGGCGCTTCCATTGACGGAGCTGGCCGAGAAATACGATCCTTACTTCAATAAAGTAGCGGCTCAAGACACGCTGAACTGGTTCCAGCTTAAAGACGGCAAAACTTACGGCTATCCGAACTACTCCAATACGCAAGAGGATTATGACAGCGGTAACATTCCGGCGAAGACAGCGTTCGTGATTCGGAAGGATGTTTATGAAGCTTTGGGCCAGCCGAGCTTTGCTACGCCGGACGACTTCAAAAATTCGATGCAGCAAATCAAGGCGAAATTCCCTGAACTGTTCCCATTCGGCTTTAACTCGATCGGCACCGGCACCGGTTCTTTGGGCGATGTGTTGCAGGACTTCATCGGAGTGCCCCTGGAAGACGCGAACGGCGGGTTCTACGACCGTAACCTCGATGAAGACTATCTGACCTGGCTGAAAACGCTGAATCAGTCGTACCGCGACGGAGCGATCAGCGACGACAGCTTTGCCGATGACGGCCCGGCCTTTGAAGAGAAAGTGAAGTCCGGCAAATACGCTACGATGCTGCTTGACGGCACGCCGCAGCAAGGCGGCAATCTGCAAATTTTCATGAGCGCGAATCCGGGCAAAGAATACATCGCGATCGACGGTCCACAAAGCACTGTCGGCAATCAGCCGACCTTGAACCAGTCCGGCATTTCCGGTTGGATGGTCAGCTTCATCACGAAGAAGTGTAAAGACCCTGCTAAAGCGATCCAGGTGTTCACGTACCTGCTGAGCGAAGAAGGCCAAATGCTGATGAACTACGGTATCGAAGGTGAAACGTATACGAAAGCCGCCGACGGAAGCGTGCAATTCACGCCGGAAGTGAAAGACCTTCAATTGAACAATGCCGATAAATTCAAAAAGGATTACCGGATGGGCGAATTCATGTTCTTCGGACATGACCGTCATAAAGCGCTGAGCGCCGACGCTTTCCCTGAGGCGATCAAGCAAATGCAGGAGTGGGGCAAAGGCAAAATGAAGCCGCATTTCATCCTGGAAAATACAAATCCGGATCAAGGAACGCAGGAAGCGCGCGCCCTGACCGCTATCAACACCCAGTGGAGCACGTCGCTCGTCAGCATGATCCGCTCCAAGAGCGACGATGAATTCAACAACAATTTGTCGATTTACAAAAAGTTCCTGGAAGACAACAACTGGAGTAAGATCGTTGAAATTCGCAGCGAGAAGATGAAGCAAAACAAAGAAAAACTGGGCATGAAGTAAAAACGGATTAACCCATTAAACGGAGGGACACAGCATGCAGGAGCTTACGATATATGAATCTTTGGGAGAACGCGAGCTGTTCATCAAGAAATCCCCTCAGGAATTGACGCCGGCTGACATCGGTGTGGAAGCCGTCCGGGTGGCTTTGGATGAAACCCGGACTTTTCAAGAAATGGACGGCTTTGGAGCCTCTTTTACCGATTCAGCCGCCTTTTTGATGAACCAGATTTTGAATGAGGAGCAGCAAGCGGAAGTAATGCAGAGACTGTTTGATCCAAATGAGGGGATCGGGCTTTCGGTGGTTCGTAACCCCATGGGAGCTTCGGACTATGCTAGGGAAATGTACAGCTACGATGATCTTCCCCAGGGAGAAACGGATCCGGCGTTAAACCGGTTTTCGATCGCCCATGACGAGCAGGACATCATTCCATTGCTGCGGCAGGCGGTAAAGTGGAATCCGGAACTCAAGCTGATGGCTTCGCCATGGAGTGCGCCGGGCTGGATGAAGACAAGCGGCTCCATGATCGGCGGGGAGCTGAAGAGAGAATATTATGAAGCGTATGCGGAGTATTTTGTACGGTATATTCAGGCCTACGCAGAGAACGGGCTTCAGATCTATGCCATAACTCCGCAGAATGAACCGTTATTTGTTCCGGGACATTACCCCGGCATGCTGATGCTGCCTGAAGTACAGAGTGAGTTCATCAAAGATTTTCTAAAGCCTGCCTTCCGGCGGAATGGAATTTCCACCAAGATTCTCTGTTATGATCACAACTGGGATAAACCGGAGTACCCGCTGACGGTGCTGAACCAAGCGGAGGAAGAGGTGGACGGCGTGGCCTGGCACTGGTACGGAGGTCAGGCGTCGGCACAGAGCGAGGTCAGCCGGGCTTTTCCGGCCAAGGAAGTTCATTTCACCGAAGGATCGGGCGGAGAATGGATTCCTGCCTTCGAGCCGGCCTTCTCCAATGTGTTCCGGACGGGGATCGAGATCCTACGGAATCATAGCAAATCGTTCGTGTTATGGAACATGGCCCTCGATGAAAACAACGGCCCGGTGGTGCCGGGATTCGGGCGCAGTACTTGCCGCGGCATCGTGACGGTCAATCAGCAAACCCGCGAGCTGACCTATACGCTGGATTACTACGCGCTGGCGCATTTCAGCAAGATCATCCGCCCTAAAGCGGTGCGAATACACTCCGACAGCTCCGGAGACCACATTCGCTCCGTCGCCTTCAAAAATACGGATGATTCAATTGCCGTCGTTTTGTTTAATGATGGGGAGGGTGTAGAGAATGTATCACTCCGGCTGCGAGGAGAAGCGGAACTCTCCTTCTCGATGGCCCCTAAAAGCGCGATATCAATTAAAGCGGCCTTTTAAAGCTTACGGATATATGTAGTTTAAGAGCAACGCTCCTTATGGTCGGATAGATGGTAAGACGTCTATTACAACACTAAGGAGCCTTTTTATTGTCTGGGCCCATCCCCCAAAGGTTCGAAATCAGGCTATGCATAGGCTTTGGCGAGAATGTAAATTATACGGACGTCAGGCTTGCATCAGAGCTAAAAATTGGTTAGAATATCAGTGGGACTTAAAAAGTTTACCCGGGACATTTTAGGACCAAGGAGAAGGAGAGAGAAGACGAAGCTTGCAGGAGTGGAAAGCATGCGAACTATTTTGGAAATGCAAAAGCAGCTTCTTCCTGATCTCATGGAAATTCTCAAGAAAAGGTATACCATTCTTCACCAGATCTTGTTGTCGGACGTGATTGGCCGCAGAACGCTTGCGGTATCGCTGAACATGACAGAACGAGTGTTGCGGGCCGAGACGGATCTCCTGAAGGCTCAGGGCCTGATTGAAATCGAGAATATAGGCATGAGAATCAGTGATTCGGGCAGGAAACTGCTGGAGGCTTTGGAGCCGATCGTTAAGGAAATCTTCGGATTATCCAATCTGGAAGAAAGAATTCAGAAGGCTTTCGGACTTCGTAAGGTTGTTATCGTTCCTGGCGACAGCGAGGCTTCCCCGCTGACGAAGAAGGAACTGGGCCGGGCAGGAGCCAAAGCTCTGCTAAGCGCCATGAGCAGCCAGGACGTAGTTGCGGTTACCGGCGGTTCTACTATTGCCGAGGTAGCGGAGCAACTTAGCCCGCCGGCAAATCTTTCGCTGAAGCAATGTTGGTTTGTGCCGGCGAGAGGCGGATTGGGTGAAAGTCTGGAGATACAGGCCAACACGATTGCCTCCGGGATGGCAAAACGGCTTGGAGCAGGGTATCGTCTGCTGCATGTGCCTGATTTGCTCGGAAAAGAAGCGTACGAGTCGCTCGTAGGCGATCCTAACATCCACGATATCGTAGAGATGATCCGCGAGGCGCGGATTATCATTCATGGAATCGGTGATGCTATGGAGATGGCGCGCCGCCGCAAATTGGAATCTTCCGTGGTCCAAGAGCTGCAGAAGGAAGGCGCGTTAGCGGAATCATTCGGATACTATTTTGATGAAAATGGCGTTGTCGTTCACAAAATGCTGACTCTGGGTCTTCGGCTGGAAGACATCAAGAGTACCGAAACCGTCATTGGCATCGCGGGCGGTAAGAGCAAGGCGAAGGCCATTCTTGCCGTGCTGAAATTCGGGCACGAAGATATTCTTGTGATCGATGAAGCCGCGGCGGAGGAAATCGTGGAAGAGATCGAGCGAAGCGAGAGCCGCAAAGCGGAATAACTCTTTTCCGCACTCAAAACAAGAAAGTTTATTAAATGGTTTACTCATGGCGGGTTATTCAGCCTGTCTTGAATAATAAAAAAAACACTGGGAGGATCTATTCATGAGTGTAAAAGTTGGTATTAACGGGTTTGGACGTATCGGACGCCTGGCTTTCCGCCGTATTCAAAATGTGGAAGGCATCGAAGTAGTAGCAATCAATGACCTGACAGACGCAAAAATGTTGGCTCATTTGTTGAAATATGATACGACGCAAGGCAAGTTCGACGGCGAAGTTGAAGTACATGACGGCTTCTTCAAAGTAAACGGCAAAGAAGTTAAAGTTCTTGCTAACCGCAACCCTGAAGAATTGCCTTGGGGCGAGCTTGGCGTAGACATCGTGCTTGAGTGCACAGGCTTCTTCACTACTAAAGAAAAAGCTGAGCTTCACCTGAAAGGCGGAGCTAAGAAAGTCGTTATCTCCGCACCTGCTACAGGCGATATGAAAACTGTCGTTTACAACGTAAACCATGAAATCCTTGACGGTTCGGAAACCGTTATTTCCGGTGCATCTTGCACAACGAACTGCTTGGCTCCTATGGCTAAGACGCTTCAAGACAAATTCGGTATCGTTGAAGGCTTGATGACTACGATCCACGCTTACACTGGCGACCAAAACACTTTGGATGCTCCGCATGCGAAAGGCGACTTCCGTCGTGCTCGTGCTGCTGCTGAGAACATCATCCCTAACACAACTGGCGCTGCAAAAGCTATCGGCCTGGTTATCCCTGAACTGCAAGGCAAATTGGATGGCGCGGCTCAACGCGTTCCAGTTGCAACTGGTTCCCTGACTGAGCTCGTTACTGTTCTTGAGAAGAAAGTAACTGCAGCTGAAATCAACGAAGCTATGAAAGCTGCTTCCGACCCAGAAACTTATGGCTACACAGAAGACGAAATCGTATCTTCGGACATCAAAGGTATGACTTTCGGTTCCCTGTTCGACGCTACACAAACTAAAGTATTGACTGTTGGCGACAAACAACTGGTTAAAACGGTTGCTTGGTATGACAACGAAATGTCCTACACTGCTCAATTGGTTCGTACTTTGGAATACTTCGCAAAAAAAGTTAAGTAATATCGTTTTTCCTTGATAACATTACCGAAGAGGAGCAACCTTTATGGAGGACTCCTCTTTGGTTCATGGTTTTATATGTAATCCGACATTCACACACACACCGTTTTTTTATATAAAAAGAGAAGTAGTACCGCTTAGGAGAGAAATCAAGAGTCGAAGTCGCAACGGAAATGCGCAGCCTGTCTGTGCTCAAGCCCTGGTGGGCGCCGCGCATACCTATAGGAGGAACGTGGAGATGAATAAGAAAAGTGTACGTGATGTGGAAGTAACCGGCAAACGCGTGTTTGTCCGCGTAGATTTCAATGTACCTATGCAAGATGGCAAAATTACGGATGATACCCGGATTCGCGAGACGCTGCCGACGATTAAGTATTTGATCGAAAATGGCGCGAAAGTGATCCTGGCTAGCCACTTGGGACGTCCAAAAGGCCAAGTGAACGAAGATATGCGTTTGACGCTGCCTGCTAAACGCCTTGGCGAATTGCTCGGGAAAGAAGTAGCCAAAGCTGACGAAGCAATCGGCGAAGCGGTAAAAGCGAAAGTTGACGCTATGAACAACGGCGACGTGCTCGTGCTTGAAAACGTCCGTTTCTATCCGGGCGAAGAAAAGAACGATCCGGAGCTTGCAAAACAATTTGCCGAGCTGGCTGATCTGTTCGTGAACGACGCGTTCGGCGCCGCTCACCGTGCGCATGCATCGACAGAAGGCATCGCTCACCAAATTCCGGCTGTATCCGGCTTGTTGATGGAAAAAGAATTGTCCGTTCTCGGCAAAGCGTTGTCGAATCCGGATCGTCCTTTCACAGCGATCATCGGCGGTTCCAAAGTTAAGGACAAAATCGATGTTATCGACAACCTGCTTAACATTGCGGATAACGTGCTGATCGGCGGCGGTCTTACTTATACCTTCTTTAAAGCTCAAGGTTACGAGATCGGTCAATCGTTGCTGGATGACAGCAAGCTTGACGTAGCGCTCGGCTTTATCGAGAAGGCCAAGAAACTCGGCAAGAACTTCATGCTGCCGGTTGACGTTGTCATTGCTGATGACTTCAGCGCCGATGCTAACCACAGAGAAGTGGACATCGACAGCATTCCTGCAGATTGGGAAGGCGTGGACATCGGACCGAAAACTCGCGCTCTTTACGCTGATGTCATCAAGAACTCCAAATTGGTCGTTTGGAACGGACCGATGGGCGTATTCGAAATCGATATTTTCGCAAACGGTACAAAAGAAGTGGCTGAAGCTTGCGCAACAACTGAAGGCTATACGATTATCGGCGGCGGCGATTCCGCGGCAGCTGCAGAGAAATTCAAATTGGCCGACAAGATGGACCACATCTCCACAGGCGGCGGCGCTTCCCTGGAGTTCATGGAAGGCAAGGCGCTTCCGGGCGTTGTGGCTCTGAACGATAAGTAAGATTCTTGAAGCTCAAAAAGTGACTATTTGAGGTACCTATAAGTTTGAAGGAGTGTGCTCAATGAGAACACCTATTATCGCCGGGAACTGGAAGATGTTCAAAACCGTTTCCGAAGCAAAAGCTTTCTTCGAAGACATTAAAGGGAAAGCGGAAGTAGAAGGCGTAGAGAGCGTGATTTGCGCTCCGTTCACCAATCTTCCGGCTTTGGTCGAAGCGGCCAAAGGAACGTCGATCAAAATTGGCGCTCAAAACCTGCATTTCGAAGACGAAGGTGCATTCACCGGTGAAATTAGCGGCGGAATGCTGAAAGAGTTGGGCGTAGACTATGTCATTATCGGACACTCCGAGCGCCGCGCTTATTTTGCAGAAACCGACGAGATCGTGAATAAAAAGGTTCATGCCGCATTCAAGCATGGATTGACTCCGATTCCTTGCGTCGGCGAGAAGCTGGAAGAACGCGAAGCAGGCCAAACGAAGGATGTCGTGAAGGTTCAAACCGAAGCGGCTCTGAAAGGACTGTCCGCGGAGCAAGCCGAACAAGTCGTTATCGCCTACGAACCAATTTGGGCGATCGGCACCGGCAAATCCTCCACTTCTCAGGATGCCAACGAAGTAATCGCTTATATCCGCAGTCTGGTGAAAGATCTGTACAGCTCTGAAGTGGCCGACAAGATCCGTATCCAATACGGCGGCAGCGTAAAACCTGAAAACGTGAAGGAATATATGGGCCAAAGCGACATCGACGGCGCTCTCGTGGGCGGCGCAAGTCTGCAACCGGCATCCTATATCCAATTGGTCGAGGGGGCAAAGTAAGATGGCCACTCCAAAACCAGTAGCACTGATCATCATGGACGGCTTCGGACTTCGGAATACAGTGGAAGGCAACGCGGTAGCTCAGGCAAACAAGCCTAACTACGATCGTTACCTGAAGGAGTATCCGAACACAACCCTTACCGCTTGCGGTGAAGCCGTAGGCTTGCCGGAAGGCCAAATGGGGAACTCCGAAGTAGGCCATTTGAACATCGGCGCCGGCCGGATCGTTTATCAAGACTTGACCCGCATTTCCAAGTCGATCCGCGAAGGTGAGTTTTTCCAAAACGAAACGCTGGTAAATGCGGTTCGCAGCGCGAAGTCGAAGGGTAAGAAGCTGCACTTGTACGGCCTTCTGTCCGACGGCGGCGTGCACAGCCACATTGATCATATGTTCGCGATGCTCGACCTGGCGAAGAAGGAAGATATGCACGACGTGTATATCCATGCTTTCCTTGACGGCCGGGACGTTGCTCCGGACAGTGCGAAAGGCTTCATCGAGCGTTTGATTGCCAAAATCGAAGAAGTGGGCGTGGGCAAAATTGCCACGGTACAAGGCCGCTACTATGCGATGGACCGCGACAAGCGTTGGGAACGCGTTGAAAAATCGTACCGTGCGATGGTATACGGCGAAGGCCCGAAATATACCGATCCGATTACGGCCGTAACGGAATCGTACGAGAAATCGGTATTCGACGAATTCGTGATGCCTACGGTCATTGTCGACGGACATGACCAACCGATTGCTTTGGTGGAATCCGGCGACTCCGTCGTGTTCCTGAACTTCCGTCCGGACCGCGCGATTCAGCTGTCCAACGTGTTCACGAACCAGGATTTCCACGGCTTCGACCGCGGACCGAAATTCCCGAAAGATCTGCACTTTGTCTGCTTGACTCTGTTTGCCGAAACCGTGGAAGGTTATGTGGCTTACTCGCCTAAGAACCTGGATAATACGTTCGGTGAAGTGCTCGTACAGCAAGGCAAGAAGCAGCTTCGAATCGCGGAAACCGAGAAATACCCGCATGTCACGTTCTTCTTCAGCGGCGGACGCGATGTTGAGCTTCCGGGCGAAACACGCATCCTGATCAATTCGCCGAAGGTAGCTACCTATGACCTGAAGCCTGAAATGAGCGCTTATGAAGTGGCTGAAGCCTGCGTGAAGGAAATTGAAGCCGACAAGCATGATGCGATCATTTTGAACTTCGCCAATCCGGACATGGTCGGACACTCCGGCATGCTGGAGCCGACGAAGAAAGCGGTAGAAGTGACCGACGAATGCGTTGGTAAAGTCGTAGACGCGGTTAAAGCCAAAGGCGGCGTTGTTATTATCATCGCTGACCACGGTAACGCGGATATGGTATTCGACGAGAATGGTCGTCCGTTCACGGCGCATACAACCAACCCGGTTCCGTTCATCGTAACTGACGAGAACGTAATCCTGCGCGAAAGCGGCATTTTGGCCGACGTGGCTCCAACACTCCTCGATTTGATGGGTCTGCCGAAACCGGCGGAAATGACCGGTCAATCGATGATCGCGAGCCGCAAGGCTTAAGGTAGTCATGTTGCGCCAGGAGGAGCAAGCCGAAGGGACTGGCTTGCAGAGGTAGTGCACAACCTAGGCAGTGGTCCGGTCCCTTAAGGATTGTCTTGATCCCCTGACCTGCTTTGCTTTTGCGGCAGGCTAACGGACACCACGGACGTTAAAACGCCCGAAACGCCAAGTTATATTTTTTAAAGGACATGGCAGCCCTTATCTGTTGGTTGAAGTGGTGCTTTCCGATCAAAGTAGACCATTAAGAGCTCTGGTGTCCGTTAGGTTTTGAAATAGCCCGGTTTGGCTTAAATAGCGGCTCTGGTGTCCGTTACAGTATTTTTGGTTAAACTTACGAATAGCAATCTATTACTATAACCCACAAAGGAGAATATACAATGACTATTATTTCTGACGTATACGCACGCGAAGTCCTCGACTCCCGCGGCAACCCGACTGTAGAAGTTGAAGTATATCTGGAGTCCGGCGCAATCGGACGCGCAATCGTTCCATCCGGTGCTTCCACCGGCGCTCACGAAGCTGTTGAGCTTCGCGACGAAGACAAATCTCGTTACCTCGGTAAAGGCGTATTGAAAGCCGTTGAGAACGTGAACGAAATCATCGCCCCTGAAGTAATCGGTATGGACGCGCTTGACCAACTCGGCATCGACAAATTGATGATCGCTTTGGACGGCACGCACAACAAAGGCAAACTCGGCGCAAACGCAATCCTGGCTGTTTCGATGGCCGTAGCCCGCGCTGCTGCTGACGCTTTGGACCTGCCTTTGTATGTATACCTCGGCGGATTCAATGCTAAACAACTGCCAGTTCCAATGATGAACATCGTAAACGGCGGCGCACATGCCGACAACAACGTTGACGTACAAGAGTTCATGGTATTGCCTGTAGGCGCTCCTACATTCAAAGAAGCTCTTCGCACAGGCGCAGAAATTTTCCACAACCTGAAATCCGTTCTGAAAGCTAAAGGCTTGAACACAGCTGTAGGCGACGAAGGCGGTTTTGCTCCTAACTTCTCTTCCAACGAAGACGCTTTGTCCTCGATCATGGAAGCCATTGAAAAAGCCGGCTACAAACCAGGCGTTGACGTATTCCTGGGTATGGACGTAGCTTCCACTGAGTTCTTCAAAGATGGCAAATACCATCTCGAAGGCGAAGGCAAATCCTTCACGCCTGCTGAATTCGTTGACCTCTTGTCTTCTTGGGTTGACAAATATCCGATCATCACGATCGAAGACGGCTGCTCCGAAGACGACTGGGAAGGTTGGAAATTGCTCACTGAAAAATTGGGCAACAAAATCCAACTCGTTGGCGACGACTTGTTCGTAACTAACACTGAGCGTCTTGAAAAAGGTATCAAAGACGGCATCGGTAACTCGATCCTGATCAAAGTAAACCAAATCGGTACGCTGACTGAAACATTCGACGCGATCGAAATGGCGAAACGCGCAGGCTACACAGCAGTTATCTCTCACCGTTCCGGCGAATCCGAAGACAGCACGATCGCTGACATCGCGGTTGCTACGAATGCAGGCCAAATCAAAACCGGTGCGCCTTCCCGTACCGACCGTATTGCGAAGTACAACCAATTGCTCCGCATCGAGGACCAACTGGGCGAACTGGCTCAATACAACGGCTTGAAATCTTTCTACAACCTGAAACACTAATATAAGCGTCAAGGACCCATCCGAATTTGATTCGGGTGGGTCTTTTTGGTTAGGCGAAAACTAAATTGACAATAGGGAACGTGTTATTTATAGTAAATTCATAAAGGTAAACGTTTACGTAAACATTGCGATTCAAAGTGGATAAGATCAAGCACGAATTGGAGAAGGTATGTCGATGAGCTCAACAATCAAGGACGTGGCTAAACAGGCAGGCGTATCGGTGGCGACGGTATCCCGTGTTCTGAATAACTTGCCAGGGTATTCTGAGGAAACGAAACGTAGAGTGGAGCAAGCTGTGGAAGAGTTAGGGTACCAGCCCAACGCCATTGCCCGAGGGCTTGTGAATAGGCGGACGGAGACCATTGGCGTTTTGTTCCCCAGCGTGTCCAGTTCATTCTCGTCCGAGATTCTGCACGGCATCGAGGAAGTGGCCCATAAGCACAACTATAGCGTCATCGTTTGCAATACCGCGGAAGACGGGAAGCGGACGATGAAATATTTGCAGGTGCTGCGGGAGAAGCGGGTGGACGGAATTATTTATTCCAGCGGCATACTGGAGCCGGAATATTATGAAGCCGTCCAGGCTATGGGAGTGCCACTGGTCCTGGTGGCGACAAAGTCGGACTGGGATGACGTACCGTTCATCAAAGTCGATGACCGGCAGGCGGCCTATGATGCGGCCGCCTATTTGATCTCCCAGGGGCACCGGGAGATCGCGATGATCGGCGGCGGCGAGAGCGATAGGATCGCGGGCCAGCCGCGATATGAGGGCTTCCGCCAAGCGCTGCGGGATCATGGTCTCCCGCTTCGGGAGGACCATGTGCAAGACGGCGGCTTCACGTTCGAAGGCGGCTGCCGGGCTGCGGAGCGGCTGCTTACGGCCTCGCCCGAGGTGACGGCGGTATTCGCCGCCGGGGACGAGATGGCGATTGCCGTCATCTCTGTAGCGGCGAGGCTCGGCATCGCCGTCCCGGATCAGCTGGCCGTCATCGGCTACGACAACCTGAAGCTGGCCGAGATGAGCAACCCGCCGCTTACGACGGTGGCTCAGCCGCTTCATGAGATGGGACGGATGGCCTCGGAGAAGCTGATCGAGATGCTCGCCACCGGGCAGCCGGCGGACAGCGAAGTCGTGCCGCACCGGGTAATCGAGCGGCAGACGGTCAAGAAGCGTTGAAGTAACGGTAGATGTTGACTATCCGACTCCCTTGCAACGGGTGTTCCCGGCTGTGCCCATCATCTACCGGCACATGTCTTGTTGGACTGGTTACTTTTACAGAGGACCGGGAAGGCAAGGCATGTTTAAAGGGTAAACGTTTACGTACTTGAAAACATTGAAAACAAGCCATCTAGAAACCAAGTCAAAGGGTAATAATAAAGTACAGAAAATGAAGGAGGCACCACTATGGAGAAGAAATGGTGGAAGGAAAGCGTCGTATATCAAATTTATCCTCGCAGCTTTATGGATAGCAATGGAGATGGGATCGGGGATCTGCAAGGGATCATCTCCAAACTGGATTACTTGAAAACGCTCGGAATCGACGTAGTATGGCTGTGCCCGGTGTACGAGTCACCGAATGACGATAACGGATATGATATCAGTAACTACCAAGGAATCATGCATGAGTTCGGAACGATGGCGGACTGGGAAGAGCTGCTTGCCGGCCTGCATGAGCGGGGGATGAAGCTGATTATGGACCTGGTCGTCAACCACAGCTCGGATGAGCACGCCTGGTTCGTCGAGTCCCGCAAGTCCAAGGATAATGAGTACCGCGACTACTATATTTGGCGCCCGGGTAAAGACGGCAAGGAGCCTAACGATTGGGGTTCCTTCTTCAGCGGCCCGGCTTGGCAATACGATGCCCAAACAGACGAGTATTACTTGCATCTATTCTCCACCAAACAGCCGGACTTGAATTGGGAGAATCCGAAGCTTCGCCGCGAGGTATACGATATGATGACCTGGTGGCTGGACAAAGGCATCGACGGATTCCGGATGGACGTTATCAACGTGATCTCCAAGGAGCCGGGGTTACCGGACAGCTCGGACGGATCGGGAAGCGGGGAGCATTACATCAACGGACCGCGCGTGCATGAGTTTTTGCAGGAGATGAACCGGGAAGTGCTGTCCAAATACGATATCATGACGGTCGGGGAGACGGTCGACGTGACGCCGGAGGACGCAGTTTTGTTTGCCGGAAGCGACGGAAAAGAGCTGAATATGGTGTTCCAATTCGAGCTGATGGGCATCGATTCGGGGCCGACCGGCAAGTGGGAGGTTGCGCCGTGGAAGCTGACCCGCTTTAAAGAGATCGTAAGCAAATGGCAAACCAAGCTGGAGGGGAAAGCCTGGAACAGTATTTACCTGAACAATCATGATCAGCCGCGCCTGCTGTCCCGTTTCGGCCATGACGGGGAGCATCACAACGTGTCGGCCAAAATGCTGGCCACGCTGCTGCATACTCTTCAAGGCACGCCGTATATTTATCAAGGTGAGGAAATCGGCATGACCAATGTCCGGTTCGAAACGATCGAAGAGTACCAGGACATCGAAACGCTTAATATGTATAAAGACTACCTGAGCAAAGGGCATGACGCTGCCGAGATCATGGAATCGATCTATGCGAAGGGCCGCGACAATGCAAGAACGCCGATGCAATGGAACGGGGAAGCCCAAGCCGGGTTCACTACCGGTACCCCTTGGCTCGCCGTAAACCCGAACTATAAAGAGATTAATGTGGAGCTTGCTCTGAACGATCCAAATTCGGTGTTCCATTACTACAAGAAATTGATCGAGCTGCGTAAACAACATGATATTATTGTCTATGGCAAATACGCGATCCTTAATGAAGAAAACGAGCAGATTTATGCTTTTACCCGGACCTTGGGCGAGGAACAACTGCTGGTAGTTCTGAATTTCTATGAAAAGCCGGCGGATTTCAAGCTGGATCAAGAGATCCGCTTCCAAAGCAAAGAACTCCTTATCGGAAATTACGAGGTTTCGGTAGACGAGGATTTCCACCAGTTATCCCTGCGGCCTTATGAAGCACGGGTTTATAAACTTCAAGGCGTAAAATAAGGATACCGGTTGTTATTCCCGACGGGCAATGGTATAATGATAATGCTGTTTTTGTATTTGTTTATGATTAGGTTTAACGAAAATAGATTTCGAAGTGTTCTCACTTAGGAGGTGGATTGGATGAATATCTTTTTGGAAGTACTGCTCATTATTTTCTCTATTGCTCTGATCGCAGTCGTTCTGCTGCAAAAAGGGAAGAGCGCGGGTCTTTCCGGTGCCATCTCCGGGGGTGCGGAACATCTTTTCGGCAAGTCGAAAGCACGCGGTATGGAACTCGTTCTGGAACGGGTAACGATTGGAGTGGCAGCTGGTTTCTTTATCCTGTCGATCGTAGTCGCTGTTGTGCAAGGTTAAATTTAAATGGAAGAAGCCTTCGTTTCCTTGAGAAACGGAGGCTTTTTTGTGTTTTGCGACAGAAGCGGGAAATGAAGAGGATAAGGAAAAAAGTTGAAAATTTCATAAAAAAGAGATTCATTCTATTGTCTCCCTAGCGTTAAAATATTACAATTTTGGTATAAACAAAGACTCCCAGAGAATTCCTTACTGGAATTTCCTGAAAGAGAGAGAAGAGGAGACCCAAATATGTACAAGCTAGTGGAGACATTAGAAGAAGAGATGATCTTTAACGGAATTTGGACGGAGGCGTGGTTAGAGCAAGGGTTTGAATTGGAATTCGCCGAAAAGGTTCTCGGACGGTGCCTGGTCTATAATGAGAAGGATTTACCGGTGGCAACGGTGGAGATGAAACCCTATTCTATAGAGGCTGATGGCCTAAACCGGCTGGCTCCGTTCCAAGCGCATCCGGCCATTCTCGCCGATCCGGAGCATGTCGTGGAGGTGGATAAAGTTGCGCTCCATAAAGAACATAGGGGAAAAAACCTGGATCGCCTGCTGGCCACGATCGTCCTGTTTGCCGAAAGTCATAAGATCCGTAATTATGTCACTTTGCTTGAGCCACTCTTGTTCCGGGCGTTGAAAATATCTTTTCATGTACCCATGTCAAAGGTGGGGCAGCGAGTATTTTATAAGGGAGCCGATGTGATTCCGGCCATCATTCACGCGTCAGAGTTCTATGAGAATAAAGAACGCTATGACTGGTTCATGGAAACGGTCAACAGACAACATATGCCGGTAGTATAATCGCCGGAGTAGTGATCCACTTACATACATATATTTTGAGCAAAAAAACGGGGCGTCTACCACACCATTGAACATGGATATGGCGGGCACCCCGTTCCTGACTTAAGTAATCTCGGCGGAATTCAGAACCGTCTACTTACGCCTTACTGCCAGCGGACTGTTCCTTGTTATCCTGGGAAGCCAGCTTGGACAGCGACAAAATCAGATTGTCCAAATCTTCATAATGCTGAACGATTTCGCGGATCTTGGCATCCTGGGCTTCGATGCCTGCCAGTATTTCTTCGGTTGCGCTCATATTATGCTCGGTGCCTTCGGCCACGGAGAGCACTTCCGACATGATACGAGCGTAGTTCTCTTGCATTTGTTTGACAGAGCCGTCCACATTATCGGACTGCTGGCTGACGGACAGGGCGTTGTCGCCGACTTTTCCGACATAGGCTTGAACTTCCTTCGCTTCTTCCTTGCCGATATCGATCGCTTCATGGCCGACAGAGATTTGCTCGGCTACGTTGTTGATTTTGTTAATGACGTCAGCCAGGATGTTGTTGATCAAATCGGTAGCCTGACGGGAATTTTCAGCCAGCTTACGGATTTCCGCCGAAACTACAGCGAAGCCTTTGCCGTGCTCTCCGGCATGGGCCGCCTCGATGGCTGCGTTCATGGCTAACAAATTCGTCTGCTTGGAGATCCCTTGGATCGTATCGACGATTTGGCTGATTTGCTGGTTCTGGTCACTTAAATGGTTCATCTGGGTTACAGTTGCGGAAATTACAGACTGCAAATTATGTATTTTGTCCGATAAGGAGGACATCCGGCTTCCTGCGGCTTCGGTATTCTGAAGCATTTCCCGGGAAAGCTGTTGTAAGGTGGTAGAACTGTCTGCGGCGTTCTCGACGATGTCTTCGACCTCATGCACGGATTTAGCCGTATCCTGCAGCCCATGGGTCTGACGTTCCATCGTGGCGGAGACACTGCCGAAGGTAACCGTAATCTCCTTGGAGATGGAGCCGGTAACATTCACATTGTCACGCAACTGACCGCTAAGCCGGTTGAGTACTTCGAGAGAGGTTTGCAAACGGGCCAGAATTTCGTCCCCGCGTTGTTTGGCGAGCTCGGTATCCCTTTGCTTGTCCATTACGGTCTTCTGCAGCCGTTCGCTGAAACGGGCCGCGAAGGCAAGCGCCACGGTAGCGAAAATGAGGAAGAGCAACAGATAGCTTAACGGCTCCCGGGAGAACATTTTATCATGGAAAAATGGGGTGTAATAAAAGTATGTAGTAAGGATCAGGCCGAGAACTCCCGCAAAGACAATCGGCTTATAGTTGGAATACAGCGTCATTAATCCGATGTTCACATAAACAAGTAAGTAGGTGCTAATCAGCGGTTCGGGATCTTGGTAGATCAGCAGGAAGGTGAGCAGGGAAGCAATGGTGGGAATAACGAACATGACGTAACGAGTGCCCTTGTTGAAATACGTCATATAGGTGGCGATAGAGCAGCAAATTCCGCCGACCGCAATCAGCGTAATGAGCATGGCGGTTTCGACACCGATCATCAGGTCGGTCACTACGCCCAAGGCGACCATGATCCAGATGATTTTGACAAACAATTTGTTGCGTCGTTGTAAAATGCTTAGATTGTCCATATATACTCCTTTGCTTATGATTGGATATTTTATCCTATCATTTTTTCGGCATTTTGTGGTGGAAAATTTAGGGGGTTCCAGTATTCCGATTGAAAAACTTTTTCAGACGCGGTTTGAAGTTTATTTCCCTTGTGAAAAGGTGTCAATTCCGAAAGAAGCGGGAAACGGATGCCGGAGGTTGATTTCGTGTATACTAGGGTATATACATGAAGGGTAATTCATGGAAATTATCGTACACAAATAATATTTGCCGGTGGACAGGCCGGCCGAGGTGAGAGCATGATAACAGAAACAGAGCTGCTCGCATTTATGCGGGAGACGGCGTATAAACCAATGACATACCAGGAGCTGGAGGAGCATTTTCAAATTACAGATGCTGCCGAGTTCAAGGAATTCCTGAAGCTGCTGAACCGGCTGGAGCAGTCGGGACAGATTATTCTGACGCGGACCAACCGTTACGGCGTGCCTGAGCGGATGGATTTGGTGCGGGGCCGCTTACAGGCCCATGCCAAAGGGTTCGCCTTCCTGATCCCTGAGGATCGGGAGCATCCGGACGTTTATGTCCATGCGAACGATCTGAAAAGCGCGATGAACGGAGACACGGTACTGGTACGTGTCAGCTCAAAGAGCGCGGGAGGCGGCAAGCTGGAGGGCGAGGTTGTGCGGATCGTCAACCGGGCGGTGACCCAGGTGGTCGGCGTATTCCAGCACAACGAGACATACGGTTTCGTGATTCCGGACGATAAACGGATTAACCGGGATATTTTTATTGCGCAGGAGAACTTCGGCGGGGCCGTGAACGGGGAAAAGGTTGTAGCCCGTATCATCAATTACCCGGAAGGGCGCTCGGCGGCGGAAGGCGAAGTTATCGAGATTCTGGGGCATATGGATGACCCGGGAGTCGATATTCTGTCGATCATCCGCAAGCACCAGCTGCCGGAAGCGTTCCCCGACGACGTGATGGCGGAAGCTCAGGAGGCGCCGGATGTGATCGCCGAGGAAGAGATCGCCAAGCAGGGGCGGCGGGATCTCCGGAACAAGGTGATCGTGACGATCGACGGCGAGGACGCCAAGGACCTCGACGATGCGGTCCATGTGGAGCGGCTGCCGAACGGCAACATCCAGCTCGGCGTACATATCGCGGACGTAGGCTATTACGTGCGCGAGAGCTCGAAGCTGGATCAGGAGGCCTATAACCGCGGATGCAGCGTGTATTTGGTCGACCGGGTCATTCCGATGCTGCCGCATCGCTTGTCGAACGGCATCTGCTCGCTCAATCCAAAGGTCGACCGGTTTACGCTTTCCTGCGAGATGGAATTCGACGAGCAGATGAAGGTTGTGAAGCACGATATATTCACAAGCGTGATCCGGACGACAGAACGGATGACGTACACAAACGTGCGCAAGATTCTGCAGAAGGAAGACCCGGAGGTGACGGAACGCTACAGCCATCTGGGCGATACGTTCGAGCTGATGCGCGAGCTCGCGCTGAAGCTGCGTAGCAACCGGATGCGTCGCGGGGCCGTCGATTTCGACTTTGAGGAATCGAAGGTGATCGTCGACGAGAACGGCAAGGCGATCGACATCGTTAAACGGGAGCGCTCGATTGCGGAGCAGATCATCGAGGAATTTATGCTTGCGGCGAACGAAACGGTAGCGGAGCATTTCCATTGGCTCAAAGTGCCGTTCATTTACCGGATTCATGAAGACCCCGATCAGGAAAAATTAATGAACTTCATGGCTTTTGTAGCCAATTTTGGTTATGCCGTTAAGGGCGGAAAAGGCAACAAGGTGCATCCGCGCGCGCTGCAGACGCTGCTGGAGGATATCCAAGGCACGAAGGAGCAGACGGTCATCAGCACGATGATGCTGCGGTCCATGAAGCAGGCGAAGTATGACGCCGAAAGCACGGGTCACTTCGGGTTGGCGGCGGAATTCTACACGCATTTTACTTCTCCGATCCGCCGTTATCCGGATTTGGTGATCCACCGAGTGATCCGCGAGGTGATCGAGCATGGCGGGGCCCTGCCGGAAGCACGGCAGGAATACCTGGCCAGCCGTATGCAGGAGATTGCGCAGCAATCGTCCGAGCGGGAGCGGGTCGCCGTGGACGCGGAGCGAGATACAGAACAGTTGAAGAAAGCCGAGTTCATGCTGGATAAGGTCGGGGAAGAATTCCCCGGGATTATCAGCAGCGTGACGAGCTTCGGAATGTTCATCGAGCTGGAGAACACGGTGGAGGGGCTCATCCGTCTCAGTGCGATGACGGATGATTATTACCACTTCCATGAGCAGCATATGGCGCTGATCGGCGAGCGCACGTCGAAAATTTACCGCATCGGCGATGAGGTGAAAATCCGCGTAGCCCGCGTAAACATGGACGACCATACGATCGATTTCGAGATGGTCGACATGAAGCCGCGCCGCCGTGAGAACGGGAACGGCGGCAGAGACGGTAATGGCGGCGGATTTGGCGCCGCCGGAGGCGCCGGGCGCGGCGGTGGCAAACGCAGCGGCGGCAAGGGCGGCTTCGCCGCATCCGGCAAGCCGGGCCGCGGAGGCGGCAAAGCCGGGAGAGGCGGCGCCGGTGGTGGCGCAGCCGATGCAGCGCCGGGCTCCGGCAAGCGCGGCAAACGCGGTGCGGGCCGCGGCGGAAGCGACGCGCCCGGCGGGCGCCGAAGCGACACGGCCTCGGGGGGCGGCGGATCCGCACCGGCCGTGAGCTTCGGCTTCGGCTCCGGCAAGGGCGGCTACGCCCCCGGGCCGGCCGCACTTAGCCGCGACTCCGGAAGCTATCGCTCCGGAGAGGGCGGCAAGGGCTCGGGCTCGCGGCGGAAAAAGACGTCCGCGAGCGGAGTTTTTGTCGGCGGCGGAGCCGGTGCCTCCGACGAGGGCACTGCGCCATCCCCGCGCAAGAAGCGGGGAGGCAAGGGCAAGGGCGGCAACGGCACGGCTGCGTTCGTGCGCAAGAAGAAAAAATAGCCAAGTCGGCAATTCAATGAGCCGGGTACCGCTTTGCGCGTTCCCGGCTTTTTTGCTGTTCTGTAGTGATTCTGTAGGGAATTACGATTAGCTCATAGTTCATCGAGAGGGAAAAGTACCTTGTGTCCACTTTTAGGTGGACATTTCTGTTATTTGTCTATATGGGGAGGACGGTTAAACTTAGTAAAGGAAGGAGCCACATTGGTCCCCTTTATCGGTACAACTGCATCATGCGGTGTGCGACGGTTACCATGCCGGGGAGTTGTTTGAGGAGCTGCAGCGGATGGCGGATGAATGTGTTGCATGACTGGCGAGCTAGCCGAGGCGATAAATAGATAATTAAAAGTGGCAGTCCTGCGGAATCTGATGTTTGGTTCCCTGGGCTGCCACTTTTTCATAAGGAATAAGGTTATTGAGGTTTCCCGCACACGCCATAAAAGAACATTTGCACCATGCCCTCCAGGAACTTGTCCCGGTCGGGGCTTTGGGCAGCCATGTGGAGGATGGCTTGGTACTGGTTCATGTAGAGCTGGATGAAGGCCATCACGTTTTCCAAGGGCATGTCAGGGGCGATTTCGCCGCTGGCTTTGCCTTCCTCAATTATGCGCGTCACGAGTGGGGTGGTGAATTCCTGGTACACCTTTTCGATATAGGCTCCGAGTTCGGGATCGTCTTCGACAAGATCCTTGATGGCGCCAGGGGGGATGTCACTATAGGCTTCTTTTTCGAGAAAAATAATGTACTCGATCTTCTCTTTCAACGTATGTTTGCCATCCATGAATTCAATGAATTCCGCGATCGCTTTGTCGATGTAGCCGATAAATACGTCCCGAAGCAGGGCCTCTTTGCTCCCGAAGTAGTTATAAATGGTCACCTGTGACACTTTGGCCGCTTTGGAGATGTCGGCGATCCGAATGCGCTTCGGGTCCGTGGTCCGCAGCAGGTTTAAGGTGGCGCGAAGGATTTTTTCTTTGATGCGCTGAGCTCTTTTTTCAAAACCGTTCATGCTTTCGTTCACTTTTGCCTCCTGCAATAGAGATAATTTATGAAATGTATTAATAAATATATTTCATAAAGTCATTGACGCGGGGTAGCCGCAGGTATAGTATAACATATGAAATATATCGTTCATAATATTTCATTTCTTTATTCCTTGGAGGGAGATCGGCATGTTAAATGTAGAGCATTTATCGAAGACATTTCCGGGCGGAAAAGGGATATTCGATGTCTCTTTTTCGGTGAAGCAGGGCGAGGTGTTTGGCTTTCTCGGTCCTAACGGCGCGGGGAAGTCGACGACGATCCGCCATATTATGGGCTTCATGAAGCCGGACAAAGGTACGGTGACGATCAATGGACTGGACACGTGGCGGGATCAGGGTAAGGTGCAGGCCTTAGTCGGGTATTTGCCTGGGGAGATTGCCTTTTTTGACGGGATGACGGGAAAATCGTTCCTCGATTTCATGGGCCGTATGCAAGGGGTTAAAGATCTTTCGAAGCGGAACCATCTGATCGATTTGCTGCAATTCGACGTGAACACGCCGATCCGCAAAATGTCCAAGGGTATGAAACAAAAGGTCGGGATTGTCGCGGCATTCATGCACGAGCCCCAGGTGATTATTTTGGATGAACCGACGTCCGGCCTCGATCCGTTAATGCAGAAGGTGTTTATAGAAATCGTTTTGGCGGAAAAAGAACGCGGCACCACGTTCCTGATGTCCTCACACAGTTTTCCGGAAATCGAGCGGACCTGCGACCGGGCGGCGATCATCAAAGACGGGGTCATTATCGCGGTAAAAAATATCCACGAGCTGCAATCGATGCAGCGCAAGCTGTTTGAGGTGACGTTCGAGCAGGAGGCGGAAATGCAGGCGTTCGTGAACACGTCCGGTTTGCAGACGGAAACTTCGCCGGCTTCCCCCGATGGCGGAGGGTACCGGGTTCGGGTAGCGGTGCAGGGCAATTACGATAGGTTCGTGGCGGAGACGGCAAAATACCGGGTGCGAAATATCGATATTTTCACGCAAAACCTGGAGGATATCTTCATGAATTATTATGACCGGAAGGGGATCGTTCAATGAATGCGATTTTGTTTAGACAAATGATGAAGGTCCATATGAAGACTTTTATGAATTACGCGTTCGGATCCGCTTTTTATATTTTGCTAATATTCTGGCTTTATCCCAGCATCGGCAAAAATGTCGACGCCATCGACGTACTGGTGGACGCCATGCCGGAAGGGGTGGGGCGCGCGTTTGGGCTGAGCGGGTTCGGGACGGCGGAGGCTTTTATCTCCGGGGAGTATTACGGACTGATTCTTATCTTGCTGCTTGCGATCGTATGTGTTCAGTTGTCTACGCAGCTCGTGGCTAAGCTTGTTGATCAAGGCTCCATGGCTTATCTGTTGTCGACTCCGACGACGCGGGCAAAGGTCGCTTTGACGCAGGCGCTCGTGCTGGTGACCGGACTGTTTCTGATCATGGGAGTGACGACGCTGGCGGGTTTTGCAGGCAACGCCTGGTTTTTGGCCGGAGATTACGAGTTTAATACCTCCCGGTTTATTGAGATGAATGTGGGTGCGTTCCTTTTGTTTTTTGCGGTTGGCGGGATTGCATTCCTGGTCTCTTCTCTTTCTAATGATGAAAAAAAGGCGCTCGGCATTTCCGGATTCATCACTTTTGGTTTTTTTAGCTTGGATCTGGTGGGGAAGTTTAGCGACAAAACCGAGTGGATGCGGAGCTTCTCGATTTTTTCCTTATATCAACCGGGGGAAATCATTAATGGCAACGTCAATCTGGGCCTCAGCTTTACGATTCTAGCCGTGATCGGACTGGTGTCGTTTGGGCTTGCGGTATTGTTATTTAGAAAGCGGGATCTGCCCCTGTGATTCAGGGGTTTTCTTGATTTTGGGCCGGGGAGTTGATACAATTAAGGTCTGGTATGCCAGTGCCAGTAGTGGGTAAGTAATAATGCGAGCGATTCATGCTAAGGATGAGGAGGATGAACATGGCGAAGAAGAATGACGGCAAGGTACTAGCCCAGAATAAAAAAGCTTCCCATGACTATTTCATCGAGGATACTTTCGAAGCGGGCATGGTGCTCACCGGCACCGAGATCAAATCGATCCGGAACGCACGGGTGAATATCGGGGACGCTTTTGCGACGATCCGAAATGGAGAAATCCATATCCACAACATGCATGTCAGTCCGTTCGAGCAGGGCAACCGGTTCAATCCGCTGGACCCGACCCGGACACGCAAGCTGCTGATGCACAAAGCTCAGATCAACAAGCTGCTCGGCTTGTCCAAGCAGGAAGGCTACTCGATCGTGCCGCTGAAGATCTACATCAAGAACGGCTACGCGAAGCTGCTCCTTGGCCTCGGAAAAGGGAAGAAGCAGTACGACAAACGTGAAACTGCCGCCAAACGCGATGCTCAGCGTGACATCCAGCGCGTGCTGCGGGAGAAGCAGAAGGTCGCGCGGTAAGAGAGCAGACAGTAGGTAAGGCAGGGCATAATCAAAATGGCAAGATACAGCAGAGGACAAAGTGTTCTTTTGCCAAGCTTACCAGTAAGTTACGAAGCAACTTTCTATACAATATGGTATACTAAGTGATGTAAGCAGCGTATAGCTGGTTATATAAAAGTAAAGTAAGATGCAGCAATGCAGCAAGCTTCAGTCTAGGATACACAAGATTGAGGCAAGCAAGATTGTTTTAGCTCCTTTGCTTGATGCTGACCGACCGATTATCCGGGACGGCTGACCGCAGGAACCTTTTATGCGGGGGCGTTTATGGATTCGACGGGGGTAGATCGAGCATGGGTAGCGGGTAGTGGGGACGCGTCCGCTTTATCAACGCTAAAGCCTATTAAACGGCAAACAAAACAACAACTTAGCTTTCGCAGCTTAATAACCTGTGAGCTAGCTCTACCTCTGCATCGCCCATGTGCCGAGACTAGGGCCCAACTTTAGTGGGATACGCCGATCGGTCTCCGCCTGGGGCCTTTCGGAAGAAGATAATCAGGCTGACCCGAAGGGAATCCGGTGACAGGGAGTCTCTAGGGTGACATCAAAACTGTCACTACACCCGTAGAAGCCTATGTGGCGTTGCCTTCGGACAGGGGTTCGACTCCCCTCGCCTCCATACTGAGTTAGACAAAAGCCACCAACCAGAAATTTTGGTTGGTGGCTTTTTTTATAAAGTTAATTTAATTTAATATGAGGTGATGCTAGAATGGTCCTCATATTTTTGAATATTCATGACTTTTCTAGCGTAGAGTACACTTAAGTTTTAATTAACACATTACCACCTGGTCAGCTTGTCGCTTTTACTAATCCCATGCATAAATCAGAGAACGTCACTCGTAAGCAAAAGCATGTTGATAGGACATGATAGATTGAAAGAATGAGAACTACTTCGTTGTGGAAAAAGAGGCTTTGAGACAGATTATAATTGTATAAGGGGTGGTGTTTTATATATTCATGAAGGGGTGATAAGGTGGAATCGGTTCGTGTTTATGAGATTCAAAACTGTAAAATGGTGTCCTCTGGCATAGGAATGTTTGGAGAAGAAAAGTTCGACCGCTTTGACAAGTGGTTCAGTTCCCAACAAAGAACTACTTTCCCGCGAGACTATCTGTTCTGGGATGGAGAATGGCAAGTATCGGGCGGCTTTCACTGGCTTTATGTTTATGAGGAAGGCATGAACGTTCCTGAAGAGTTCGATATCATAGATTTTAAAGGCGGTCTTTATGCTGTTGTAACCGGAATTGATCAACAGTCAAATTCCGAAGAGATGAAGGCGGTGCATGCTTTTATTGAATCTCACGGTTTTGAGATTGACCGATCCCGACCCGAGCTTGGAAACATAATTACACCTCCATCAGCACGTGATGCAATGGGATACAACCAAATGGATTATTTTACACCGATAAGAATAAAAGTTGGACAATGAATGGACGGAAATCCTAATTTAAATCTTGCGAACCGAATGAAAAGACAGTTAGGCGTTCAAGCTTAACTGTCTTTTCATTTTTGGGACGTATATGGAACTACTGTGTTGAATCAATTATTGTATAGGTTGACGGTCCATTGCACATTATTAACTGGGTAACTGTTTGTGTTGACAGTAATGGTCTGCCGGGTTGAGCTAAGCTATAGCGGGTCTGTAGGTTACCAAGAGGGAACCAACCTTAAGTGTTTTGACGTCCACGAGATGGAATTCCTTCTGCTCATTAAGATTGTCAAACAAATGCTCACCTACGTTGACCACAACCGGGTGCATGACTATCTGATATTCGTCAATGAGATTTGCGTTTGCAAGTGATCGCACGAGCGTTGGACTACCGAAAATTAAAATGTCGCCACCGTCACTTATTTTCAGGTCCTTAATTTGCTCTTCTATATTACTGCCAGTCAATTGTTTTGGAGCTTGAAATTCTCCCCATTTTAGATTTTCGTGTGGGCGGGTGCTTGTTACAACGAATTTGTGGGCGTTGTTTATCTTATCACCCAAGCTTGAACCTCGAGTATTCGGCCACTTTCTAGAGAGGTCTTCGTAGGTTCCACGGCCAAGCAAAATGGTATCCGCTGCCTCGAAAACTTTTAATAGATACTGAGAACCTTCCTCAATCCCGGCGCTATTTCTCCAGACCGCCCAATTGGTTTTGTCCTCGCTTGGATCGCCAGTGACAACTCCATTAATCGAACTGTGAATGAAGAGGATGATTTTACGCATGAGCTAACATCCTTTCTAACTTTGATAATCGTAATTTTGTTTCTCATTATTTAGACGAAATTAGATTACGATATTTATCGGTGTATTTGTGCAGGAAGCCCGAATCGGGAAAAAATTATGTTTTAATGAAATTTTGGACGTGGTATATGTGCTTGTCCGCAACAGGGAGTTCGAGAGTTCGTATTTAGGTAAGGATGCTCCACCATCCGTATGAGGATGGTGTTTTTGTTTTATATTAATACTAAAGGCTAAAAAACATGTCTTACAGATGGAGTGAAATCGATGAATCCTAGTCATGATGGAGAGGTACCACTGATAACGGTACTCAATATGGATGGTCAACAACTAACACCATGTTTGCCCCATCGGGCTTGGCGGGAAGTTGAGCGATCACGAGCTGTCTGGATTGATGAGCAGACGATCCAACTACTTTATAATCCGTTCTTATTTCGGGACTATCGAAAAGCCGCACTGAAACGAGATCATCACACTTGTTTGTGGTGCGGACGATACGCCACGACAGTGGACCATATTATCCCTGCAAGCAAAGGTGGCTCGGATCTTCCGTATAACCTGATCGCTTCATGCAGCGAATGCAATACAAAACGAGGAAACCGTTCTGCATTATCCTATCTCAAAGAAAACACGAACTTTGTTCCAAATCTTATGAAGCTCTACTGGCGTATCTTTATAGCTAAATACAGACATCGTCTAATGAAAAAGGGACACGTAAGTAAAGCGTAGATTTATAATTCGGGAATCATGATCTAATGAGCTTCAATGATTGCAGTCGTTTTTGACGATTGAATTGATGATTAACCAAATCTACAGTAAAATCTTCGGCTTTTTCGTATCCATTCTAAGGTGCAGGCCATTATAACGAACATCTCACGTTCTAAACAGGGAAAACCACAACCACATGGTTTTTGCTGTGTTCGATTAAAAATGTAAAATCGTTAGCTATAAGTTGCAAAGCGAAACACCTCAATTAAAGAGTGTTAAATGCAAACTATGCTGAAGAAGAGCCTAGAGGTCCTTCTTTTTTTGCTTTCTATTTTTCTGACATTTGTCATAACCGGCTTGTGACAACCCACACTAATTGGTTCTTGCGCTTTTTCAATATAATGAGGACATCAAGTAACGAAAGTAGAAATTAGCGGAGGTTAGTACAAAATGACAAAGGCGATTGAATGTATAAATCTAGTAAAGAAATTCGGCGACTACTGTGCCGTTGATCATATGAATCTATCGTTTGAGAAAGGTCAAATATCAGCATTGCTCGGACCGAATGGGGCCGGCAAAACAACAACCATTTCTATGATCCTAGGAATGATCAAGCCAACATCAGGAGAAGTCAGGGTCTTGGGGGTGCCGTCTGGAACAAAAGAATTACGGCAACGCGTTGGAGCGCTTTTGCAGGATGTTAAAGCAGCAGATGGACTTACGGTCAAGGAAGTGCTTCAATTGTTCCGCAGTTATTATCGTAATCCGATGTCGCTAGAACGATTGTTAGACATTTCGGGTCTCCACGCGGATCAGAAACGGCGCGCATCCTCCCTGTCTGGAGGACAACGCCGCAGATTAGCCTTCGCCCAAAGTTTGGCGGGAAATCCAGAGCTTCTTCTGCTTGATGAACCAACTGTCGGAATGGATATTGAGGCTCGTGGTCGCTTTTGGGACACGATCCAAGCGCTGGCAAGTGACGGACGTACTGTGCTCTTAACTACACATCATTTAGAGGAAGCTGATGCTGTCGCAGATCATATCGCCGTAATCGCCAGTGGACAGGTTGTTGCAGAAGGGACTCCAGCACGTTTAAAGGCTCAAACCGCACTTAGAACCATTTCATTTCGAGCGGCGAACGCGCCAGCTGAGCAGGAATGGCTCACATTACCTGGTGTAGCAAAGGCAGAATGCAATGGTGAGCGAATTCGTCTGTATGCTCAAGAGACTGATGTGCTGTTATTTACACTGATGCAGTCTGAATGGGGAATTTCAGATATTGATATCCAATCCGCCAGCTTAGAAGATACATTCCTAAGTCTTACAGCTACACATAAACCAACGATTTTACGATAAAAAACACTTTTAGGAGGAAAATAACTATGATACATATGTTTGTTGCCCAGACCAAAGCAGAAAGTATACGAATTATCCGCAGTCCATTTTTCTTACTCTTCTCGATTGCGATGCCGCTTGCTTTCTACTTTTTATTTGCAAGTATGAATGGGGTAGATAAATCGATTCAATCAACAACTTGGGGTGTCTTTTCATTAATGTCGATGACTGCATTCAGTTTGATTGGTACAGCAGTATCTCAATTTGGTATCCGTCTATCGTTCGAGCATCAAGACGGGTGGGTACGCTTGTTGAAGCTAACTCCACTATCTCCTGCAGCCTGGATTGGCAGCAAAATTGTATCGCAAATGGCTGTTCACTTGATTGTAATTGTTGTTATATTTTTATCTGCAGGCCTTGTTCATGATATACAATTGACAGCCGGGCAATGGATTTTATGCGGATTATGGTTATGGATTGGGAGTATATCTTTTCTGGCGCTTGGTGCATTGTTAGGAACGCTTAAAAATGCGAATACCTCCGTTGCCATCGGAAATGTATTACAGATGGGACTTGCCATTGTGGGGGGGCTTTGGATGCCGCTTAGTACTTTGCCAAGTTGGATGGGCTCGGTCGGGGAATGGCTTCCATCTCACCGTTACGCAAGTGGGGCATGGAATATGGTCGCCGGAAAAAATCCAGCAAGTATTGATTTCTTAATTTTGACAGGATGCGGTCTCTTCTTTATGCTACTATCAATCTATATATATAATCGACGGGATGCGGTCTAATTGAATAGAGAGAAATGGCGCCTCTTTCCAAAATCGGAGGGAGTCGCCCCTTATTTTTTGTTATCAAATTTATTGATCCCTATGTACTTTTTACTCTATGAGCCGTCAAGTATACAGTGGCTTGGCTTTGTTCTGATAGGCATATTCGTTCTATCGTTTCGACAATCCTACTTTTATGCAAAATGGGCTACGCCAATATTGATTGTTCAGGTGGTTATACTATTAATTTTAGCAGCTGTTTTTCACCCTATGTATACGTTTATAGGTTTTATGATAGCTGCTCCGCTGAGCAAACAAAAGCTGCCGATATTGCTCTCTATAACGATTGTTTTCACTGTAGCTATGGGATTTATCGCTGTTCCTTACTTGGATGAGATGGGCAGCCTAGTATGGATAGGGCTGGTGCCTATGTTTGGCATTTGTATTCTGCCGTATATTATTCGAACTTCGACTCGCTTTCAACAGAAGTCTGCGCGGCTGCGGGCAGAAACTGCTGAACGAATGGCACAGCAGGAGGAGCGCCAGCGGATCGCACGTGAATTACATGATACATTGGGCCATACGCTGTCATTAATCGCACTAAAAGGGGAAGTCGTTGAGAAATTGGTCAATCGTAATCCTGAGAGAGCGATAGAAGAGGCTCGTGAAATACGAGAAACGGCACGCGCAGCTTTGAAACAAATGCGTGAATTGGTTACGGAGATGAAAGTTACATATTTCGCTGACGAATATAAGCATGCTGTATCGTTATGTTCAGCTGCGGGCATACCGCTTTTTTTTCAATATCAATCGATTTCAGATCTGAGACCTTCTAATGTAGGGACGGAAGATGCTTTAGTGAACAATCCGCTTCCGTTAACACCTTTGCAGGAGACGATTTTGGCGATGTGTTTTCGCGAGACGATTACAAATGTGGTTCGACATAGCCGAGCAACAAAGTGCAACGTTCATCTAGACATTCAGGAAGGGGAAGTCCGTGTATCTGTAAGTGATGATGGTATTGGGGCAGATAAGGATCAATTCTATACTAGCAGTAATGGTCTCGCCGGATTGCGGCAACGGTTGATTATGATCGACGGACGTATGTCGTTGTCTTCGTCTCCAGGAAAGGGAACTGAAGTCACCTTACATATACCTAGGGTAATACGAAATGAAAAGGTAGGTAGAGCTTAGATGATTCGTATTGTTTTGGCAGAAGATCAAAAGTTATTAAGGGGAGCGCTAGCAACTTTACTCTCGTTAGAAGATGATATTGAAGTAGTCGGTCAAGCCGAAAATGGGGAAGAAGTAATGTCTATGATTCAGCAATATGAACCAGATGTAGCTGTTCTGGATATTGAGATGCCACTGAAGACAGGGTTAGATATTGCGGAATGGGTTCAAAAAAATAAGTTAGCTATTCGTGTAATCATCTTGACGACATTCGCCCGTCCGGGATATTTCCAGCGGGCGATGCAGGCAGGGGTTTATGGATATCTTCTTAAAGATACGGGCAGCGAGGAGCTGGCAGATGCGATTCGTCGGGTCTATGATGGGAAACGTGTCATCAATTCAGAATTGTCGCTAGCTGTATGGGATGATCCATGTCCATTATCACCCAGGGAGCGCGAAGTCATGAAGTTGGCCGCTCAAGGCTTAGTTCTTCAAGATATTGGAGCACAGCTGTTTCTGTCCTATGGAACGGTACGGAACTATATGTCAGAGGCGATTGGGAAGCTTGGGGCGAATACACGGATCGAGGCGATTGATATCGCGCGCAGCAAGGGATGGTTGGATTGAGAAGAACTCCGAAGTATGGAGGTAAGCCGGATAATCCCACTCAAGGAATGATTCAGCCAGCCCATAGAGAGCTTTAGAAGCTCTCTTTTTTTATGATTCATTATTTAGCGTATCTTAACCAAATCAGTACACTCCGGCGAATTGTGGTTTTACGCAGCTATGGTTCGCCTCCATAAAGTAAAAAACACCATCATATCGATGGTGTTTTTCTCATACATTAAATTTGCAATTGTTACTGATACTGTATTGACTATTGGAGACTAATATAATATGATTACTTACGTAAAGTAATTAGGTATATATAAGTTATAAATTGTATTATGGTTAGTTATGTATCGTGACATCAAAGAGGTGCGAGATAATGGGATTGTTTGAAAAATGGTTTGGAAAAAATACCAGGGAGGCTAACGCAATGACAAAGCTGAATATCGGGATTATTTTGGGAAGCACGCGTGAAGGTCGCGTAAGTCCGCAGGTGGGAGATTGGGTTAAGGAAATTGCAGACAACCGCGGAGACGCAAATTATGAGATTGTGGATATTTCCGATTACAAATTGCCGTTCTTGGGTACCACCGACGGCACAGAACCGGGGATCGCAGCTTGGAATCAAAAGCTTGCCAGCTTGGATGGCTTCGTATTCATCGTGCAAGAGTACAACCACAGCATTACAGGCGCATTGAAGAACGCGCTTGATTTTGCTCGGGAAGCATGGAACAATAAAGCTGCGGGAATCGTGAGTTATGGATCGACCGGTGGTGCTCGCGCAGCCGAACACCTGCGGGGGATCATGGGCGAGTTATTGATAGCTGACGTACGCGTACATCCGACGCTTTCCTTGTTTACGGACTTCGAGAACGGCACGGTTTTCAAACCGAATGAGCTGCACCTTACTAACGTCAATGCCATGCTCGATCAAGTGAATGCTTGGAGCGGCGCTCTGAAAACATTAAGATAAAGAATTTTTCCGAGCTGGCCTGTCTAATGACTTGGAGCGGGGTTACCAGTGGAAAATCAAATTGGATAAGAAATAATTGTAGCTTTGCTCAGCTACAGTTCGCTTCCATACCGAAGGGGCTGTCCCAAAAGTCATCCTAGATGACTGAGGGACGCCCCTTTTTTTTCATTCAAATCAAACAAAAAGAAACCAATCCTTGGTAAAATGGAAGTGTCGAGCAACCATTCGAAAAGGAGAGGT
>NZ_JAGQEH010000018.1:0-75741 GCF_018101095.1 Paenibacillus sp. Marseille-P2973
AAGTGAAAGTGACAAAAACACTGAGCCTGAACAATTTTATTGTCAGGCTAGCGTCTTTAGGCGCAGTTTGGCAACAGGGGGTTATACCCCAAGAGCAAACCACCCGTTGGACGGGTGGTTATGATTTATTATAGGCAGGTAAGGCTGCCTTCATTGGAAATTTTCCAACGAAACTCAAGGGGAATCAGGTATGGCAATCTCTTATTGGATAAAATCCAATGAAAAAGCCAAGTATGCCGGATAAGGCGAAGGTTTTGTTAAAATGGTTGGATAATATCCAATCAGCGTCAATGAAAATGAGATTGGGCTGAATCTAATTGGAAATTTTCCAATCAACTCGTCAATTATCCAATCAAGCTGCCAGTAGAGAGGCAAAGTAATTAGATAGATTAATTAGGCATGGTAATCAATTCGGCTAAAAGGAATGACGTAAGGGGTTGACGAAACGGGAAAAAACAGCTATATTTACTTTAATGGATAAAAGCATAAAAGCGAACAAGCGTTCAAGCGCAATAGCGCTACTCCATGTGAACTTATTAATGTTAATAAATTGGCTATCCCCACTAGGGGTATATTCCGTTAAGATGAAAGGATGGATGAATCATGATCGTTATTACTTCGAATCAAACGCCCGAGGAGCGCGTTCAGGAAATTATCGCCGTTATTGAAAAGGAAGGACTGCAAACTCATGTATCCCGCGGCAAGGACCGGACGGTCATCGGATTGATCGGCGCAATCGAGCCAAAGCTGGCTGAGCATTTACGTCAGATGAAAGATGTTGAGAACGTCATTAAGATTTCAAAATCTTACAAACTGGCCAGTCGCGATTTTCATCCGGAGAACACTGTCATCTCGATCGGCGACGTCAACATCGGCGGCGGCGACCTGGTCGTTATGGGCGGACCGTGCGCTGTGGAATCTCCTGAGCAAATCGACGAGATCGCCAGCTTGGTGAAGGCCGCCGGAGGTCAAGTGCTGCGCGGCGGTGCCTTTAAACCGCGTACTGGGCCTTATAGCTTCCAGGGCGTCGGGGTAGAAGGGCTCGTTATGATGGCGGAAGCGGGCAAGAAACATGGACTTCTGACCATTACGGAAGTGATGACGCCGGAATATGTGGATGTCTGTGCCGAATATGCCGATATTCTTCAGGTCGGTACCCGCAATATGCAAAACTTCGATTTGCTTCGCAAGCTTGGTACTTGCGGCAAGCCAGTGCTGCTTAAGCGAGGCTTCAGCGCGACGTATGACGAGTTTTTGAATGCGGCTGAATACATTTTGGCCGGCGGCAATCCGAATGTCATGCTGTGCGAGCGCGGAATCCGCACCTTCGAGACATATACACGTAATACGCTTGATTTGTCCGCTATTCCGGTTCTTCAAAGTCTGAGTCATCTGCCGGTCATTTCTGATCCGAGTCACGGAACGGGACGCAGGGAACTGGTTGAGCCTATGACAAAAGCGTCTGTTGCTGCCGGTGCGGATGGACTTATCATCGAGATGCATACCGATCCGGACAACTCTATGACAGGGGACGGCGTGCAGTCTCTGTTCCCGGACCAATTTGCAGCGTTGCTGCGGGATTTGGAGAAGCTGGCACCATTGGTAGGCAAGCGTTTTGATACCCTAAAAGAAGCAGTGCAAATTTAACCGGAAATAAGCGTTTTACTATCCTATAAAAGCTCTCCCGCATATTGAAGCGGGAGGGCTTTTATACTTTTTGTCGATTAGTTTGTACTCAATGTCATAAAACCTAACATCTGATATAAAAATACCTTACATGGCTATTGACGGCTTTCCCCGTGCGGTTTTATAATGACGACAGAATAAACAAAAAGGGTGAACATTAGAACGGATTTATCGGCATAATGTTCGTGATTGGGAGGAATTTGTATGTCAGCAGAGTTGGTATTAAGAACAATTCAGGAAAAGCAAATTGAGTGGGTCGATTTTCGTTTTGTTGACTTATCCGGTCGCGCACACCACATCACTCTTCCGGCTAAAGAGGTCGATGAGGATACTTTCGTAAACGGGGTCGCTTTTGACGGTTCTTCGATTCCGGGGTTCCGTGGGATTGAAGAGTCCGATATGGTCATGATGCCGGACCATGGCGCAGTATATGTGGATCCGTTTACCTCGCATCCGACACTGAATGTATTTTGCGACATTTTTACGCCGGATGGGGAAAGATATGAAAGAGATCCTCGCAGCATCGCAGTCCGGGCTGAAGAATACCTGAACGCGAGCGGTGTCGGTACTGCGGCTTTCTTCGCACCGGAGTCCGAATTTTTTATTTTCGACGATGTACGGTATGAGAGCGGAATGAACAAAACTTTTTACTCGGTTGATTCGGAGGAAGCACTCTGGAATACGGGACGTACGGAAGAAGGGGGAAACCTCGGTTATAAAATTCCGGTCAAGGGCGGTTATGTTCCGGTAGCGCCGGCTGATAAGCAGCAGGATATTCGCAGCGAAATGTGCCGGCTTCTTGAAGAGGCGGGCATTCGCGTAGAGCGTCACCACCATGAAGTGGCTACCGCCGGTCAAGCTGAAATCAACTTCCGTTTCGATACTTTGTTGAAAACGGCTGACAATTTGATGGTCTACAAATATATCGTGCACAACACGGCCATCCAGTTCGGCAAAACAGCAACCTTCATGCCGAAACCGCTCTTTGGCGATAACGGCTCCGGAATGCATGTTCACCAATCTATCTTTAACGGCGACACACCTCTCTTTTACGAAAAAGGCGCCTATGCCAACTTGAGCGAAACGGCGCTGCATTATATCGGCGGTATCCTGCACCATGCGCCGGCATTGATCGCGTTTACGAATCCGAGTACGAACTCGTTTAAACGTCTGGTTCCGGGTTACGAAGCTCCGGTCAACCTGGTCTATTCGAAGGGTAACCGTTCGGCTGCCGTACGTATTCCGGTTGCGGCTGTAACGCCTAAAGGCTGCCGGATCGAATTCCGTACTCCGGATTCGACGGCGAACCCGTACCTCGCTTTTTCGGCGATGTTGATGGCGGGCCTTGACGGAATCAAACGCAAAATCGATCCGACCAAAGAAGGCTACGGACCGTTCGACAAGAACATCTACGAACTGTCGGATGAAGAAAAGGCGGGTATCCGCAGTGTTCCCGGTTCACTCGACGAAGCGCTGAGCGCTCTGGAATCCGATTATGAATTCCTGACGGAAGGCGGCGTATTTACTAAAGCATTCATCGATAATTTCATCGATTTAAAACGGGCGGAAGCCAGATCGGTAGCTATCCGTGTTCATCCTTACGAATTCGGGCTTTATTACGATCTGTAAACCGGTTAGAATCAAAAAAGCGATTGGACCAGGGGGATTTCACCCCTCAGTCCAATCGCTTTTTTGCCGATCATAATAAAAAGCCGCCCGGATAAACACTCGGCGGCCTTTTATTAAAGCTGTACTTTTAATTTATTCCCGCAGGACTCCCGGATGACAAGCTCCGGCTCCACAACCACGTTGCTGGTTACGGACTGTGTATTCATCAGATCAAACAATAAAGAGGCGGCAAGTCTGCCGATCTTATCTTTATTTTGCCTTATGGTGGACAAGGCAGGGCTTGTGTATTTACAAGCTTCGATGTCGTCGCAACCGATGATAGCGACGTCTTCGGGAACGCGGAATCCATGTTCCTTCAATGCCCGCATGGCACCGATGGCAATGAGGTCGGAAGCGGCAAAGATGGCCCGAGGCAGGCTGCCGGATTCGATCATTTTATTAATAGCCTCATAACCGCTCTCTTCGAAAAAGTTCTCTCCATTCACGAACCAGTTATCGAAAACGGGAAGCCCGAAACTTTCGATGGCGTCCTTGTACCCTTTCTCCCGCATATTCGAAATATCCGATTCCAGTGTGCTTCCGATGTATCCCAGCTCCCGATATCCCTGGAGGTAGAAATGTTCAACTACCTTATAAGACATTTTGTAATTGTCGGACATAATATAACCGGAGCTTTTACCCTTCAGTTCGATATCGACGCCAATGCATGGAATTTCGCTGTGGTCCAGCTCGCTGATCGACGGTTCCACTTGCTGCCCTGTAACAATGATGCACCCGTCGACTTGAAAGTGTCGGCAACGGGCCAAATAATCACCGTCAACAGCATGAGATTTTTCGTTGGAGAAGAACAGGAGGTCATAGCCCAGAAAGCCCATTTGTTTCTTAAAGGAGTTAAGCACCTCAACAAAGAACGGGTGGGTAAAGTCGATATTCAGTTTACCGGCAAAGATCACTCCGATCAGACTGGATTTCTTGGTGGCCAGTGTTTTCGCTGAGTTGGAAGGGACATACCCTGTCTGTTTCATGATTTCGTGAACTTTCGCTTTGGTTTCTTCGGAAATGTCACTATAGTTGTTAATGATTTTGGATACGGTAGATACTGAAACTCCCGCCATTTCCGCAATCGTTTTTATATTGACCGACAAAAATTTTGCCCCCTCTCTTGAAAGAGAATCAAATCGGGTTATTCTTGTTGCGAAATAGGTTTCGAAACTCTTTTCGTAATTTAAGTTTACAGGCTACCTTTAAGCAAGTCAATTAAAAAACGATGTTTATATTCCTTAAGGGGAGAACTATATCTGTTGATGGGATAAGGATTGAAGCGCTATCTTTCCCGAAAGGACAAGCGGTCTTAAGCAGGATGAAACCAGTTACAAAAAATATCTTTACAAACGTTTGGAATGATGCAATAATGTGTTTTGACGAAACCGCTTTCGGAGAAAAACGAGGATTTGCGAATAAACAGCACAGTTTTAACGAAAATTTTCGTAGATTAATCGCAAACCACGCCCGAAAGAGCAGTCAATTTAAATTACCAAATTAGGGGGTAACAACATGGTAAAGAGAATTTCAGCCTTGGTACTGGCAGGCGCTCTGACACTCAGCCTTGCTGCATGTGGCGGCAATAACGACAAAGCAGCACCTTCCAATGAAGGCGGAAGCAAATCATCCGGTGAGAAGAAAGTCGTGAAAATTCTCCACTGGAAGCAAGAAAACATTAATAAAGCTATGGAAGAAATCAACGCTGATTTCGAAAAGAAATATCCGGAATATAAAGTCGAATACACGACTACAGGTCCGGATGACGAATATAAGCAAGCACAGAGAGCTAGAATCACAGCTAACGATGTAGACGTTCTGGCCGACTTGTCGGGCATGAGACTTTCGCCGCAAGACTGGACACCAGGCGCGAAAACTCCGGATTGGCAGCAATGGATCGATTCCGGCCTGATCGCTGATCTTTCGGGTCAAGAGCTGGTGAAGAACTGGAACGCGAACGATATCGAAAAAGCCGGTACATATAATGGCAAGGTTTATGCCGTTCCTACCGGTAAAGTGGCCATGTCGGGTCTGTTCTACAACAAACAGATTTTCGAAGACAACGGTTTGAAAGTGCCTACAACCTGGTCTGAATTCCTTAAGCTTTGCGAGGATTTGAAGGCTAAAGGAATCACTCCGATCGGGGTGGCCGGTAAGGACGTATGGCCTTTGAAACTGCCGGTATTTGCGCTTCAAGCGAAAATCCTGGGCGGCGGCGACCAACAAAAATGGATCGAAGGCGTTTGGAAGGGCGAAACAGCGTTCAATGACGCTGAAGCCGTTGAAGTGCTCGACAAAATGAAAACGATCCAAGACAACTACATGATCGACGGGTTCATGGGAATCGACTACGCTTCCGCTCCTGCGATCTTTGCTACAGGTAAAGTAGCTATGCTCGCTGACGGATCGTGGGATGCTCCTACAATCGCTACGGCTAACCCGGATCTGAAATTCGGATACTTCCCGGTTCCGGCTACTGAAGATGCTGCGAAAAACGCTTCTTTCGTAGGAAAATACGATGTAACCTGGTATGTTGCTGAGAAAGGTCCGAACAAAGAAGGCGGACTCAAATGGCTGGAATTCTTCTCGCAGCCTGAAAACTACACTAAATTCGTCAAAGCGGCAGGCTTTATTCCTACCCAAGACAATATTTCCACGGACAGCGAGTTTATCGATAACGAACTGACTCCTTACCTGGGCGATTTTGAATTGGCTTACGAAATCATGATGATCAACCGCGAAAACGTGGGCGAACATCTTGCTGCAGAAGGCGTGCATACTGAATACCTGGCACCAGGCGGACAATTTAAGACCGCTAAAGAATTGGCTGATGTGCAACAAAAAGAATGGGAAGCAGCAGCTCCAAGATAACTTAGAGAGACAATTATAAAGAACATACTGCCCTCGGGGTCTGCGTAGGCAGACCCCGATCATTTATTTGATTTGGACCTGCGAGGTGAGAGAGATGTATCCATTTGGCAAAGGCTTTGCAAGATATATACCGTTTTTATTACTGCTGATCCCTATGGGATTGTACCTTGTCTTTTATTTTGGACCCTCCGTAATGACCGTGATTTATTCCTTTACCGACGTAAAAAACATCCCCGGCAGTTCCATGAAATTTGTCGGCCTGGAAAATTATTATGATCTATTTTACTCCGGAAACTCTGGAGAACGCTGGCGCTCCATTATTAATACATTAATCTTCATGTTTATCGTAACCATTGTTCAGAACGGAGTCGCCTTGTTCATTGCCGTACTGATTAACCAACGGCTTCGCGGCGACTATTTCTACCGTGCTGTCTTCTTCTTGCCGGTCGTACTGGGTGTAGCTGTCGTTGCTCTGATCTGGAGCATGATGTTCGACCCGATGAGCGGTCCGGTAAATATGCTGTACGAGTGGCTGTTCGGATATAAAGATATGTTTTTTGCCAGCTTTACGCATGCGTTCGGATACATTATTTTCGTGCAAATCTGGATGTACATGGGCTACTCCATGCTGATCTTCCTGGCTGGCTTGCAGTCGGTGCCGAAGGATTTGTATGAAGCCGGTTATATCGACGGCACGAACAAATGGCAATCTTTCCGTCACATTACTTTCCCGTTGATCGCTCCTTCCTTTACCGTGAACATGCTGCTTTCGATTATCGGCGCGATGTCCACGTTCGATATCATTCTGGCTACGACGGATGGACGATTTAACACAAGAACGATGGCTTATGACGTTTATAAAGAAACCTTCCGAGGCAGCCTTGAGATGGGACTTCCATCCGCATTGTCTGTCGTTCAGTTCCTGATCATTCTCGTCTTCGTCGTTGTTGCGGTGAGACAGACGCGTAAGAGAGAGGTGGAATATTAATCATGAAAAATTCCAAATCGTTTACAGTCCTGTCCTACGCTGTCATTGCTATATTGCTGGTTTTATATGTGGTACCGCTGATTCTCGTACTCAATGTTTCCATTAAATCCTACCCCGAATATTTGATGAATCCGATCGGTCTCGTCAAAGAAATCCAGTGGAGCAATTACGCTACCGCATGGACAGAGGGGAATTTTGCTAACTATTTCCTGAACAGCGTGATCTATACCGGGGTGGCAACCGTGTTGACCATCATTGTGTCTGTTATGGGCGCTTTCCCGGTAGCCCGCGGTTATGTCAAATGGGCCGGGTTCATCTATTTGTTCTTCCTGTTGTCCCAATTTCTGCCGAACCCGATGGTTGCCCAGTATAAGCTCATGTTATCGATGCGCGAAAGTCTGGACATGTTCGGCTATGACACCAAGCTGGGATATATCATTCTCAAAACGTCAGGTACCGGCGTCGTCTTCATGATGTTCGTCGGTTATATCAAATCGATCAGCCGGGAACTGGATGAAGCGGCCGGGATGGACGGATCTGGTTATCTTCGTTATTTGTTCCAAATGATTCTGCCGCTGATGAAACCGGTTATCGCTACCGGCGTTATTTTGACGGCTATCGGAATCTGGAATGACTTTGTCGGCCCGATCATGTATCTGCCAAGTAAAGTCAACTATCCAATCACTTTCGGTCTGAAGGAATTCAAAGGTCAATACGGCAACAACTGGCCGCTCTTGGCCTGCGGTATTACCATTGTGGCAGCCCCGTTAATCGTGCTGTATACCTTCATTCAAAAATATCTCGTGGACGGAGCGCTTGCGGGAGCGGTTAAATCCTGAAGTTGTTCCACGGAACAGAATCCCGCATACCTTCGTAGAGCGGGATTCATTTTTGCCTGAAACAGGAGTCCGGCCGATATGGACGGATTTAATGTTTACGATATCCAAGGGAGAGGGAGAATCACATGAAGAGCAAAAAGTGGGAGTTTCTAGGTAGTCAGGGCCAATTTAAGCTGGAGCAGCCGGAAAAAAGCAGTTTTTTGTATTTTCCGCTGGTCAACGAAGCGGGAATGATGTCCGCGATCACGCCTAATTTACACGGAGAAATGACCTCCGGCCACAATTCGTTTTTGATGGAGCCGGTATCGGTGCTGGATCTTCATAATTCCAAAGCTTCAAGAAACTTTTGGGTGTACCTGGAGGGAAGCGGTGCCTGGTCCGTGAGTGGGAATTCGGCCAAGCAAAATGCTGCGTTATTCTCCGGTAGCGAAGAGAAGAGCGAACTTGAGGGAGGCTTTCTTTGGCATAAAGTTACCCGGGAGCATGCAGCTGCCGGCTTGCGGGCCGAAACGGTCAATTTTGTGCCTGTTACGGACGACAAAATCGAACTTATGAAAGTGAAGCTGACCAATACAGGAACATCCCCGCTTCGGCTAACTCCGACTGCGGCGATTCCGATCTATGGGCGGTCGGCGGATGACCTCCGCGATCACCGTCATGTTACTTCCTTGCTGCATCGCACCTTCACTTCGCAACACGGTGTCGAAGTCCAGCCGGCGCTTTCTTTTGACGAGCGGGGACATCGCGTCAATAAGATGACTTACGGCGTGTTCGGCGCCGGTGCAAGCGGAGAGGTCCCTGTAGGCTTCTTCCCGGAAACCGAAGGCTTTACGGGTGAGGGCGGTGCCCTAGATTGGCCGGAAGCCGTAGTAGCAAACCTGGAACCGGCTGTAAAGGCCGGAGCCGAGCTCGAAGGCTTTGAAGCGACCGGGGCTCTTCGTTTCGAAGAGGTTACCCTTGCTCCGGGGCAAGCTGTGTCCTATGTTATCGCGATGATCATCGCCGATGACCGGATCGATCAGGAGCGGATTGCCGCCGACTATTTGTCGGAAGCGCGTTTCGATGAACTGCTTGGTCAGAATGAAGCCTATTGGCAGGCCAAGCTGGATACGGTTACCTTCCATACCGGCGATAAAGAGCAGGATATGTGGATGAAATGGGTAACCCTTCAGCCGATTTTGCGGCGTCTCTACGGCAACTCCTTCCTCCCTTACCATGACTATGGCCGTGGGGGAAGAGGCTGGCGCGATTTGTGGCAGGATTGCCTGGCCCTTATGGTCATGGAGCCTGCGGAGGTCCGGAACTTGCTGCTTAACAACTATGCGGGTGTCCGGATGGATGGCAGCAACGCGACCATTATCGGATCGAAACCCGGCGAGTTCGTAGCGGACCGCAACAACATTCCTCGCGTCTGGATGGATCATGGGGCTTGGCCGCTGCTGACGACGCTGCTGTACATTCATCAAAGCGGGGACTTGGAGCTGCTGCTTCAACCGCAGACCTATTTCCGCGACGTATTCGTCAAACGCTGCAAGGAACGTGATTTGACGTGGACTCCGGAGCAAGGAAACAAGCTGCTGACCGGGGACGGGAAAGTCTATGAAGGAACGATCCTGGAGCATATCCTGCTGCAAAATGTGACTCCGTTCTTCCATGTTGGAGAACACGGCAACATCCTGCTGGAGGGCGCCGATTGGAACGACGGCCTTGACTTGGCGCCGAACCGCGGCGAAAGCGTGGCGTTTACGGCTTTCTATGCGAGCAATCTGCTTGAGCTTTCTGAGCTGTTGCTAGAGATGAATGAGAAGACCGGCCAGGATTCCGTGGAGATCGCCGAAGAAATGGCGGTTCTGTTCGACACCTTATGTAATCCGGTAGCTTACGACAGCATTGCGGATAAACGGGCTTTGCTGCAGCGTTATTACGATTCCATTGTTCCTTCTGTTTCCGGAGCGAAGGTGAAGCTGGATATCCGTCAGGTCGCTGAAGACTTGAAGCGTAAGGGCGAATGGGCGATGGAGCATCTGCGCCGGAACGAATGGATCAAGAACAAGGAAGGCCATGAATGGTTTAACGGGTACTATAACGATCATGCCGAGCGGGTAGAGGGAGACCAGCCTGGCGGGGTACGGATGACATTGACGGGCCAAGTGTTCACGATCATGGGCGGCGTCGCCACTGAAGAACAGATCGGTAAAATATCCTCCGCCGTGAACCGTTATTTGAAAGACGACAAGATCGGATACCGTTTGAATTCCCGGTTTGGTGGTATTCAGCAGGATCTGGGACGGGCGTTTGGCTTCGCCTTCGGACATAAGGAGAACGGCGCAATGTTCAGTCATATGACCGTGATGTATGCGAACGCATTGTATAAGCGCGGTTTTGTGAAGGAGGGCTTCGACGTCCTGGACTCCATATACAAACTGTCCGCCGACTTTGAGCAAAGCCGCATGTATCCGGGAATCCCGGAGTATATCAACGAAAAAGGACGCGGCATGTACACGTATCTGACCGGATCGGCCAGTTGGCTGCTGCTGACCCAGTTGACGGAAGTGTTCGGGGTCAAGGGCTATTACGGCGATTTGCAGTTGGAGCCGAAATTGATGAAACCGCAGTTTGACGTGGACGGTAAAGCTTCCGTTGAGACGTTGTTTGCCGGACGTATGCTGCGTCTCGTTTATTGTAATCCTCAAGGAGCCGATTACGGAGCATATCGCATTCAATCCGTTACCTTGAACGGGGAGTCGCTTCCTTTCGTCGTTTCGGGAGAAGGCTGCCTGATTCAACGGAGCGCGATCGAAAAGCTTTCGGAAGACGGATTGCATGAGCTTGAAATTGTATTGGGGCAATAAAGCCCGTTAGTGATTTTGGGAGGCATTTCAGCAATGGCTTATCAACTTAAGAATGAACAACTGGTGATTGAAATCGCTGAGCCCGGAGATTATCGGGGATCCCGTTTTGATTGGAACGGATTTATTACGGACGTTACATTACTCGATGGAAATCACTCATACTGCGTTCCCGAAAGCCTGGTGCCCGGTCAGGGCACCGGAGGCGCGGGCCTGTGCAATGAGTTCGGAATTAAGGAACCGATCGGCTACGAGGACGCGCCAGTAGGTGGAGCGTTTCCCAAACTCGGCGTCGGGCTGCTAACCCGGCCGGATGACCGGGAATATGACTTCTCGCGAGCGTATCCGATCAAACCTTTTGCTACTGAAATCGAAATGGAAGGCACCCGGAAAATTACGTTTCGGATAACTCCGGAAGATTGCCGTGGATACGCGGTTGCCGTTACCAAATCGGTTTCGATAGACGAAAATCGGCTTACGGTACAGTATCTGCTTCACAATACAGGGACGAAGCCTATCCTTACCGAGGAATATTGTCATAATTTCTTTGGAATCGACGGTTATCCGATAGGTCCGAATTACGTATTGAAGTTTCCGTTTGAATTGTTTCCCTGGGCGGATGAAGAGGAAACGCTTGCCGGCCTGATCTTTGGCAAGGGAGATGCCGGCGAAGTTCGCTGGGACCATACGCCAAAAGACCCGTTTTATTTCCGCCTTCCGGGTTTCGATGGAAATAAATACCCTTGGATCTGGGAACTGCTGCACCACCCGAGTGGAGCAGGCGTCCGTGAAATCAGCAGATTCCATGTTTCGGCTGCGGCGGTTTGGGGAATCGGCCATGTCGTATCCCCGGAAATGTTTATTGAAGTGAAACTGGCTCCCGGCGAACAAAAGACCTGGTCGAGAGTATATGAATTTTTCACGAAACCGGACTAGGTCCTTTGACGGGATGAAGCGTTAATGTGTCAATTCTGCAAACTGCGGGTTTTGACGAAATATCAGCTTGCTGGAAAAAAGAATAGTTGCTATGATAATCCTTATCTAAAACTTCGAACCATATTAGACAATGAGGAGAAAGGATGGGGGAGCAATGAGCAAGAGAGCTTACAACTTTAACGCAGGACCGGCGGCCCTGCCACTTGCTGTGCTGGAACGCGCGCAAGCGGAATTTGTCGATTTTAAAGGTACCGGAATGTCCATTATGGAGATGTCGCACCGCGGCAAGGTATATGAAGAGGTTCATAATGAAGCCTCAAGCCGCTTGCTGAACCTGTTGGGGAATCCGGAGGGATACAAGGTATTGTTCCTGCAAGGCGGAGCTACGACGCAATTCGCTATGCTTCCGATGAACCTTTTGACGGAAGGCAAAACGGCCGGCTACGTGAAGACGGGAAGCTGGGCGAACAAGGCGCTCAAGGAAGCCAAGCTGATCGGGGACACTTTTGTCGCAGCTTCTTCGGAAGAAGATAAATATATGTCGGTACCGGATCTCAGCAAGCTGAACCTTCCTGAGAACGCAGCTTACCTGCATGTTACTTCCAATGAAACGATCGAAGGAACTCAATTCCAAAGCTTCCCGGATACCGGAAGCGTGCCTTTGATTGCGGATATGTCGAGCGATATTTTGTGCCGTCCTTTTGATTTGACCCAGTTCGGCGTCGTTTATGCCGGCGCACAGAAGAATCTGGGACCATCCGGCGTAACGGTGGTAATCGCCCGCGAGGAGCTTCTTCAGAACTCCCCTAAGCACTTGCCTAGCTATTTCCGTTACGATACCCATGCCGAGAATAACTCGCTTTATAACACGCCGCCATCCTTCTCGATTTATATGGTGAACGAAGTGTTGAAATGGATCGAAGAGCAGGGTTCCCTGGCAGGAATCGAGCAGAAGAACAAGGACAAAGCGAATCTTCTGTACCAGGCGATCGATGGCAGCGGCGGATTCTACCGCGGATGCGCGAATGCGGCAGACCGTTCGATCATGAACGTGACCTTCCGTCTTGCTTCCGAGGAGCTGGAGAAGCAGTTCATCAAGCAATCGGAACTGGAAGGTTTCGTAGGCCTGAAGGGTCACCGCAGCGTCGGCGGGCTTCGTGCCTCCATTTATAACGCAGTGCCTTATGACAGCGTCAAAGCACTCGTTGACTTCATGACCGAGTTTCAAAAAGCGAACGGATAACAATTAATTAAGCAAGCTTGAAGCGGCAGCGGAGGACAATCCTCCGGCTGCCGTTTTTGTTGGCGCTTAGCTTCAGACCATTCTTTTTGATGCGGCTTTTCCGGATAAACTGTTATAATAAAGAGATTGAGTTCAAAAAAGACATATAGAGGTGTTGATCAACATGGCATTGCATATTGTACTCGTGGAGCCGGAGATTCCGGCGAATACCGGGAATATTGCGAGAACCTGCGCGGCAACCGGCATTCACTTGCATCTGGTGCGGCCTCTCGGTTTTCGAACTGATGACGCTACGTTAAAAAGGGCGGGACTTGATTACTGGTACGCCGTAAATATCGAATATCACGATTCGTTTGCCGAGGTAGAAGAGAAATACAGCGGCAGCCGGTTTTTCTTCGCTACAACTAAAGCCAAGAAGCGTTACACGGATTTCGAATACCAAGATGGAGATTTCTTTGTGTTCGGCAAAGAAACCAAGGGGCTCGCGCCTGAAATTTTGGAGGCCCACCCTGAGACGGTGATGCGGATGCCGATGACCGACAAGGTCCGCTCGCTCAATTTATCGAATTCCGCGGCGATTATCGTTTACGAAGCGCTGCGGCAGCTGGATTTTCCGGGGATGGAATAACGGGAAATTGCGAGGAATAGCGGTATATAAATTGTGGAGGTACTGAACATGTCTCAACTTAGAACAGAAAAAGAAAAAATGCTCGGGGGCGAGTGGTATGACGCCAGCGATGCGGAGCTGGTCGCTGAACGGTTAAAGGCCCGCCAACTGACCCGCCAATACAATCAGACGCTTGAGGATGAAAGAGAGCAGAGAACGGCCATTCTGAAGGAACTATTCGGATCTACCGGGGAGCATATTTATATTGAACCGACATTCCGGTGCGACTATGGATCGAATATTTACGTCGGGGACCAATTTTACGCCAACTTTGATTGCGTGATACTGGATGTTTGCGAAGTGCGGATCGGGGACTTTTGTTTCATGGCGCCGGGTGTTCATATCTATACGGCGGCGCATCCTTTGAATCCGAACGAGCGGAACTCCGGGGCCGAATTCGGGAAGCCGGTGACCATCGGCAATAACGTCTGGATTGGCGGCCGTGCTGTTATTGTGCCGGGCGTCACGATCGGCGATAACGTAGTCATCGCGGCGGGGGCGGTAGTCACGAAGGATGTACCTGATAATGCGGTTGTCGGCGGGAATCCTGCGAAAATAATTAAATACGTTGAGATTTAGCGAATCAGCAGGAATCCTGAAAAAAATAGCGAATTATAAAATAGGAATAGGTATTTGGTTCTATTTTACATAATATTTTTTCAGGAGAGGTGTACGTTTTATGAAACCTGCTGGTGTGGTCCGCAAAGTGGACCAGCTGGGAAGAATTGTCTTGCCCAAATCGCTGCGAAAGAGATATCAGATGAACGAGGGGGATCCTGTAGAAATTTTAGTGCAGGGTGACCACATCATTTTAGAGAGATATCGCCCAAAATGTGTGTTCTGCGGTTCCATGGAACAAGTAAGCGACTTCAAGGAACGTTCCATTTGCCATCAGTGTCTGCTGGAAATGAACCGGTTGTCCTAACCCGTTCGGAGTGGCGAGCTGCCTGGCGGTTACGCGGGGAGACTTGCCTGCGATGCGGTCTGAAATAAATAAGCCTCCCCAGAAGGGGAAGCTCATTTATTTACAGGCCTTTTGTTTTGTCATCATTGTAGGATGAAGTCAGAATGCCGCACAGGAACATGGCCAGCACCACAGTAATAATCCAAAATGTTAGCGAAAAACTCATAGCGGAACACCTCCACGTTATACTCCTGCTCCTATTATACCCATCTCTCCATTAAAAATAAATCAAATTATGATCTATTTCATAGACAAAATAAAAGAGTCTCGTGATTAACTATTTAAAAAACAGAAAATGCGTTGGAACCGGACGGAGCTGCCCGTCGGAAGGCTTGTTGACGACCCGGCCGTTCACGATCAGGGAAGAGGAACCTCCGCCATCCAGGTTATATGCGTCCTGAACGCCAAGCTTGAACAACTTGTCCTGTAACTCGGGCAGCGTGGCGCCGGAGCTTCCGTTCTCATCCCTGCCGTCGATGACGAGGATCAGAAGCTGATCATCCTTGTAGTTGCCGATGACCGTGCGGGGAGCCCGTAGCGGCGAAGTCTTCCATTTTTGCGGAATGGTCGTTTTCACGCCGTTATTCAGCAAAATCGGGACAAAGGACGCACCGAACGAAGGCTGCAGCTTGTCCAAATCGGCTTTGCTTTTATACTTTCCTCCGATCAGCTTGCCGGATTTGCTGAGACCTACAAAGAATAAATCCTTAAAGGTCGGTTCGAATCCGGTCAAATACTCCCCGTTTAATACGGTAGTGCTAAGCGGGTATCTCTTCCCTTGCGAATCTGCAAATCCTCCGGCATTGATCCCGGCTACGGCTCCATGCCGCTGAACAGCCCGGAGCGTCGTTTCCGCACCGCCCAGCTTGTCCTTGCCTAGCGACATTTTCATCGCATCCGGCGATTTCAGCTTCACCTTCATGGCGTAGCCTTTATAAGTGCCCGGATTGACTTTATACAATTCGATCCGGATTTTATCGCTTTGTATTGTCTGGAAAGGCGTACCCAGCTTAACGGTAATTCTTTTGTTATAAATGGCCTCCGGACGGTTAGCCGATTGTTGAGCCGTCTCTACGATCGTTGACATAGTGGAAGTCGTTTTATGATAGAGTTCGGCTGTTTCCTTGATGGAGGAGGCCGTCAGTTTGGCCGCTCCTTCGGCTGCATCCAGCTTTTGGGCGATTTGCCCGGTAACCTGGGGAATTTCCGAATCCGGTGCAAAGCTTACTTTGTCCCGGTTCAGATCGATATTGGCTCCTCCGATGAACAGCGCAATTAACAGTCCCAAGAGGGGACCGGTCGCCAACAGAAAAAAACGGTTGATTTGTTTGGTCGGTGTTATCATTTCAGCAAATCCATCTTCTTTTGCAGCTCGGCCAGCTGTTTTTTGACTTCGCTTAATTGAGTGTAGAGCTTGTTGCTATTGTCCGTTTTATCGGTGGTGTTGTCCTTCGTGAATTCCAGGAGCTCATTAAATGTCTCCACTTTGCTTTGCAAATTGTTTACTTCGGTACTAAGCACGGATAGCTGGGCCGTATAGTCGGCTTTGAGTTCCTCGGTCTTGGCTTGCCAATTGGCATCCAGCTGCTGCATCATGGATTCCTTCAAATGATTGCTGTATAAGTAAGCGGAAGCGCCTCCCGCACCTATTAACAAAATCCAGATCAAAACGATAAGTTTGGCGGATGGCTTGCGTGACGTTCTTCTGGTGCGAGAGGGCTCGGTTGCGAGTTCGGTATTGTATGACATGTGATCACCTCTGGGTCTTTATTTCCAGACTACATTCTATCATGTGGTTTCTATTATCGCAAAATACACTAGATTCTGACAAAGCGGCGTAAATTTAACTTCGGAAAGTGAATTGCGATCATAATTTGTCCTCGGGTACAATCGCCTTAAAGTTGAATAACGGGGGGCGATGACATGGAGCTATGGCTCGCAGAGATGATTCGCAGCTTGCCGGCAGGCCTGAAAAATGAGGTTGAAGGTTATTTAGATGAAGGAACGTTTATTTCTTTAGCCGGGCAGGTAACGGTCGGGGAAGGAAGCGACACCGAAAACGGAATCGAGCTGAAAGGACGGGCAGGAAAGGAGGCTATTCAGGATTTGCTGAAACAACCGGCATGGAAGGAGACGGAGTGGCGGGTCCATGAGAACGGAAACTATGTAACTTTCGTCCTGCCTCCCGGATTACATGCGGAGTCGTTGTTAAAGGCTTCGTTGCTTAAGGGCGCGGCATTTTGGCCGGGCTCGGTCCTAGAAAAGAATGAGGGGAAGGACGGCCCTGCCATAGAGCTGGTCCGTGATCCCGAGGTCTTTACCGTTGTTTTTGGAGGACATGACGCCTCGGCGATCCGCACGGGGCTGGACCGGATCGCCGAGGCGTTGTCGGAGTTTACCGCACGTTTCGAGTGTTGAAACCGGTGCTCGTTCTCCGGGATATCGCGAATTTATTATTCATGCGGGGATCTGTCATCAGCCGTCGGCGCAGCCTGGTGCCATCCGTCGACCACGCCCTGATAGAGCGCAATTCCTTGCTCGCCTTCGGGCGTCAGGACATAGCGGCCGCGCGCGACCCGGCGGAACCAGCCATAGTAGTTCCGCTGAAGGAATGCGGCGGCGTTGCCGATGCCGCTCCGGTCGCGGACCTCGCGCGGCGCCATCTCTCCGCCTGCCTGAAGGGCTAGGGCGACTCGTAGCGCCTTTTCGCGGTAGGCGGTGACCAGCTTCGTTCCGTTGCTGCCGCCGACATTGTAATCTCCGCTGCGTTCGTTGAACTCGTAAAGCAGCTTGGAGGCCCGTGCCTTGATCACTTTGGGTGATGGCACGATGACTTTATCGCCCGGGGAGCAGAGAATCTCCACAAAGGGCGGCTTTGTTTTATAGCGCGTTACGGTGATCAGGCCTAGACCCAGCCTGCGGCAAAGGATCGTAATTTCGTTCCAGCGCTGATTGTGGGCCCCGCGTTTGGCGCGGTTGCGTTCCACGGCGAGATAGACGTCGCTGCTTAGCTTTTGTCTTTCCAGCCCTTGCAGCAGCAGGTGGAGATTGAATGTCTTTTTCATTTCCACGATGAGAGGCTGCTCGCTGTACGGCGAAATTCCAACCAGATCGCAGTGTCGAACCTCGCTTTTGACACTGTAGCCCCGCTCCTCGAAAAATGCCTTAAGCGGCGCATACAATTCCGTCTCATGCTGTACTGCCATCACGATCTTCCTTTTCAAGAAAATTTGCTTACCAAAAAATTATATCATATCCGAAGGTCAACTTATCCGCTCCCTCCGCATAGGTATGTAATACACTTTTTCCAAAAAGCGCGGCGATGTAACGCCGCATTCACACCCGGTGTAAAGAGCCGACGGGACAAAGAGCAAGGCATGAGCCCAGCGTTTCAGCCAGGATCACTAACGGGGGAATCAGAACACACCAAGCGGAGTACAGGAGGTACCGAATATGGATATTTTTGAACGTATAGCGGCATACCGGGCGGAGAGCGATTCGCTTGTCTGGAACGGAACATTCAAGCAATATATCGAATTGCTCGCCACAGACCCTGCGCCTGCCATGACAGCCCATGCCCGGGTATATGAAATGATCGAATCTTATGGCGTAGAAGAAGTGAACGGCCGGAAAAGGTATAAGTTCTTTGAACAGGAAATTTTCGGGCTCGATCGTGCGGTGGAGAAGCTGGTGGAGGAATATTTTCATTCGGCGGCAAGACGACTGGATGTTAGGAAGCGGATCCTGCTGCTAATGGGGCCGGTCAGCGGCGGCAAATCGACACTGGTGACGCTGCTAAAAAGAGGATTGGAGAAGTTCTCGCGTACCGACAAAGGGGCTGTCTATGCCATAGCGGGCTGCCCGATGCATGAAGACCCGCTACATTTGGTGCCTCATGAGCTGCGGTCCGAGGTGGAAAAGGCGCTTGGCGTGCGGATTGAAGGTAATCTTTGCCCGGTATGCCAGATGAGATTGAAGACGGAATATGACGGGGACATTGAACAGGTTGCTGTTGAGAGAGTGCTATTGTCGGAAGATGGCCGGGTCGGTATCGGCACGTTCAGTCCTTCGGATCCGAAATCACAGGATATCGCGGACTTGACGGGAAGTATTGATTTTTCCACTATTACGGAATATGGTTCGGAATCGGACCCCAGAGCTTATCGTTTTGACGGGGAGCTTAACAAAGCGAACCGCGGTTTAATGGAATTTCAGGAAATGCTGAAATGCGACGAAAAATTCCTCTGGAACTTGCTGTCCCTAACCCAGGAAGGCAATTTTAAAGCGGGGAGATTTGCGCTCATAAGCGCGGATGAGCTAATCATTGCTCACACTAACGAATCGGAGTATAAAGCGTTTATTGCCAACAAAAAAAATGAGGCTTTGCAGTCACGGATGATTGTAATGCCGATTCCATACAACCTCAAAGTGTCCCAGGAGGAGAAAATTTACGCCAAGCTGATCGGACAGAGCGATATGAGCCATGTGCACATTGCCCCGCACGCCCTGCGTTCCGCGGCTATTTTTTCTATACTTACACGGCTCAAGGAGACCAAGAAGCAGGGCATCGATCTCGTCAAGAAGATGCGGCTGTATGACGGTGAGGAAGTTGAAGGCTACAAGGATGCCGATTTGAAGGAGCTGCAGAACGAATATTTGGAAGAGGGCATGTCCGGGGTGGATCCGAGATATGTCATCAACCGGATTTCGAGCGCGCTGATCAAGCAGGATCTGCATTGCATGGGAGCGCTGGATATCCTCCGCGCCATCAAGGACGGCCTGGATCAGCATGCTTCCATCACGAAAGAGGAGCGGGAGCGCTACCTCAATTTCATCAGCATCGCCCGCAAAGAGTATGATGAGCTCGCTAAGAAAGAAGTGCAGAAAGCGTTTGTGTATTCTTTTGAAGAGTCGGCCAGAACCTTGTTCGAGAATTATCTCGACAATATTGAAGCGTTCTGCAATTGGACCAAGATTCGCGATCCTCTGACCGATGAGGAGATGGACCCGGACGAAAGACTGATGCGCTCGATCGAGGAGCAAATCGGCATCTCGGAGAATGCCAAAAAAGCGTTCCGCGAGGAAATTCTGATTCGGATCTCCGCTTATTCCCGCAAGGGCAGAAAGTTTGAATACAATCATCATGACCGGCTGCGCGAGGCGATCGAAAAGAAGCTGTTCGCGGACCTCAAGGATATCGTGAAAATCACGACCTCCACCAAAACGCCGGATGAAAACCAGTTGAAACGCATCAACGAGGTCAGCAAGCGGTTGATTGACGAGCACGGCTACTGCCCGGTCTGCGCCAATGAATTGCTTCGATATGTGGGAAGTTTGCTCAACCGTTAATCTAATGGAGTACTATGAGAGTGAGAGCCTGACGACGCTTTTTGTCGCCGGGCTTTATTTATTTGACTATAGATGTGGAATCGGGGAAATCGAAATTGGTTAAGTTATGAGGGATAAGATCGTTCACACTAAGGAGGAAATCTGTTCATGGCAAATATAAACCTGGCAGTTATCTATTACAGCTCGACGGGAACCAACCATCAATTAGCGAGTTGGGCAGCAGAAGGGGCAAAGGCGGCGGGGGCCGAAGTGAAACTGTTGAAGGTCGAGGAATTGGCGCCGGAAGCCGCGATCAACAGTAATCCAGCCTGGAAGGCGCATGTGGAATCTACCAAGGATGTCCCGGTTGCTACATTGGACGATCTGGTTTGGGCGGACGGAATTATTTTCAGCGTGCCGACCCGCTTCGGGAACGTCCCTTCCCAGATGAAGCAGTTCCTGGACACGACCGGCGGTCTGTGGGCTCAAGGAAAGCTCGTCAACAAAGTGGTCAGCGCCATGTCCAGCGCAAGCAACCTGCATGGCGGACAAGAGGCCACCATCTTGTCGCTATATACGACAATGTATCACTGGGGCGCGATCATTGCTGCACCGGGTTATTCGGACCCGGTTACCTTCGCATCCGGCGGAAATCCCTACGGGATGAGCGCCACAGTAGGCCAGGACGGCAAGATTCAGGAGAATCTTCGCGACGGCGTAATCTACCAGGCCAAACGCACCGTGGCCGTGGCGGAGTGGGTGAAGAACGGGAAGTCGCAGTAAGAAGTAACTGATGTTGGTAAAGGGCTAAGGTACGAAGGAGCCAAAGTCCAAAGTGCATAATGAGTAATAAAGCGTCACGGAGCCAAAGTGTCGAGGTGCTAAGTGAATTCAACGTGCTAGGGCGCCACAATGGGCCAAAGTGACAAGTGATGATAGATTGGTGATTGAATTAACTGTATAACCTACATCTAATTTTCTGGAATTCCCGGTTTGATGTGAAATAACAGTAAAACCTACCGTTAATTTAGCCGGAATGTGGTGATTTCGCCGAAAAGGGTGAATTTAGCGGTATGTTTTACATCTAATTAATCTAAAACGGCTAAGTTGATAAAATTAACTGTAGAATTCGCAGTTAATTTAACGGCAGCAAGAGATATAGCTCTTTCTTAAGTCAAGGGAAAGCCACAATGGATCAAGTGTCAGGATAGGAACGCCGAATCCACAAAAAAAGAAGCAGTCGTTTCGCCTCTTTAAGCGAATCGCCTGCTTCTTTGTCAGCATTCATCCAAACGTTCTTTAAATGAAGGTAAGGTGATAGAGTTATAGAATTATAAAATCTTCCGATAATGCTTCTCCCCGTCATAACTAAACAGCGCGGTTTTGCCCTCCACGACAGTTTCCAGGTGGACCGGTCTGCCCCAAAGCCGGAATACGTAGGGGAGCGTACGCTCCAAATACTTTAAATCCAGCTCGATTCCTTCATACTGATGCTTCAGCAGCAGTTCTCCGTTCCGCTGGTGGTCGCCATCCTTGACGACGATATAAGGCGAGCCGCCGTTGACGCGGGAGGCGACTAACTGGTCGCGGATGTTCTCCCACGATTTGTCGGTAATTTTCCATTCCGGGCCCTGCTTCTTGAAAATATACAGGTCCAGATCCCGCACCAGTTCTTTCGTTAAATAACTGCGCAGGAACGAGAGATCGGAGTCGAGCTCGCGCACCTCGAATATTTTCTCCCTGCCTTTGCCGGGTTCCCGACCGAATCTCTTCATTTCTTCTTCCGTCGGTCGATCCCAGCGACGTTCGATATCCTCAAATATCTTAAGCCCGAGATAGTACGGGTTCAGGCTTTGCCGGGACGGCTGAACGACCGAGGCGTTCAGTTTGGCGAATTCGATCGTTTCGTCGCTTGTTAAGTCCAGTTCGCGCAAGATCCGTTGATGCCAATAGGAAGCCCAGCCTTCGTTCATGATCTTCGTCTCCATCTGCGGCCAGAAATACAGCATTTCCTCGCGCAGCATGCTCATGATGTCACGCTGCCAATCCTCCAGCGTTTCGCTGTATTCCTGGATGAACCAGACGATGTCCTTTTCCGGCTCCGGCGGGAAGAAACTCACGGCATCGGGTTTTGTCTTTTTCGACCCGCCCGACTCCGCCGCCGGCTCATCCAATGCCCATAAATCGTCGTAGGCGCTTCGTCCGGAAGCATCATTCCGGCTGCGGCTTTCCTTCGCTCGACGGAGCTTTTCTTCCGTCTGTCTGCGCTTGTCGTACCGCATCGGCTTGATCAACTGCGGGTCCACATGCTCCTGAATTCCGAGTACGGAATCGATGAACGATTCCACGGTTGCTGCGCCATATTCCAGCTCATATTGGCTGATCCGTTCCGCAGTCGCTGACATGCTCTCCACCATATCCCGGTTCGTATTGCTAAAGCGCATATTGTTTTTGAAGAAATCGCAGTGGGCGAGTACATGCGCAACGATCAGCTTGTTCTGGATCAGGGAATTGCCTTCCAATAGGAACGCGTAGCAGGGATTCGAATTAATGACGAGCTCATAGATTTTGCTGAGACCGAAGTCGTATTGCATCTTCATTTTATTGAACATTTTTCCGAAGCTCCAGTGAGAGAACCTGGTGGGCATCCCGTAAGCCCCGAATGTGTATATGATGTCGGCCGGGCAAATTTCGTAGCGCATCGGATAATAATCGAGCCCGAAACCGTCGGCGATTTCCATTATTTCCGCGATCGCGTATTCCAGTGCAGAGAGTTCCTTTGTCACGACTGGACCCCCTTTTCCCGTTTATGGAAAAAGCGCTTCAAAGCGCTGAACACTTCCCCTTTTTCCTTAATGACATAGTACAAGAACCGGTCCTGCTTCAAGTTCCGGTAAGCCGACATTAACGTGCTGCCCCGATTGTATTGGTTCACTTCGCCGTAACCGAACATATTGCTGCGTTTGAGCAGTTCCCCGATCAGCCGGGTGCACCGCTCATTATCCGAAGTAAGGTTATCTCCGTCCGAGAAGTGGAAGGGATATATATTGTAGCTGGAGGGAGAGTAACGCTCATCGATGATTTCCAGCGCTTTTTGATAGACAGAGGAACAGATCGTGCCTCCGCTTTCCCCGCGGGTGAAGAAGTCCTGCTCGCTGACCTCTTTAGCCTCTGTATGGTGGGCGAGAAAAATAATCTCCACCTTCTCATACTGCCGCCGCAAAAACCGCGTCATCCAGAAAAAGAAACTGCGAGCGCAGTATTTTTCAAAAGCCCCCATACTTCCACTTGTATCCATCATGGCGATAATGACCGCATTGGATTTCGGAATACGCACGTCCTCCCAGGTTTTATAGCGGAGATCGTCCGGTGAAATGCCATGGATGCCCGGTACGCCCGTGGTGGCGTTGCGCCGGAGATTTTCCAGGATGGTACGCTTCTTATCGATGTTGGACATCAGTCCTTTTTTACGGATATCGTTGAAACGGAAGGAGACCGTCTCCATTTCTTCCTTATCCTTGTCTTCGATAAAAGGAAGCTCAAGCTCATCGAACAGCAGATCCTCCAGATCCTCGATGCTGATCTCCGCCTCCACATAATCGGTTCCGGCTTGATCCCCGGCTTTTCCCCCTTTGCCCGGTTCCTTGGGACTGTCCTGCGCGAGCACATCGCCTACTTCGCTGTCCCCGTCTCCCTGACCGACATGCTTTTGCTTTTGAAAATTATGAATAAACCGGTATTCCTCCAAATTGCGGAGGGGGACCTTAATGATCTGTTTACCGTCCGACATGATGATATTCTCTTCAGTGACCAGGTCCGGAAGGTTCTGCTTAATGACTTCCCGCACCTTTTCCTGGTGGCGCTGCTGATCCTGATAGCCTTTGCGGTGCAGCGACCAGTCCTCTTTCGACACTACGAAGTTTCCTTTGTTCGGATCAAATGACGACAATGATAAGCACCTCCCCAATTGGCTTGCTTGAACGGCGAGAGTAGTTGTAAATAAAGTATATTCACGGGGACTCGTGATATGTGAGAAGGCATGGGGCGGAAATCCATAAAAGGGTGCCGGAAGTAGTATATTTGCAAATAGTTTGTTGAAAATAGGGATATAATCCCATGCGCGTTTTCCTGATACGTGAAAAATATGGTTGGGAACTGGGTGAGTGGGTATGGTATTAGAAGAAACGACCGCCAAAGGAGGGATTATATGGTTAAAAGAATGCAGCTGCCTCTTCAAACGTTAAGTCTGGTTGTTTCCTTTATGGCCTGGGTACTGATTTCCTCGTTGATTGCGTACATAGGGAGTGATATTCCGCTGACCTCGGGGGAAAAAGCCTGGACCACGGCGATACCCGTTATTCTAGGCTCCTTGCTGAGAATCCCGGCAGGCTTTCTGACCAACAGATATGGCTCCAGATGGATGTATACGATCAGTTTCTTCATTCTTCTGCTGCCGGTGTTTTATTTGAGCCGGGCCGATTCCTTTCTCGATCTGGCCATTAGCGGCTTTTTCCTGGGGATTGGTGGGGCTACCTTCTCGATCGGGGTTACTTCTCTGCCCAAATATTATCCGAAGGAAAAACAGGGGACCGTCAACGGGATATACGGGATAGGCAACCTGGGTACCGCCATTTCGACGTTCGGAGCGCCATTGCTGGCCGATGCCGTCGGCTGGAAGATGGCCGTAACCTGGTTCCTGGTCTTGCTGGTCCTTTTTGCCGCGCTGAATCTCTTGTTTGGCGACAGGAAGGAAGAAAGGACCCGCAGCTCTTGGATAAGCCAGTTCAAGCAGGTGTACCGGAATGAAAAATTGTGGTTTTTCAGCATTTTCTATTTTATTACCTTCGGCTCGTTTGTGGCCTTTACGATTTATCTTCCCGGCTTCCTTGTGAGCTATTTCGAGTTGGACAAGGTGGATGCCGGCCTCAGAACGGCAGGATTCATTGCACTTGCAACATTGCTTCGCCCCGCAGGCGGCGTGCTCTCGGATAAAACCAATCCATTTAAAGTTCTCATGTTCGTGTTTGCCGGTCTAACGGTATCGGGCGTGCTGTTGTCTTTCGGTCTGACTATGCCGTTGTTTACAGCAGGCTGTTTTGTCGTGGCTATCTGCGCCGGGATCGGGAATGGCGCCGTCTTCAAGCTGGTGCCACTGTACTTCTCCAAACAGGGCGGAATCGCAAGCGGGGTCGTGTCTGCGGCCGGCGGCCTTGGCGGCTTTTTTCCTCCGCTTCTATTGACCCTGCTGTTTAATTGGACGGGCCATTACGCGATCGGTTTTATGGCTTTGTCGGAGGCCTCGCTTGCCAGCTTCATTCTTGTTCTATGGGTATTCTTCAATAACAAACTGGAATTCGCGGCTGACATTATCAGGTCAACGGCGGATGCCATCATGGTGACCGATACGAAAGGCGTCATTCAATCCGTGAATGCGGCATTTACGCGGGTCACGGGGTATTCCAAGGAGGATGTCATCGGTAAAAATCCAAGCTTGTTAAGCTCCGGTTATCACGACAAAGCTTTTTATGATTCATTTTGGTCCACCCTGCAGGCGACCGGCAAATGGCAGGGCGAGATCGTCAACCGAAGGGCGAACGGGGATATTTACCGGGAATGGCTCTCCGTTACCGCACTGAAGGACGATCAGGACAGCGTAAAGCAATATGTTGCCATTTTCAGCGATTTATCGCAGGCCGACTCCGTGCTTCGATCGGATACAGAGGACGCGAATGCTAGCATTGGCAACCGAATTCCAAAACCAGGAGAAAGGAAGTGAGCGGTATGTCAGGACCGGCATTAAGGAAGGTTGACAGTCATTCATCCATTCATGAAGCAGCGTTGGAGGAAGCCAGAGAGCTGACCGAACTGTTTGGACGCGCTTTGGAGCTGGGTGAAAGGGAAAGAGCCCTGGAGCTTGCATACATTACCGTGGAGCATTGGGAAACTCGTACGCTTCAGCATGCTTTAAGTGAGGAAGAGGGTCTATATATTGAAGCTTTAAATATGAAACCGGAGCTCCAACCGGTCATCATTGCCTTGACCAGAGATCATGATTTGCTGAGGGAAATTGTTCAGGAGGTCAAGATTATGCTGGCTGGCGGAGAGGTATCCAGAGAAATTCTTTACCGTTTTCAATCCCTGATCGTGCTGGATCAGCTTCATAATCGGGATGAGATGGAGATGCTGGAAAAAGAAATCGAGGGGGTGGTGCATCATGACCATCATTGAGAACAACTACTCTCTGGCTGCTATGCTGCCCGACAAGCCTTTGCAATTAATCGAACCGAGGCTGTATAACCTGCTGGTACGCGAGCTTGAGCTGCTGCACCTGCATCCCTATGACGTCAAGGCCGGGGGGAGCGCGGACGAACGCGGGGTGACCGTCAATCTGCGGTTCGGCGAACAATTGGGGCAGTTCACCAGCCGGAAATTCTCTTGGGAAGCCATTGAGACAGGCGATGACGAAATCGCTACTCATTTTCGGGAGACGGCCGAATTAATGAAGAAAACACTGATCGCGGATTATTTTAAGATGATGAAGTCTGAATCCTAGGCGCATCCAAATTACGGAAGATAGGCTGAAGTGCATAAATCCTTACGGAAGAGGTGGACCCGGATGAATCAAGCGGAAATGGAACAGTTTGCTCAGAATGATCGGGAAGATTTGCTCGCGTTATTGGAGATGCGGTTCGGCCCGGTGCCGGATGACGTTCGAGAAGTAATCGGCCTGAATGAAGACCTGAACGATCTTCAGCGCCTGATTATTGCGGCTTGTAACGCCGCGGAGTGGGAGGTTTTTGTTGAGGAACTGCATGCCGGCCAGGGCAGTTTTAAGCTGACTGGCGAAAGATTTAATCCGGTGGCTAATTCAAGCGGGAAAGGGGCGTCATTGTGAGCGATAAAAAAAACAAGCTGTTCGAGACCCTCAAGTATTTGAAGCGCGGGGAGACCATCAATGACGGTTGGACCGAGGAAAGCCCGAGAGATCGCGATTGGGAAGGACTGTATCGGGGCCGCTGGCAGCATGACAAAGTCGTCAGATCGACGCATGGCGTCAACTGCACCGGATCATGCAGCTGGAACGTTTTTGTCAAGGACGGCATCATCACCTGGGAAACGCAAAAGACCGATTATCCGACGACCGGCGCCAATTTCCCGGAATACGAACCCCGCGGCTGTCCCCGTGGTGCCAGTTTTTCCTGGTATACCTACAGCCCGATTCGAGTGAAGTATCCATATATCCGCGGTGATCTGTACGAGATGTGGCAGCGGGAGATGGAGACGGTGCAGGATCCGGTCATCGCCTGGGAGAACATCGTCAGCGACCCGGAGAAACGGGAGAGATATGTCACGGCAAGGGGGAAAGGCGGATTCGTACGGGCAGACTGGGATACGGCCTGTCAGATGATCGCCGGAGCCACGATTCATACGATTCGTAAATACGGGCCGGACCGGGTGGTGGGCTTTAGCCCGATCCCCGCGATGTCCATGGTCAGCTATGCTGCAGGAACCCGCTTTTTGTCCTTGATCGGGGGGACGATTCTCAGCTTCTACGATTGGTATGCGGATCTCCCGCCGGCTTCGCCGCAGGTCTGGGGCGAACAGACCGACGTTCCGGAGAGCGGGGACTGGTACAACACCAAATATTTTATTATCTGGGGAACCAATATCCCGCAGACCCGCTCCCCTGACGCCCATTTCATGGTCGAAGCCAGATATAACGGAACTAAGGTAGTCGGGGTCAGTCCCGATTATTCCGAGTACGAGAAGTTCGCCGATATTTGGCTGCCCGCCAGGGTAGGGACGGATGCCGCTCTCGCTATGGCGATGACGCATGTCATTCTTAAGGAATTTTATGTGGACCAACAGACTCCGTATTTCACGGACTATGTGAAGAAGTTTACCGACTTACCGTTCCTCGTTATTTTGGAGGAGCAAGGCGGCAGCCTGCGCTCCGGCCGGTTTCTGCGGGCTTCCGATCTAGACGGGGCTTATGAGCTGGCAGAATGGAAAACCGTGGTTTGGGATGTCTCCACCGGCACGCCTGAAGTACCGAACGGCAGTCAGGGATTCCGCTGGGATCAAGGCAGCGAATGGAATCTGGATCTGGAGAAGCCGGACGGCACCACGATCGATCCTCAGCTGACGTTTATCCAGGAGGCGGACGAGTTCGGACTTGTCGACTTTCCTTATTTTGCAGAAGAAGAGGGAGCCGTGGTACAGCGCGGCGTACCGGTCAAATACCTGCAGAATGCTGAAGGCCAAACGATCAAGGTGGCAACCGTCTATGATCTGATGATGGCCCATGTAGGTGTTCCACGGAATCTGCCCGGTGATTATCCCACCGATTATGATGATATGAAGCCTTATACCCCAGCCTGGCAGGAAGCCATCACGGGCGTAAAAAAATCGCACTGCATCCAGGTCGCGAGGGAGTTTGCCGACAATGCCGCCCGTACGGGAGGCAAGTCGATGATTGCGATGGGCGGCGGAACTAACCACTGGTACCATAGCGACCAAATATACCGGTCGATTCTGAATCTCGTTCTGCTTACGGGAACACAGGGCGTGAACGGCGGCGGCTGGGCCCACTATGTTGGACAGGAGAAGGTCCGTCCGCTTGAAGGCTGGCAGCAGGTAGCGTTTGCCGGGGACTGGATCAAACCGCCCCGGTTGCAGAACGGGACTTCATTCTTTTATTTCGCCACCGAGCAGTTCCGGTATGAAACCAGAGTGAATGAAGAGCAGGAGTCGCCTTGGGGCGGACGGTTCAACAAAATGCATCCGGCGGATGTGAATGCGTTAGCCGCGAGACTGGGATGGCTGCCGTCATTCCCTCAGTTCAGCCAGAACTCCATTGACGTGGCCAAGCAGGTCCGGGAAAAGGGATTCACGGATGACCGGGATGCGGAAGCGGAAATAGCGAGAATGTTCAAGGAAGAGGAGCTGGATTGGGCGATCGAACACCCGAACGATCCGGCTAATTTTCCCCGTGTCTTCTTCAACTGGCGGTCGAATTTGTTGGGCGACAGCGGTAAAGGCCACGAGTATTTTGCCAAGTACCTCATTGGAGCGGACAACCAGGTACTTACCGATCCGAGCCATTCCTGGCAGCCGGAAACGGTGCACACCGACGAAGTGCCGCCTGAGGGCAAAACGGATTTATTCGTCAGTATGGACTTCCGTATGACCAGTACCGGTCTCTTCTCGGATATCGTGCTGCCGGCCGCAACCTGGTACGAGAAATTCGATTTGAGCAGCACGGATATGCATCCTTTCGTGCATCCGTTCAATCCGGCGATTGAGCCGCCATGGCAAAGCAAGAGCGACTGGAATGCTTTCCGGGAAATCGCGAAATACTTCTCCGAATTTGCGAAGAAGCACCTTCCGGTTTGCGAAGATGTAGTGATGACCCCGCTCGGCCATGACAGCCCGGATGAGATTGCCCAGGTTCACGGGAAGATCAAGGATTGGCGCTCCGGTGAGACGGAGGCTATTCCGGGCAAGACGATGCCGCATTTTCAATTCGTGGAACGGGACTATCCGAATGTCTACGGCAAGATGATTACGATCGGTCCGAATATTAAAAAAGGCTACGGCGCCAAGGGCGTGAAGATCCCGGGCGAGAAGGTATATGCCCAGTTGCTGGATCGGCTTGGCGTATCGAAGCGCGAGGGCATCGGCAAAGGCCAGCCGGATTTGTATGATGACCGGCAGGCGATCGAAGCGATTCTGCTCATGTCGGGAGCTACGAACGGAGAACGTGCGGTAGAGGGCTGGCGGTCCATGGAAGCGAAGACCGGCAAGCAGCTCGCCGAAATCGCGGAGCCGCGGGAGGAGGATGCCTTTACGCTGCTGGATATAACGGCGCAGCCGCGACAAGCCATTTCGGCGCCGGTATGGAGCGGACTCGAGAAGGACAATCGACGCTACTCGCCGTTTACCTTGAATACGGAATACAGCATTCCTTGGCGAACGTTGACCGGCAGGCAGAGCTTCTATCTCGATCATGAGATGATCCTCGATTTTGGGGAAGCCTTGCCGCTGTATCTGCCGCCGCTCGCGCATGTTCCTTTTCTCAAAGGGGAAAAGGAAGTTCCGAACAACGGTAAATCATTGACGATCCGATACCTGACCCCCCATCAAAAATGGGGCATTCATACGATGTTCACGGACACGAACCAGATGTCGACCTTATTCCGCGGCTGGCAGGTGGTTTGGATGAACGAGAAGGACGGGGCATCCATCGGAATCAAGGACAACGATTGGATCGAAGTGTATAACCGCAACGGGGTTGTTGCCGCAAGAGCGGTGCTGACCTACCGGATTCCGCAAGGGATCGCGTATATGTATCATGCGCAGGACCGCACGCTTGGCGTCCCCGGCACATCGATCACCAAACAGCGGGGCGGAACCCATAACAGCGTCACGCGGATCACGCTGAAGCCGACGCATATGATCGGCGGTTATTCACAGCTCAGTTATGGATTTAACTATTACGGTCCGACGGGGAACCAGAGGGATACAATGACCATCATCCGTCCGCTGAAGGAGGTCGATTGGCTTGAGAATTAAAGCGCAGGTCGCTATGGTAATGAACCTTGACAAGTGCATCGGGTGCCATACCTGTTCCGTGACATGCAAGAATACCTGGACCAACCGCCCCGGTACGGAGTACATGTGGTACAACAACGTGGAGACCCGCCCTGGCCCGGGTTATCCGAAGGAATGGGAAGACTTGAAGAAATTCAAGGGCGGCTGGGTGCTGCGGAACGGCAAACTCACGCTGCGGGCGGGAGGGCCGATCACGAAGCTGGCCAACATTTTTTACAATCCGAACATGGCGAGTCTGGACAGCTTCTATGAACCTTGGACCTATGATTACGATAATCTGATCCATAGTCCGAAAAGCAAACACCTGCCGGTCGGACGTCCCGTCTCCCTTATTACCGGAGAGTTTATGGACAAACCGGAGTGGGGGCCGAACTGGGATGATGATCTGGCCGGCGGCAGCGAAATTGTTCCGCTCGATCCGAACGTCAAGAAGCTCCAGGAGCATATCGCGATGGAGTATGAGAAGACCTTCATGATGTACTTGCCGCGCATTTGCGAGCACTGCCTGAACCCTTCCTGTGTTGCTTCCTGCCCGTCGGGAGCCCTATACAAACGGGATGAGGACGGTATCGTGCTTGTGGATCAGGACGCTTGCCGGGGCTGGAGATTCTGCATGAACGGGTGCCCTTACCATAAGGTGTATTACAACTGGAATACCCATAAAGCGGAAAAATGCAATTTTTGCTATCCGCGGACCGAAGCGGGCATGGCGACGATCTGCTCTGAAACCTGCGTGGGAAGAATCCGTTATATCGGCGTAGTGTTCTATGACGCCGACCGCGTCAAAGAAGCCGCCTCCGTGGAAGATCCACAGGCCTTGTACGAATCCCAGCTTTCCGTGTTCCTGGACCCGTCCGACCCGGAAATTATCAAGGAGGCAAGGAAAGCGGGAATCAATGATTCCTGGATCGATGCGGCCCAGCGTTCGCCGATTTACAAAATGGCCGTGAAATGGAAAGTGGCTCTGCCGCTGCACCCGGAATATCGTACGCTTCCGATGGTCTGGTATGTGCCGCCGCTCAGCCCGATCATGAATCATATCGAAGAAAACGATCTGCAGACGGACCATTACATTCCCGCAGTAGATCAGATGCGAATTCCTATGGAGTACCTGGCTTCCTTGCTGTCTGCGGGGGATACCTCGGTGATTCGGAGGGTTCTGCTGAAAATGACCGCGATGCGCGTGCATATGAGAAACCAGGCCGTCGGCGGAATGGACGAGCTGAGACACAGCAAATTGCTGGAAGAGGCCGGAATTACGGTGGATGAAATCGAAGATATGGCCAGATTGTTTGCCGTCGCAAAATACAATGAGCGGTTTGTAATCCCTACGGGCAGAAGAGAAATGGATGGCGAGGAAGGACTGCATTACAAACAGGGGGCTTGCAGCATAGAATCGATTACTCCATCCTCCGACTTCATGTCGCATCTATTCGCTAAGGAGGAGTAAGAATGGACACAAAATCTATGATGCTGGCCGTGACGTCAAGAATGCTTGGCTATCCGGACGATCAATTTCTAGAGACGCGCCCGGAAATGCTGGAGGCCATTCGCTCCGGCATTGACGACCCGGTTCTGCGGGGACGCGTGGAGCAGGCGCTGGAGTCGCTCTATGCCATACCGCTTAAGGAATTGAGGGAGCTTTATGTATGGACGTTTGACTGGAAGGACAAAACGGGACTGTACCTGACCGCTCATGAGCTGGGTGACAGCAGGGAGCGGGGAGCGGCGCTTATATTGCTGCAGCATATCGTGCAGGATGCCGGATTCAGCCTGACGAACGGGGAATTAAGCGATTATATCCCGATGCTGTTCGAACTGCTCGCGGTAAGATCCGACCATATCCATGTGCGTGCGCTGGAGCTTCGACTGGCGGTAGCCAGCAAGCGGATTCGTGACAATTTGGCAGAAGACAGCCCCTATCGGGAGCTGTTCCGGATTCTCATGTCCGAAGTATTTAAGGAGCCGTCGGAAGAAGATGTCCGCAGGCTGGAAAGTAAACGAGAAGTAGCCGACCTGGACGAGCTCCCGTATCCGATTTTGTTCGGCATGGACGGAACCGCCCGCAGTGATACCGGTCTGCCGGTATACAAAATGTGCAATTGAATGGAGGTACATCGATGACCGGTATTTTCTGGTGGGTCGTGTTTCCGTATATCACCTTGGCGGTAATGATCGTGGGCCTGTTGTACCGTTTTGCCTTTCGTCAAGTTAGCTGGACTGCGCCTTCCACAGAAATTTTCGAGAAAAAATGGCTTAGAGTCGGTTCGACCGTTTTTCACTACGGGATTATATTCGCGTTCATCGGTCATGTTATGGGGGTTCTGATCCCGAGAAGCGTGTATCATTCACTTGGCGTCTCCGATGAGACCTATCACGTGTTTGCGATCGTGGGCGGAGGCCTTGCCGGGCTGATGGTCGTCGGTGGGCTGGTGCTTCTTCTGATCCGAAAAATGACCAACCGGCGGGTGCGCGTTCATGCCGGGTTCGGCGATTATTTTGCCGTTATCCTGGTGTTGATCGTAGCGGCTATGGGAACCTATATGACGCTTATATACAATACAACGGTGGTTGCTTATGAATATCGAACCACGATCGGTCCCTGGTTCCGCAGTCTGTTCACGTTTAATCCGCAATATCATCTGATGGAAACCGTTCCCTTTCTGTTCCAGTTCCATATCGTTCTTGCTTTCCTGCTGTTTGCGTCAATTCCGTTCACCCACCTTGTGCACATGTTCTCTCTGCCGGCAAGGTACCCGGCAAGAGCACCTCAACAATACCGGTCCCGAGCTAACTATAAGAAACGCGAGAGAACCTGATTTTATTATAAGAGACAGCGCCCCGAAACCTGCGGGACGCTGTTTTCTATTACATGAGTTCTAGGCACAAGGACCCTATTCACCGTTTCCAGGAATCGGGTAGAATGGATGGTGATAAAGATCATAACTTGTCCACTCTACCTTAGAAGTAAAGGAGCCTTAGCCGTGGCCTATGATAAAAGCCGACTTCTGAAACAGCTCATTTCCGAGGATAGCACATACAAGTTACTGTACGAGAATCTGCCTGATGCGATCTGCATCATTGATGTGAACGGTAAATATGTGGAAGTGAATCCGGCGACCGAGAAGCTGACCGGGTACCCGGCTACGCATTTTATGCAACTGAGTCTGGATCAGCTATTTTGTGAAAAAGGGCAGCAAAAGAAGGAAGAATACTTTAGAAAAGCGTTACGCGGAGAAACGGGAAGTTTTGAAATCGCCTTTCGGCGAAAGGACGGGGAAATTCGCGACGCTTATTCAACATATATTCCGATCATTCATGATACTGGAGTGGTCGGTGTTTTTTCGATTACCAAGGACATTACTGCGGAAAAAATAAACCAGGCCCGCGGAATTACGGAGAGAAACCGGATAGAGGAAGCGCTCCGGGAAAGCGAGGGACAATACCGGCTCATTTCAGAGTACTCCATGGATTTGATCTCCAGGCATTCTGCGGATGAGAGCAACAGGTATATCTATGTTTCACCATCCTCCACTACGTTGCTGGGGTATGATCCGGAGGAATTGATCGGAACCAGCGCTTATGACTATGTGCATCCCGAAGATGTGCAAATGGTAAAAGAGCGGATGAAAATCCAGATGAATTCCAGGAGCGTCTATACGATCACCTATCGAGTCCGTCATAAGGACGGGAGGTACATTTGGTTTGAGAGTACGGGAAGGTACCGTTATTTGGCGTATTCCGGAGAGATCGGCGAAATTATCTCCATTTCCCGCGACGTAACAGAGCGCAAAGAGAGCGAGCGGCGACTTCAGGAGAGCCAGCAGCGTTATCGTTCGCTGTTCGAGTATAGTCCGTTCAGTGTGTATTCCATGGATTTAGACGGCAAATATACCTCTTTGAATTCCAATCTGGAAGCATTGATGGGTTATTCCGGGGAAGAACTTCTGGGGATGAATTTCCAGCAGATTATCGACCGGGAAGATTTGGCTCATACGCTGCATCATTTTGAACAAGCCAGAGAAGGCATCCCGCAAAATTATGAGACGACCGTAACCCGCAAAGATGGTAGCCGTCTGGAGATTGCGGTAACGAACGTACCGATTATCGTGGATAAACAGGTGGTCGGCGTATATGGAATCGCCAGCGATATAACGGAAAGAACACGGTATGTCGAACAAATTGAGAAGCTGAGCTATCTCCATTCCCTGATTCTGGGCTCCGTTTCCGAAGGGATTTACGGGCTGGACGAGAATGGCAAAACCGTGTTCATCAACCAGGCGGCCTCGGACATGCTCGGCTACGATATGGAGGAATTTATCGGCCAGTCGAATCATCTTCTGATTCATCACACTAAAAGCGACGGAGCCGCTTACCCTTTGGAAGAATGTCCGATCATCCAGACGATGCGCGACGGTACTCCGCGTATTGTGAAGGAGGACGTATTCTGGAGAAGGGACGGTTCCAGTTTCTTGGTGGAATATCGCGTCAATCCGATGATCGAGCGGGGGCAGCTGATCGGCGCGGTCGTCGTGTTTAACGATATTACCGGGGAACGGGAAATCTTGAGAGCCAAAGAATCGGCGGAGCGTGCGACCCAGGCCAAATCGGAATTCCTTGCGATGATGAGCCATGAAATCCGCACGCCGATGAATGGCGTGATCAGCATGACCGACCTGCTGATGGATACGAATTTGAGCGAGGATCAGCGTTATTATGCGGAGATTATTTCCAGCAGCAGCCGGGCGCTGTTATCCATTTTGAACGATGTTTTGGATTTCAGCAAAATTGAGGCCGGAAAAATGGCGCTGGAATACGAAACCTTCCATTTGGAGAGCTGTGTGGCAAGCGCGGTTGATTTGTTCCTGCCGGAGGCCGACAAAAAGGGACTCGAAATCAGTTATTTCATTGCACCTGATGTCCCTGACTATTTATATAGCGATCCGTCACGGGTGCGTCAAATTCTGGTCAACTTGATCGGCAATGCCTTGAAATTCACGGACCGGGGGCAGGTCAGCGTGCGTATTCAGCGTGCTCCCGGATATGGTTCGGCGGATCTGCTCGAATTCAGCATCACCGACACGGGGATCGGGATTCCTGCGGACAAGCTGCATAGGCTGTTTCAATCTTTTTCCCAGGTTCATCCGATCATGAATCGAAAGTATGGGGGAACCGGGTTGGGGCTGGCCATATGTAAAAAAATCGTTGAAATGCTGGGCGGCCACATTTCCGTGGAAAGTATAGAAGGGGAAGGTTCCGTCTTCCGCTTTACCCTGGTTTGCGATTCATCAAACAAGGAGTTGCCGGAAAGTCTCCAAAATGAGGCGGGGCATTTGGAAGAAATCGCGGTAAGCAGAGAAACAGCGGGAAGCCTGCTTCTGGAACCTTTGGAATCGGCGGAGGAGGACCTTCAGAACCGCGGATTATCGGTTCTCATTGCGGAGGATCATCCGGTAAATTGCCAGGCCTTTGTTCAGATGTTGGAGAAGCTGGGATATCAGCCGGATGTAGCTCATAATGGTATGGAAGTGATTGAGGCTTTGATCGGAAGGAAGTACGATCTCATCTTTATGGATATCGAGATGCCCGTAATGGACGGGATCAAAACAGCCAGGCTAATTCGTCAGCTGTTGCCGCTGGACAGGCTCCCTGTCATTATCGGCGTGAGCTCCTGCGGCGGAGTTGAAAACCGTGAAAGATGCATGGCGAGCGGCATGGAAACGATCATCACCAAACCGCTCAAACAGCGGGATATTCGGCAGCTGCTGGATACATGGAGCGCGGAGCTGCTCTCGCGTGAGGGCTCCCGGAAGCATTAGAGCTTACGGTTCTGCAATGCGCGAAGCGCTCGGGGCTCTGCTTCGGCGTCACAAGACGGTGGTCGACCGTAATGGAATATACCAAATATGAACGCGGCCATTGGCTGCGTTCATTTTGGTATCCGCCTTTTTCGTCATAGCCTGCTAACGGACATCAGTGCCGTTATTTCCATCAAATCCTCTGTTTTGAAATTCTAACGGACACAGAAGGCCTTATCCGGAGAAAAAGGGACTTTGTTCCGCAAAAAGCACCATGATAAGTGCCGTGATGTCCGTTAAAATTCAAAACCTGCTTAAATCGTCCAAATAGCGGCTTCTGTGTCCGTTAGAGAAATGAAAACCCGGGCCAACCTCCGTCCGATCGGTTCGAGAATGATTTATCCGAGTGGTATTAATTAAAAATCCCCCGCCAAAGGCGAGGGATTTTGAGACGTAAATTAATGCTGCGGTATAATTAATTTAATGATTTTGTATATAGAATGCCGATGGTCTTGGCGCCGCAATGGCTTGAAATGACGCAGCCGGCGTTGGACACGGCAACTTCTCTTGCCCCTGTCTTAGCCTGAAGAACTTTTTGCAGTTGGACCGCATCCGCATCGGCTAAAGAATGCGTGATGAAAATAAGATCACGGTCCATTTCGGGGATGCGGCTAATGGCGTTCTCCAGCAGTTGGTCCAGCGCTTTCTCCCGGCTGCCGCGGACTTTATATGCCGGAGTCATTTTGCCGTCAGTCACCTTGATGACCGGGCGGATCCGGAGCAGGCTGCCGACCAAGTTTTGCATGCCGGAGCATCGGCCGCCTTTATATAAATAGTCCAGCGAGTCAATAACAAATTCGGTTTCAACATGAGAACGAACCGCTTCGAGTAAGGCTACGATCTCGGTGACGCTCTTGCCCTCGGCGGCTGCCCGGACCGCCTTCATGACCTGAAGGCCGATCCCGGTGGACAGATTGAGCGAGTCGAATACCGTTACTTGGCCTTCGCTAAATTCCTCGGAGGCAATCAACGCATTCTGATAGGTTGAAGACAGTTCCGAGGACAAGCTTATGTAAAGAACTTGCCGACCTTCTTCAATGAACGGCGCAAATGCCTGCATGAAATCGGCCGGAGACGGGGCGGCAGTTTTCGGGAGCCGCCCGGTTTCGTCCACTTTTTGATAAAGCTGAGGGGGTTGCAAGTCGACGCCGTCGCGGTAATTGGTATCCCCAAACGTAACGTACAGCGGGACAATGCCTATATCATATTTCTCAATCCATGCCGGCGGCAGATCGCAAGTGCTGTCAGCAAAAATTTTAATGGCTCCCATGATTCAAATCCTCCCTTGAATTCGGATATGCGGGTGCTTTAGTTGGATGCCTTCTTGGTATACATAATTGCTACGGTGTGCGGGCCGCAATGGCTCGAAATAACGCACCCGGCTTCAGCGACGGCCACTTCGCGCGCGCCGGTCTGTTCTCTAAGAATTGCAGCTAGACGCAGCGCCTCCTCTTCGGCAAGCGTGTGGGCGACGATAATTAAATCTTTATCCATCTCTCCAACGTTGGAGAGCGCATTGTCCAGCATTTGCTGAACCGCCTTTTCTTTCTTGCCGCGTACTTTATAGGCCGGAATGATGTTCCCGTCGACCACTTTTAATACAGGACGAATTTGCAGCAGGCTGCCTATGAAATTTTGCATGCCTGAGCAGCGTCCGCCTTTATATAAATATTCCAGTGTATCGATGACGAATTCCGTTTCGACCAAAGGCCGGCATGTTTCCAGCAAGGTCACGATTTCGGTTGCACTCATTCCCTGTTCGGCCGCTCTTACGGCTTTCATTACAAGCAAGCCGATACCACTGCAGAGGTTAAGAGAATCGACGATATGCACACGGCCTTCGGGAAATTCGGAAGCCGCTATCAGGGCGTTCTGGTAGGTGGAAGACAGCTTTGAGGACAGGCTGATATAAACGATATCCTCACCGTGCTCAATATGCGGAGCAAATTGCTCCATAAAGTCTCTGGGTGACGGAGCCGTTGTTTTTGGCAAGCTTCCGCCGGATTCCACCTTAGAGTAAAGATCCAGAGGGGTAATATCCAATCCGTCCCTGTAAGTCTTGTCTTCAAATACGACGTAAAGCGGAATAATTCCGATTTGATATTGACTCTTCCATCCCGCCGGCAGATCAGAAGTGCTGTCTGCGAAAATTTTGACCTTTGACATAAGTATCTCCTTAAATTCAGATAGTCCAGCTTATATTTTATCAAAAACCTCATCTATTTAACATCGTTTTAATAAAGCGTTTCAAAAGTCGACCTATTGATCGCAGTCTCTCGTTCGTATAGAAAAAGATCCCCTCAAACCGGGCCGGAAAAACCGCTGGTACAGGGGATCGGTGCAGAAGTGAAATCATAGGATCACGAAGTAATGCAAGAGATACATTATAGTGAGCCTAAAGCAAACAAAATGATGAGCAGAATCAATATGCCTCCCGAAAAGGATACGCCGAGAATAGCGAAAAGCTTTTTGCGGTTTTTAATCAGCAGGCCTATTATGCCTAGAATGAGAGCGACTAAATGGAGGATGGCGGCGACCATCATTAACAGGATGCCGAGAATCGCTCCGGCTTGCTCCATCAGGCTTTCGGTGATGGCTTCAATTGGCTGGTCCACGATGCCGATAACGGCAGCGGTGATCATTGCGATGGAAAAAATGTAGCCGACAATAGCCACTAAAATAATGATGAAAGAAGCGATGCCGGGGCCGGAATGCTTGAGCTCGGCGACAGGGGAGGCATTAGGTTCCCGGTAAGGGGGCATCCCGTTCATATTGCCTTGTTCAAATGAATTCATTTTTCGTTAGACTCCTTTTTTGAGAAAATCATCCTTTTGTTTAATTCTTCACATATTTCAGTAAAAATCAATAACTACATTTTATTAGACGGAAAAGCTCGTTGCCGCATGAGCCGCCGGTTCTCTGGATTGAACGACGATCCTAGGTTATGATAGTAGAAGTTAATCTTCTTACAAGGAGGAAAATAGATGCAGCGGAAATTTGCCGGAACCGGTGCGATTGTGATGCTGGTTGCCGTAGCGCTTGGAGCTTTCGGAGCACATATTTTGGAGCCTCAGATCGGGGAGAAGGCGATCGGTACATATGAAACCGGGGTGCATTATCATATGATCCACGGGATTGCGATGATATTGGCGGCATTCACAGCCGGTCTGGGACTGGATCAGAAACGCCTGCTGTGGGCAAACCGGTTATTCCTCACGGGAATCATCCTGTTCTCGGGCAGCTTGTATATGCTCGCCGTTACCGGCTGGAAATGGTTTGGACCGATTACTCCGCTCGGCGGCGTAGCGTTTATCGTCGGCTGGTTGATGTTTGCATTGGCTCTGCTAAAAAAAGAAAAGTAGTAGAGAATATAAGAGGAACCTATGATAAAGAAAACGGCTGGCCCGTCTGCAAGCAGACCAGGTCCAGCCGTTTTTGTAATATAAGGGCAACTAAGTATCCCTTATTTATCGATAAAATCGATAATCTCGCTAAGATTGAAAGTGTATACCTGCTTCTCATCCACATGGTACACATTGATCGTATAAGTCTCCGGCAAGAAATTCAAGATCCGGCAGGGGATGCTCATTCGCTCTCCATTCCGGTTGACCAGCAAGCGAACCAGACGATTACCGGAAATATATTTCTTAATCCAGTTTTCAAAATCGCCGCTCTTGGCGATTTCTTCAAAGCGGGCGGATTCCGCCGGAGCCGCAGCTTCTTTGGCGGCAGGCTTTGGTTTCGCCGTCTGCGCTTCCGTAGGCTTCTTAGCTTGATCGGTCGCGGTGAGTCTTTTATAGGATTTGGAGATAATGGACTGTTTTTTTGCGGTGAGTAAGGATTCGATAATTTCTCCCAATTCGATCCCTGAGTTAATTCTGTAATCAATGATACTTTCGCCGGCGTTAAGTACCTGAAGCAAAGATTGCAGCGCCTTGGCATTGGAGTCGTTTCTTACAAGGATTTCTACATTGAATAAATAACCTAAATCTTCTTTCTTGTGATGATCGTTCTGATTGTCCATATAGCCCCCAAAAACACGTGTTAAATATCGTTGCATTAACCATCATAGCACCGGAGGGGGGACAAGCATAGTCCTAAACCGTTCTGATTTTGGATTATTTACTTGGAAATATATGACGGAAAGCCTGTTTGTTCAGGTTTGATCGGGTTTCTTTTCCATTTTTGCAGACATCAGTTATAATAAGAAGGACAAGCAACTTGTTTCGGCAAAACTTGGCTCGGGTAAAGTTAGAATATTGGCGTAACATACCTTTATAGAAAGCGAGGGTTTATGATGGCTAAAACGGACTCTAAAACATCCGGCAAGACAAAGAAATCCAGTTTGGAACAAGTACTTAATGAGCAGGTTGCGAACCTGAACGTGCTTTACGTGAAAATTCACAACTATCACTGGTATGTGAAGGGGGAAAACTTCTTCACTCTGCATGTTAAATTTGAAGAGCTGTACAACGAGGTTACGGAAAAAATGGATGCGGTAGCCGAGCGGCTCCTTACGATCAAGGGCAGCCCTGCGGCAACCATGAAGGAATATCTGGAGATCGCCACGATCCAGGAGGCAACCGGCAAGGAAGATCCACGAACAATGGTTCAGAATCTGATCGAGGATTTTGCAACCTTGTCCGAATCGTTCCAGGAAGGTATTGAGCTTGCCGACAAGGAAGGCGATGAGGCGACGAGCGACTTGCTGACCGGGTTTAAAGGCGAACTTGAAAAACATATGTGGATGCTGCGTTCTTATTTGGGGTAATATTTTCAAAAAGAACGACTTACATGACACGGGCTTGGCCATCATGGCCAGGCCCGTTCCTGTTTTCGACAATATCTGCAAATTCCAAATGTCTGTGACAAAGCTTATGGAAACGGCGGTTCTCCGCCAAGGTACGTTGATTAAGCTTTGAAAGTAGGTTAAAATGTAGTGAGAATCAGTGAGAATCACTTAGAATAATTCTAAAGTGATAATTAGTATGGTATAATGGCAACAGAATAAAGGCATAGATTTTAACGACTAATGGAGGGAGCAGTAAAAACATGGCTACACATTTCGTTGTTGAGGGACTTAAAGCGACAATTGAGGGCAAAGAGATTCTGAAAGGGATCGACATTGAAATAAAGGGCGGAGAAATTCACGCGATCATGGGACCGAACGGAACCGGGAAAAGTACGCTGGCTTCCGCACTGATGGGTCATCCCAAGTATGAAGTTACGGACGGCAAGGCTACTCTGGACGGCGAGGACTTACTGGATATGGCTGTTGACGAGCGTGCTCGCGCCGGCTTGTTCCTGGCGATGCAGTATCCGAGCGAAATCGCCGGGGTTACAAACTCCGACTTCCTGCGCAGCGCGATCAATGCCCGCCGCGGTGAAGGCAATGAAGTTTCGCTGATCAAATTCATTCGCCAAATGGAAGGCAAAATGAAGGATCTGGAAATGAACCCTGAGTTCGCACACCGTTATTTGAACGAAGGCTTCTCGGGCGGGGAGAAAAAGCGTAACGAGATTTTGCAAATGATGCTGCTTGATCCGAAAATCGTCATCTTGGACGAAATCGACTCAGGCCTTGACATCGATGCGTTGCGGATCGTTGCGAACGGTGTAAATGCTATGCGCAGTGAAGAGCGCGGCTTCCTGATCATTACTCACTATCAGCGTTTGCTGAACTATATTACTCCGGATTATGTCCATGTTATGATGCAAGGCCGTATTGTGAAATCTGGCGGGCCTGAACTGGCTGAACGCCTGGAGCGCGACGGTTACGATTGGGTTAAAGAAGAATTGGGCATCGTGGATGAAACCGTAGGTCAAGAAGCCTAGGCGGAAGGAGGAGAACCAAAGATGACTACACAAACCGTTCTTCCGGTAGAACCAGATGCGCTTCAAAGCACATCCGTGAACAACGGGGAACCGGCCTGGTTGACCGAAAGCCGCGTTAATGCGCTTCGGCTGGCCGCGGAACTGGATTTGCCGAAACTGGAAAAGACTAAACTCGAACGTTGGGACTTGAGCAATTTCGGAACGCTTCGTACAGAGCGTCCGTCGGTAACACAGCAGCTTCCGGAAAGCGTCGCTTCCTTGGTCGATTTGAAGGAAGACAGCAATTTGATCGTTCAGCACAATAGCGCAGCTGTATATGCGAGCCTGTCCGCCGAACTGGCGGCAAAGGGTGTTATTTTCACCGATCTCGAAACGGCGGTTCGCGAGCATGAGGATTTGGTAAAACCTTATCTTCATACTTTAGTCAAGCCGGAAGAGAACCGATTGACGGCATTGCATGCGGCACTTTGGAACGGCGGCGTATTCCTGTACGTGCCGAAAAATGTGGAAGTGGATATTCCGCTGCAAAGCATTTTCCTGATCGACGATGCCGCGTCTTCATTCGCTCCGCACGTATTGATCATTGCCGAGGCGAACAGCCGTGTTACTTACGTCGATAATTATATTTCCGGACAATACGACAGCAAAGTCGTGCATAACGGCGCTGCGGAAGTATTCATTAAAGCAGGGGCCAAGGTGCAATTTGCTTCGGTCCATCATTTAAATGAACAAACGACGGATCTGATCAACCGCCGTTCGATCGTCGACAACGACGGCAGCATTGAATGGATCGTCGGTGAAATGAACGCCGGGGATTCCGCCAGCGAAACCTTGTCCGTGCTTCAAGGCAACGGTTCCTTATCCGACGCTAAAGTTATCGCTGTTGGTTCCGGTTCGCAGAAACTGAACTATACGACCAAAGCGGTACATTTCGGCAAGAGCTCCGACAGCCAAATGATTACCCGTGCGGTAATGAGGGAGCAGTCTACCGCGATTATTAACGGGATCACCAAGATCGAGAAAGGCGCAACGAAGGCGAACGGAGAGCAAACAGAGAAAGTGCTGATGCTTAGCCCGAAAGCACGCGGGGACGCCAATCCGATTCTATTGATCGACGAAGACGATGTAACGGCAGGCCATGCGGCTTCCGTAGGTCAGGTCAATCAGGAGCAAATTTATTACTTGATGTCGCGCGGGATTTCCCGCGAGCAGGCTGAGCGTTTGATTATCTACGGTTTCCTCGCTCCGGTCGTTTCCGATATTCCACTGGAGCAACTGCAACAGCAATTGCAGGGACTGGTGGAAAGGAAGTTAGGACAATGAACGCGGAACTGATCAAAGCACAGTTTCCTATATTAAATCAAGAGATTAACGGCCATCCGCTCGTTTATCTCGACAGCGCGGCAACTTCACAGAAGCCGCTCGCCGTACTGGAAGCACTTCAGCGTTATTACGAATGGGAAAACGCAAACGTGCACAGGGGCGTTCATACGCTGGGCAGCCGGGCTACGGATGCCTACGAAGGCGCCCGGGAGAAGGTTGCACGGTTCATCGGAGCTAATCGTACCGAGGAGATTATTTTTACCCGTGGTACGACAACCGCACTGAACCTGGTGGCCTCCTCCTATGGCCCCTCGGCCTTATCGGCCGGGGATGAAATCGTAATTACCCAGATGGAGCACCATAGCAACTTCATTCCTTGGCAGCAACTTGCCAAACGGACCGGGGCGACCTTGAAGTTCATCCCGATGCAGCCTGACGGCAGCATTGCGTTGGAGGATGTGGAGAAGACGGTCACCGACAAGACGAAAATCGTCTCCACCGCTTATGTATCCAACGTGCTCGGCGTGGTAAATCCGGTGAAGGAAATGGCCGAGATCGCCCATCGCCACGGGGCCGTTATGGTTGTGGACGGTGCGCAAAGCACGCCGCACATGAAGGTGAACGTACGGGACCTGGATTGTGATTTCTACGCATTCTCCGGACATAAAATGTGCGCTCCGACCGGGATTGGGGTACTATATGGTAAGAAGCAACTGCTGGAATCGATGGAACCCATTGAGTTCGGCGGCGAGATGATCGACGATGTCGGCCTTTACGAATCGACATGGAAAGAGCTCCCTTGGAAATTCGAAGGCGGAACGCCGATTATTGCCGGAGCTGTCGGTCTTGCGGCAGCCATTGATTTTCTGGAAGAGATCGGTCTGGATGAAATCCATCGGCATGAAACGAAGCTCGCGGCATATGCCATGGGCAAGTTGTCGGAAATTGAAGGAGTTACGGTGTACGGTCCCCGCGAACGCGAGGTCGGCCTGGTTACCTTTAATCTGCTGGACGTTCATCCGCACGATGTGGCCACTGTACTTGATGCGCAGGGGATCGCCATCCGGGCGGGCCATCACTGCTGTCAGCCATTGATGCGCTGGCTTCAGGCGAGCTCGACGGCGAGAGCCAGCCTGTACTTGTACAATACGGAGCAAGACATCGACCGATTGGCGGAAGCTCTAATCCAAACAAAGGAGTACTTCGCGTAATGCAATTGGATGATTTATACCGCCGCGTTATTATGGATCATTATAAAAATCCGCGCAATCGCGGAAAATTCGAAGACGGTGGACTGACGGTGGATTTAAACAATCCGACCTGCGGTGACCGCATATCGCTTCAGCTTAAAGTCGAGGACGGCATCGTGAAGGATGCGCGGTTTACAGGCGAGGGCTGCTCGATCAGTATGTCTTCCGCTTCGATGATGACGGAGGCCGTCAAAGGCCGCACTTATGAAGAAGCAATGGATCTGGCGAACCGCTTTTCTTCCCTGATGAAGGGCGAGTCGGCGGAATTCGAGGATTATGAAGATATTGAAGCATTATCGGGTGTCAATAAATTTCCTGCCCGCATCAAGTGCGCTACGTTAGCATGGAACGCGCTCAAGAAGGGCATCAACGAGGAATCATAATATTTAAGGAGGTAATGCAGCCATGGCAAAGAAAGCGCCTGAAATGGAAGAGTATAAATATGGCTTCCGGGATGAGCATAAGGCGGTTTTTCAATCGGGTAAAGGCTTGACCCGCGAAATCGTCACGGAAATCTCCCGCATCAAGAACGAACCGGAATGGATGTTGAACTTCCGGCTGAAATCCTTGGAGCAATTCGAAAAAATGCCGCTCCCGCGTTGGGGCGGAGACCTGGATGAACTCGACTTTAACGATATCCAATACTATGTAAGACCTTCCGAAAAGCAAGGGAAGACTTGGGAAGAGGTTCCTTCCGAAATTAAGGAAACCTTTGACAAGCTCGGTATCCCTGAAGCTGAACAGAAGTTCTTGGCCGGGGTATCGGCGCAGTACGAATCCGAGGTCGTATACCACAGCATGCAAAAGGATCTGGAAGATCAAGGCGTTATTTTCACGGATACCGATACCGCGCTCAGAGAGCATCCGGAAATTTTCCGCGAATACTTCGGAACGGTCATTCCACCGGCGGACAACAAGTTTGCTGCGTTGAACAGCGCCGTATGGTCGGGCGGAAGCTTCATCTACGTGCCGAAAGGCGTGAAATGTGAAGTTCCTCTGCAAGCTTACTTCCGGATCAATTCGGAAAATATGGGCCAATTCGAACGGACGCTCATCATCGCCGACGAGGACAGCTTCGTGCACTATGTGGAAGGCTGTACAGCTCCGATTTACAGCACGAATTCCCTGCACAGCGCCGTCGTTGAAATCATCTGCAAAAAGAACGCTCGCGTTCGCTACACGACGATCCAGAACTGGGCTCCGAACATCTACAACCTCGTTACCAAACGGGCGGTAGCTGAAGAGAACGCCACAATGGAATGGGTCGACGGCAACATCGGTTCCAAGCTGACGATGAAATACCCGGCTGTTATCTTGAAAGGCCGCGGCGCGAAAGGCAGCGTGCTGTCGATTGCGGTAGCGGGCAAAGGACAGCATCAGGACGCAGGGGCCAAGATGATTCACCTTGCGCCGGATACCACGTCCACGATCGTTTCCAAGTCGATCAGTAAGCACGGTGGTAAAGTTACCTACCGTGGTCTGGCATCCTTCGGACGCCAGGCGGAAGGCGCCAAATCGAACATCAAATGCGATACGCTCATTCTCGATAATGAATCAACGTCAGATACGATTCCATATAACGAGATCATGAACGACAACATCATGTTGGAGCATGAAGCTACCGTATCCAAGGTGTCCGAGGAGCAGCTCTTCTATCTGATGAGCCGCGGGCTTTCTGAAGCCGAAGCGACGCAAATGATCATCATGGGCTTCATCGAGCCGTTCACCAAGGAACTGCCGATGGAATATGCGGTGGAAATGAACAGATTGATCAAGTTCGAGATGGAAGGTTCCATCGGTTAAGGAATAGCTAATAAAAAGTCCGCTGTCCATTTAGGTCAGCGGGCTTTTCTTTGCCTCAAATTCTTCCTGAGTAGCTAGAATTGCAACGGAATAATCCGTGTTACATGTTTAATTTCGTCCAACATTACCCAAGCAGCGCCATCAATGGTTCTGATCTGAACCTTTTCCGGTTTACGCCCCCATTTAGGTAAACCCACGATGGAGTTCCCGTCTTCCAGCGTTAGTACAACTTGGTGTTCCAAGGTTACTGCCATTTTTAGTTCATGCATGTTACCCATTTAAGCCACCCTTCTAAATCTGCCTTCATACTATATCGGTAGTTAAGGTGTGAAACTAAACCAGTTTTGAAAATTATGAAGACATTTTTTGTATATGAGAGGCCTCAATATTACAAGTAAACTTCCGCAATCGCGGTATCCCGCTCTTTGGACAAATCGACGAAACGGGAATCGGTCTGGACGAGCGGTCTGAAGAAATCGGACTGATTGGTCATAACGATGGAGCCGACTTCTCCGGAGCTGAGCAGTACTCTTTTGCCGATAAAATTAGGAAGTAAGTGATTGATCAGTGCTTGGGTCGGTTCCGGACTCAGTTTGCCGAAGCTGAGACTGTTCAATTCCCGCAGAACGGACAGCAGCTCCTGCTTCGACTGGTACACCCGATTGGAGGTCATGGCGCTGTATACGTCCGCTACGGCCGCAATCTTGGCGAAGGGGTGGATCTCCTTTTCCGTAAGACCCTTAGGATAGCCGCTTCCGTCATCACGCTCATGATGCTGCAGCGCTACGAGTGCCGACAATTCGTCGCCGGTCGATTTCAATATAATATCGTGTCCGTAAGTGGTATGCCGCTTGACCTCATCGAATTCTTCAGGCGTCAGCTTACCGGGTTTATGTAAAATGTCTTGAGGGATCTTGCTTTTGCCGATGTCGATTAAATAACCGGCCTTACCCGCCGCATAGGCTTCCTCTTTGGGATAACCGAGCCAGGAGGCGATATAATAAGATAGCATTCCAACCTGCATGGAATGATTATATGTATAATTGTCACTGTCGTTCAGCATCAACAGCAGAGATACCACGTCTTTTTGGACAACCAACTGTTCGACCATGGGCTCAAGCAACTCGTCGACCTGTTTATCTTCAAAGGCGCCTGTAGTTAGCGCTTCCAGGAAAATCGATTCAAATCCGTCAACCGCGTTATCGAAGTAGGGCTTAACTTTCTGGACACTCTCCGAAAACGATTGAGCTACGGGGATTTGAACTTGAGGTGTAAAGGGTACGACATCTACGTAATCAATGCCATGCTGCATGAGTTTTACGATTGCATCACTTGTTAATTCTTTTTCCTGTTGAAGAACTAGTACCCCAAATTGATTGAAAACATCGGATTCTAAACGGTCGCCGGGACTGAGATCCATAATGTGTACTTTCAAGGAAGATGACACCTCGTTATTCTGAAGTTTCTTTCATCATAACAGGGAATAAATGGATTGACAATGCTAATTCAGGACTTGCGATCCGGCAACCTAGGAGAGCTCTCCCGGAGCCGATGGGTCCCAAGGTCCCAGTCCGTGACCCTTCCATTCGGTACCGTCTTCCCAGGATTCTTTTTTCCAAATAGGTACGATCTGTTTCAGACGTTCGATGGCGTAACGGCTTGCTTCATAGCAGCCGGCCCGGTGGGGGGAAGATACGGCGATGATTACGCTCGCTTCGGCGATTCCGACGAGACCGATCCGGTGCGTGATCGCACAGCGGGTACCGGGCCATTTTTCGCCGATTTCGCTGCCGATTTGCCGAAGCTTGGACAAAGCCATAGGGATATAAGCCTCGTATTCCAAGTGTACGGTGCGGCGATCCCCAGTCATTTCACGCGTTGTACCGGTGAAAGTCAGGGTTGCTCCATGGTCTGCGGTAATGACCTTCGCGGTTACCGCGTCCACGGAGAGTTCCTCGTCCGTAATTGCATATAGTCCATCTTCACTCTCATGTCTCCGGGATCCGGATACGGGTTCGCCGCCGGAAACGGGGGGAATGAGCGCTACTTCGTCTTTGTCGGTAATCGGGGACACGCCTGCGGCATATTCCTGATTGACCGCAACGAAGGAAACGGCGATCAGCGAAGCGGCATCAGGATAAGCCTCGGAGAGGAGCTGCTTCAGGAGATCGGCGTTCAGTTCGGCTACTTCACAATTAAATTCAAGGCTTGACGTTCCGATCCGGTCGGCAAGGCCTGCAAATAGCGAAATGTTGATTATCATTTTACTTCACCTCGGAATGGTATTGAAACCATTCTAATATATCATATAAAGAAGACAACATATAAATTTAAGGTATATAATATTCTTTATAATTAAATAAGATGAGCTATTGAAATGGATGTGGGGCAAGTCCGTAAAATGTTCCTACAATCGCTGTTGATTCCAGATTTCTTGATCTTATAAGATCGGATAATGCAGAAATCCGGAATCAAAGGCGAACGCTCCGCTTCTTCGGAATCATTTTACTACCTTGCCAGCATCACATTCTTAAGTTCATCTAATATCGCGCGGATTCAGTAGGTGCACTTTATAAGGAGGAAAGGCCATGCAGCCGGAGACGGACCAGGAAACGTTAATGATTGTATATACCAATGATTTGCACAGCCATTTCGGCGCTATGGGTCGCATTGCCGCTATGGTCGATGAACTTCGCGCCACACCTCAAACTTCCGTATTGCTGCTGGACATCGGCGATCATATGGACAGGGCGGCTCCCGAAACGGAAGGAACGATGGGACAAGCCAATGTGGATGTGCTTAACCTGACCGGATATGACGCGATCACCATAGGAAATAATGAAGGATTGACCTTTACGCCGGAATTGCTGGAACAGGCTTATGCCGGTTTGACCTGTCCCGTAATTTGCGGAAACATTCGTGAACTGGATACCGGAAAGCCTCCGAAGTGGATGAAGGAGCATTTGATTGTCCGGCGGAGCGGGATGACGATCGGATTAATCGGAGCTACGGCCTCTTATCCTGAATTTTACGAATTGCTGGGACTTGAAGCGCTTGACCCGAGAACGACCATTGCCGATTCGGTAACGCGACTGCGCAATCAGGTCGATCTGATCATCGTTATGTCCCATTTGGGAATAAAGCTCGACGAAGAGCTTGCAAAGAGCGTACCAGGCATAGACCTGATTATTGGGGGGCATACGCATCATTTGCTGGAGGAGCCGCTTAGAATCGGGACGACGATGATTACGGCCGCTGGAAAGTTCGGGCGGTATCTAGGTCATATCTCATTTCGCAAAAACACGACGGACGGAAAACCTGTTGTTGTCGAGGGACGCTGTGTAGCCGTGGAGAACGGGGAAGAGAGCGAGCGTGTGCTGAAAGCTATCTCTATTCACCAAGAAGGCGCGAAACGGAGAATGGATCGGACTGTTGCGGTCACGGAGCGGGAGCTGCCGATTGACTATACATCGGAATCGCCATTCGGAAATTTGCTGGCACAGGCGGTCAGACGATACACGGGGAGCGAACTGTCGATCATTAACAGCGGCCAGCTGCTGATGGATCTTCCCAAAGGTGAAATCAGCGAGGGAATGCTGCATGAACGGTGCCCGTCTCCGATCAATCCCTGCCGGATGAAGCTGAAGGGAGCGGATATCCTTTATACTCTGGAGGAATCCCTTCTAAGCGAGATGACGGATCGGGCGATTTACGGGTTCGGCTTTCGGGGCAAGGTGCTTGGCGGGATCTGCGTGGATGGCATGGATATTTTATATGACCCGTCCGGAGCGCCGTTCGACAAAATTATACAGGCCAGCGTCCAAGGGGTGCCGATCTCACCCGATAAGGACTATGACGTCGGTACGCTGGATATGTTTACGTTTGGCATTGGTTATGAACGGTTAAAGAACGGGGAGGAAAGACAGTATATGCTGCCCGATTTTTTACGGGATCTGTTGAAAATGGAGCTCCAAACAGCGGGGGCTGTGGAAGACAGCTTTCTTTCAAGATGGAAAAAAAACGGAGTGTAATACGGAAGATGCATTCCCGGTTGATCCATTGTATTCTATAATAATAAAAGATAGTCAAATACATCCTATGTTTACAGCAAACAATGAGAGACGGAAGTGGTTTTTTGCGGCTGATACCAGTGAGCTCTTTGAAGCCCGGAATGAAACTTGGAAAGAAGATATATAACGAGGAAGGAATCATATTGCTGTCGGAAAATGCGGAGCTGAGCGAAGCGGTTATTCGCCGGCTGCGTTTGCACGGGTTGGATTTTGTCTATGTGGCCGATTCGCGGACCGATGATGTCGTCATTCAGGACATGATCGAAGATGAGACGCGCCGTCGTGCGCTTCAGGAAATCCGGACCAGCTTCCGTAAATTGACGGAGCCTTCCGTTAAAGGGATCGTATATCCTTTTTTGGGCAAGGCCTTCACAGGTCTGGTGGAATCCATCATGGATGATCTTAGTTCCAGGGAAGATGCCATGATTATGATGATGAATATCAACAGTATGGATCAGTATTTGTACCGGCACTCGCTTAATGTTTGCGTCTATACGCTATTGCTCGGACAAATCCACGGATATAGCAAAGAAGAGCTGACCCTGCTTGGACTTGGGGCCATGCTTCATGATATCGGTAAGACCAAACTGCCCATTGAGCTATTAAACAAACCTTCCAAATTGAGCGAAGCGGAATTCAATCAAATCAAACAGCATACGCAGATCGGTTTCCAAATGCTCAAGGACGAGCCGGGAATTCCGCTCAAATCGGCGCATTGCGCATATCAGCATCATGAACGTATCAACGGCGAGGGTTATCCCCGGGGGCTTAAGGGCGATGAAATATCCGAATTTGCCCGTTGGATCGCCATTACTGACGCCTACGATGCCATGACCACCCACCGGGTATACCGGCCGGCGATGCTGCCCCATCAGGCGCTTGAAGTGCTTTATACGGGATGCGGGGAATGGTATGAAAAATCGAAGCTGGAGTTGTTCCGGGATCATGTGGCGATTTATCCGCTCGGGATGACGGTGACACTTAATACGGGTGAGAAAGGCGTAGTGGTGAAGATACATAAGGACATTCCGCATCGCCCGGTCATTCGTATTCTGGAGGATCCCCTCGGTGCGGAATTAAAGTCTCCTTACGATGTGGACCTGAAAAATCAATTATCTATTGTTATTACCAAAGTGGACGGAATGGAATTTAAAACTGAGGAGTCGGTCTCTTGACGGGACTGCCTAAATGGGGATTCTGCACCGATGAGGTGCATTTTCTTCTTTTTTAGGTTAATAAAAGAAATAAGGTGAGTAAATGATGAAAATAGAGAATTATAAAACGGATAGAGAAATCGAAATCACACCGAGCTATGACCCCTGGGATCCGATCGTGTCGCTGCGTGAATTTGGCCGGCATGTACTGACAAGCGTGGAAATGACGGTTACCAATCTGTGCAATATGCGATGTGAGCACTGCGCAGTCGGCGACAGCCTCATGTTAAAGGAACCGGAACAGATCCCTTTGTCCGTCATGTTGAATTCATTGGATCAGGTGGAGAATTTGCGGACGATCAGCATCACCGGCGGGGAGCCTACCTTCCGTAAGCAGACGGTCGATGAGGTTATTGTTCCTTTGCTGCAATATGCCAAGGCAAGAGGGGTGCGCTCGCAAATCAATTCCAATTTGACGCTGGATTATGAACGGTATGAGAAGCTTCTGCCTTACCTGGATGTCATGCACATTTCGTTCAACTATACCAGCGAGCGTGACTTTCACGAGGTCGGATTTGCCCGCAGCGGCCATCCCGTACAAGAGGAAGTCGCCAAGAGAATGTATTTCAAAATGATTGAAAATAGTCAAAAGCTAAGTGAAGCGGGGATGTTCATTTCGGCCGAGTCGATGATTAACTACCGTACTCATGACAAGCTGCCGCAAATTCATCGGCTGATTCGGGAGATGGGCTGTCAGCGTCATGAGGTCCACCCGATGTATGCGGCTGATTTTGCCGAGGGCTTGCCGGTTCTGCCTCTTGAGGATATGCGAACCGCCATTCATTCTCTCCTTGACGCACGGGATCCCGATCTGTGGATGCTGTTCGGAACGCTTCCTTTCTTCGCCTGTAACGGCGAGGGGGAGGATGCCAAACTGCTGCGCCGCTTGCGTCAGGAACCCAACGTAACGGTGAGGAATGATCCTGACGGGCGAAATCGGGTTAATGTCAATATGTTTACCGGAGATGTGTATGTGACCGATTTTGCGGCCATTCCGGCTTTTGGCAATGTGCGGGACATGCGACTGGATGACATTTTTGCCGAATGGCTGAACAACCACCCTATGAATCAAAAAGTAAACTGCCACTGCGATGCGGCGGGTTGCTGCGGGCCGAATTTGCTTGTCGCCGACATGTATTACAAAGACATCGATTTCAAGTCCCGTAAAGCGATCACACTATAGGAAAGAGGGCATTTTACATGCACTACGCCATAACAAACGCTCACACCGAAATTGAGTTCGGCCGATTGTTTTTGAATCTATTCATCGTGTTCGTTCTGGTTTTCCTGAACGGTTTCTTTGTTGCTGCGGAGTTTTCGCTTGTTAAAGTGCGTCAATCCCGACTGACCCAACTCGTCAGTGAAGGAAACAAGCGCGCCGTATACGCCCTTCGGGTCAACAAGAAGCTGGATGCCTATTTGTCGGCTACCCAGCTCGGTATTACGCTGGCCTCGCTTGGACTAGGCTGGGTCGGGGAGCCGGCCGTTTCCGAACTGCTCATTGAGCCGTTAATGCACAAAATGGGCGTAAGCGATCCTACGCTGATCTCGACCGTATCGGTTGCGATCGGGTTTGCGATTATTACGTTTCTACATATTGTCATCGGTGAGCTTGCTCCGAAATCGCTCGCGATCCGGAAATCGGAAGGTACTTCGCTTTGGTTATCCGCACCGTTGTTGTACTTTTACAAGGTGTTCCTGCCGGTCATCTGGTTGCTGAACTCGGCGGCAAACGGCTTGCTGCGGATGATCGGAATTGAACCGGCGGGCGAAGGAGAGGCAGCCCACTCCGAAGAGGAAATTCGCATCCTGATGAACCAGAGCGCCAAGAGCGGGGTCATCGATAAGGATGAAATGAAGCTGATGGACAATATTTTTGACTTCTCCGATATGTTGGCCCGCGAGGTCATGCTGCCCCGGACCGATATGGATTGCCTATATACCAATCTGACTTGGGAAGAGAATATGAAGATTGTGGCGGAGACGAAGCATTCGCGTTATCCGGTGGCCGTGGAGGATAAAGATCAGATCATCGGTTTTGTCCATATTACGGACCTGCTGCTTCCCGAAGCCGGACGCCCGCTTAATCTGGCGGAAATGGTTCGCCCGATCCTGAATGTGCCCGAGTCTATGGAAGTCAGCCATGTGCTCCGGCTGATGCAGAAAAAGCACTCCCAATTGACACTGGTTGTCGATGAATACGGGGGAACGGCCGGTCTGTTGACGGTCGAGGTCATTTTGGAGGAGATCGTCGGCGATCTTCATGACGAGTTTGAGGACGAACGTCCCGAAATCGAGAAGCTGGGCGAGGGCGTGTACTCCGTTGACGGAAGAACTCTTCTCGAAGACGTAAACGATTTGATGGGCATCGATATCGAAGACGATGAAGTCGATTCCGTCGGAGGCTGGCTGTTTAAGGAGCTGGAAGGCGCTCCGGCGAAAGGCAAGAAGAAAGTCGTCGATAATATAACCTTTGAAGTCGCCGAATCAGGGCGATTGCGAATCACACGGGTGAAAATCAGTAAGCAAAAAGCACCTGAACCCATATCCGAGGATGAACTTAAACCCGGAACTTAGATCATAAATAATAAGAACGTCAGGCTTGGCATCATACAAGGCCTGACGTTTTTTTGCGTTTTATCACGAAATCGGGTTCATAAATTGGGCGAACGTCATATGTTAATGATGAGGATGCAGGGGACCAGGTAGTCCTTTGCATAAGGGAATTTCATAAAGGAGGAACCAAGATTGAGCTTTCCCAATGAGCATTCTTTTGCCCCGTTTATCGGTCCCTTTGATCCATGCCCGCCTATTACCTGTAAAACATACAGCACACCTCCGCACTTATATATGTGCTTTCAACCGCTGAATCTCCCGCAATTCTCTCCGCAAGAAGCATTAAGGCATGGCACGCTGTGGCCGGCATTGTACAGCCCCTATGAATCCAAATGGGGAAAAGGACGGTGTTAAAATGAGTTCCACATCGAAACCGCATTGTGATCCCGAGTATTATGAACTGTTGGAAAAACTGCAGGCGCTGGATTTCGTCCTGGTTGAGCTGAATCTTTTTCTCGATACTCACCCGGATGACTTGGCCTCGATTCAGCAGTTCAACCAGTTGACCCAGGAAAGGACACAGTTGGCCAACCATTTTCAGCAACTCTATGGGCCGCTGCAGAATTTCGGACGCGCTTATTCAAAGTATCCATGGGAATGGTCACAGGCCCCATGGCCCTGGCAGGTATAAACTACCTGCCAGCCCTCTTAACGATAATCTAAAGGAGGTAATGCGAAGCAATGTGGATATATGAGAAGAAACTGCAATATCCGGTTCGCGTGGGTAAATGTGATATCCGAATGGCCAAATATTTGGCGGAGCAATACGGGGGTGCGGACGGCGAATTGTCCGCTGCGCTTCGTTACTTAAATCAGCGGTACACTATACCCGATAAAGTGATCGGGCTGCTTAATGATATCGGAACCGAGGAATTCGCCCATCTGGAAATGATCGCCACCATGATTTACAAACTGACCAAGGACGCGACGGTAGAGGAACTGGAGGCGGCGGGCATGGGAGCTTATTATGTAAACCATGATAAGGCCCTGTATTACCAAAACGCCGGGGGAGTTCCGTGGACGGCCACTTACATCCAGGCGAAAGGCGATCCGATCGCCGACTTGTATGAAGATATTGCGGCTGAGGAGAAAGCTCGGGCTACATACCAGTGGCTGATCGATATGACGGATGACGTTGATCTGCAAGACGGCCTGAAGTTCCTGCGCGAGCGTGAAATCATCCACTCGCTTCGCTTCCGCGAAGCGGTGGAGATTTTGAAGGATGACCGGGAGCATAAGAAGATTTTTTAAGCCAAGCGGATGTTCTTGTTAAGACACTTAACAGTTAAATTTGGTTACGGAATTCGGAATGATATAGGGAAGGACCGGAAATATTTGGGCATGTTCGGCCGGCCTTCCCGATATACATAGAAAAACAAGCAAATAACATAGAGGCGAAGGTGATTTCTTATGTCTAAATCAAAGCGGGGGAAAGCTTTGTGGATTCTTCCTTCCAGAGGCCGGGGGACATGCCCCGTATGCAGAAGCACGCGTATTAAACTGCTTTATACGAAGATGAGCAGTTCCGGTCAGGCTCTGAAAGTCTGCAAGAAATGCTTCAACGCATCCCAGGAAAGAATCGATGCCGCAAACCAGATCGTCGTGAAATAAGCTGGCTATAGACCATATCAGTGGAAAGTATGGAGCAAGGATTACTTGCTCCATACTTTTTTTGTTTCCGGGCTATGTAAATGCGTAAATAATTCACTGAGTTTCTGAAAATAATGCTACAATAGAGGCCGGAAGCACTTTAGTTTTTCGTAAAGGAGCATTTGATCATGTCAACCATTCTTAAAACGCTAACTATTGCCGGCAGTGACTCCAGCGGCGGCGCGGGGATACAGGCAGACTTGAAAACATTTGAAGAATACGGAACTTACGGACTCAGCGCATTGACTACCATTGTTACGATGGATCCGGACCGCGGATGGCATCATAGCGTGTACCCGATAGACGCCAATCTGGTGGCCGAGCAGTTGAAGACCGTGTTTGCGGGCGGCCCGGTGCAAGCTATGAAGACGGGTATGCTTGGCAGCGTGCCAATTATAGAAGTCGTTGAGAATTGCATCAAGCAGCATAACCAACAAAATGTGGTCATCGACCCGGTCATGGTCTGCAAAGGGGAAGACGAAGTTTTGAATCCGGAGAGCGCGGATGCGATTCGCGATTTGCTGCTACCGCTTGCTACGGTTGTTACGCCAAACTTGTTCGAAGCCGGTGTGCTTTCCGGTTTGGGACGTTTGTCCAGCGTGGATGACATGAAGAAAGCAGCGAAGATCATTCATGAACGCGGAGCGGCTTACGTAGTCATTAAAGGCGGCAAAGCCTTGGAAGGCGACAAAGCGATCGACCTGTTCTATGACGGCGAGGAATTTGAGGTTCTGGAGACGGAAAAGATCGAACCCGCACATAACCATGGAGCCGGTTGTACTTTTGCGGCTGCCGTAACAGGTGGACTGGCCAGCGGCTTAACTGTAAAGGAAGCCGTAGTTAAAGCGAAAAAATTCGTAACGGCGGCCATTCGTTCGGGGTATGCCTTTAACGAATATGTGGGACCGGTATTCCATGGAGGATACCGTTTGAACGGCGAGTAGGCTGACATATAGAATGAATCAGGACAGGCCGGTTTCCAGGAATGGAGGCCGGTCTTTTTTTTGTTGTATTCGGCATTAATACGATGATTTATGTTGCGCGTTAATGCGGGCTCAATAATGAAGGATAATAAATGAAAGTGATGGAAGTAAGCGTTTTATCGTACTCTTTTACAACAAATAGAAGCGATTCAACGCAAATTTCGGGATTTACAGAAAATGAGAGCAGGCGTAATATTCATTCGTGGATTTGATATTCTTGATTCGCTGAATTTCCCGTAATACGGGAAAACGGGGGAACCGAATGCCGGGCGTAACAGGCAAAGCCAGCCGAAACGAACGGTAGGGGTGAATCCGCAGCATGTCATGCAGAACATGCCGCGGAGGGGTGACTCTCGCCACCCTAATCCGACAGCTAACCTCGTAAGCGTAGTCCGAGAGAGGAATGATACTGTGCCCATGTAAAGCACTCATGGACCGCAGGGGGTCTTGCCTCTGTGGTTTTTTGCTGTCCAAAAAGTCTCCAAATGAGACGATTTACCAAAATATTTAATCATAATCAGCCTTTGAATTTGCAAAAAATAAAGCACGGTGGTGTTGCATCTATGTTTTCGATAATCAAGAGAGTGCTCATCGGTCAGCCGCTGAAGTCAACCGCACTCGGCGAACAAAAATTAAACAAAACGAAAGCCCTGGCGATCCTTTCATCGGATGCCTTGTCCTCCGTAGCCTACGGACCGGAGCAGATTCTGCTCGTCCTGATGACGCTCGGCGCGGCCGCCTACTGGTACTCCATCCCGATTGCCGCGGGAATTCTGGTGCTGCTGCTGGCTCTCGTTTTATCTTACAGACAAGTGATTTATGCCTATCCGCATGGCGGAGGAGCCTATGTTGTTTCCAAGGAAAATTTGGGGGTAAACTCCGGTCTTTTAGCCGGCGGCGCGCTGCTGGTGGATTATATTTTAACCGTTGCGGTCAGCATTTCTGCGGGGACGGATGCGATCACCTCAGCTTTTCCGTCGCTGCATTCACATAACGTACTTATAGCATGCCTTTTAGTGGTTGTTATCACGGTACTCAATTTGCGCGGTATTACCGAATCGGCTTCCATCCTGGCTTATCCGGTTTACTTATTCGTGCTTGTTATATTTATCACTATTGGGGCGGGACTATATCAAATTGCAATGGGCGAAGTTCCGGCCAACCTGCATACACCGATGGGTACACCGGTGACAGGCCTTACGCTGTTCCTGCTCTTGCGGGCATTTGCCTCGGGGAGTTCGGCTTTGACAGGGGTCGAGGCGATTTCTAACGCCATTCCTAACTTCAAGGATCCGGCTCCCAAGAATGCCTCCAAAACATTGGCTGCCATGGGCGTTCTGCTGGCGCTTTTGTTTACGGGGATCGTATCGTTGGCTTATTATTACGGTATTTCTCCTAAAGCGGAGGAAACCGTCGTGTCCCAGATCGCTTCAGCTACATTCGGCCGGGGGATCATGTATTACTTGATTCAAGGGATCACCGCGATGATTCTGGTGCTGGCCGCCAATACCGGATACTCGGCATTTCCGCTCTTGGCCGTGAACCTGGCGAAAGACAAATATATCGCGCGTATGTTCACCGTTCGCGGAGACCGTCTCGGTTATTCTAACGGAATCGTCTTTTTGGCGGTGGCCTCAATCCTGCTGATCATCGTGTTTAAAGGACAGACCGAGCATTTGATTCCGCTCTATGCGGTAGGCGTATTTATCCCGTTTACGCTGGCGCAAACCGGTATGCTTGTGAAATGGTTCCGGGAAAAACCGGCGGGCTGGGGATTGAAATTAACGATAAACGCGATCGGGGCTTTAATCAGCTTTACGGTCATGATGATTTTTTTCATTACGAAATTTCCGCAAGTCTGGCCTGCGTTAATCTTTTTGCCGGCGATCGTTTACGTATTTCATAAAATCAACCGTCATTACGAAGCTGTGGGGGATCAATTGCGGATCACTACATGCGAACAGCCACTAGCGATCGAGGGGAATGTCATGGTAATTCCCGTAGCGGGAATTACGCATGTAGTGGAAAATACGCTGAATTACGCGAAATCGTTGTCTCCGGATCAGATCATCGCTGTGTATGTGGCGTTCGATAAAGAGGCGGAAAAGCAATTTGAGGAGAAATGGAACCAGTGGCACCCTGAAATTCGGCTGGTTACGCTGTATTCCCAATACCGGAGCATTATCCAGCCGCTGACGAAGTTCATCGATACCGTGGAGCATAAGGCCAAGGAAATGAATTTCCGGGTAACCGTTCTGATTCCCCAATTCATACCGAAGAAACGGTGGCATAACGCCCTGCATAATCAGTCCAGTTTGCTAATCCGCGCCTTTTTGCTATACCGGAGGGATTTGATCGTAACCACGGTTCCTTATCATTTCAAAAAATAAGATCTTTTCTTCTGACCATCAAGTCAGAATTTGCCCTACCAGCTCGTTCATGCCTTGCCATGAATCCTTTAGAATAAAGTCCTGCTGAACCGGCGCATTCCAAGGACGGGGGATCATAATGGTCTGTTTGCCCGCTTCCTTGGCCGCGATCAGATTATGGGGGCCGTCGTCAATCAACAAGTCAAAATCAAGCAAGTATTTGCGCTTGGCGACGAAGAAGTTATCGAATGGAATGAAAGGCATATGCATTTGCAGCCATCTCCATTTTTCCGGAACCGATGCCGGGCGGGCGGCCGTCACGACGATGACGTCGTAATCGACGGTCATCCGCTTCACCTCTTCAATCGTATACTCGTCAAAAATTTCAAGCTCTTCGTACAGGCCGGGCCTGCCGAAGAAAATGTCGTCCGTGCATGCAGGATGCCAAATGCCGCTAAGATCAAAGCTGATAATTTGCTCCATGGTCAACGGAAGATCGGGATACATTAAATTATGATAATGAATCGCTTTCGGTATGAGATGGCAGATCGTGTCATCCATGTCGATGGCTACTATTTTTTTGCTCATGCTTCGCACTTCTCCCTGGCAGTTACTTTTTCGATATATAAGTTGAATTTAAACGTAATTGTAATGGACACTTCGGGAAATGGCAAACTTCGGCGTCTCCCAAGGGTTTGCAAGTAATCGCCAATTGGCATATCATGGGGCTATAAATATAGACAGGAAGGAATGTGGAGATGGAGACGACCCAGACGAAATTGCAGAAACCCGAAGCTATGATTTTCGATATGGATGGGACGCTGTTTAAGACAGAGACCCTGCTTGTCCCTGCCTATCATGAACTGTTCGACCGGCTCAGGGAAGAGAAGATGTACGAGGGAGAGACACCTCCGGAAGAGCTGATGCTGAGCTGTCTCGGTATGCTGCTGGAGGATATTTGGAGAAAGGTCATTCCCGACTGCAGCGAAGCGGTACACCGCCGTGCGGATGAACTGTTGCTGGAACTGGAGCTCTCAGGACTGAAGGAGTATTCAACTGAACTATATCCTGAAGTTAAGGAAACGCTGGAGCAGCTTAGCCGGCGGGGAGTAAGGCTGTTCGTCGCCAGCAACGGGCTGGAGCATTACGTGAAGGGCGTCGCCGAAACGCATTTGATCGCTCCGCTATTCGAAGGAATGTACAGCGCTGGCGAGCATCAGACGGCTTCGAAGGTAGACCTTGTCCGCCTATTGCTGGACAACCATGGAGTATCCAGTGCCTGGATGGTCGGAGACCGCTCGTCCGACGTGGAAGCGGGCAAGAAGAACGGCCAGACCGTGATCGGCTGCGCCTATGCCGGGTTCGGGAATGGACATGAATTGGCCGGTTCGGATGTGCTGATCACTTCATTCAATGAACTGGTTACGCTTTATGATCAGGCGGAAGATTCCGAATAATCTCAGGGAAAAATAAAGCCGCTCCTCCTCTCTATGAGGAAGGGGCGGCTGTTTTTTGTTTGTGCAACCATAGGGCGTATTCCAGCGGTCTTACAATTGCTCTCCGGTAAGATTCCAAATCCCCCGTCTGGATGAATACTTCCCTTGCAGGCTTGGGATTGACTTCAAGGACGTAAATACGCCCGCTTTTTTCAATCGCAAGGTCCAGTGCAAGCTCGCATAAAGCACCGAACGTAGCTTCCAAATATGCGGCGACTTCCAGGCTGAGCTTCTCTGCGGAACGGCGGATTTCTTTGCGCTTCTCTTCACTGGAAGTAATCTGCCCGAGCAGAGCATTCATCGATGCCGCCTTGCCTCCGCCGTGAAGGTTGGAGGTGACGCTGCGCGCGGGACCGATTCGTCCGGCGCAGCCGGTCACTTCCCAGCGGCCTTGCCCGTTCTTCTGCACGAGCATGCGGTAATCATGCACCCGACCGCTCGGCAGCTTGATTTGAATGCCTTGCTGCGCTATGAAGCGGCCGCTCCCTTTCCAGCTCATCAGGAAAGCGCCGAGCCTGGATTTGTGCAGCTTCTGTGCGGATATGATTTGCCGGCTCTGCTTCCTTCCCTGGATCAGGAACATATCGCCTCCCAGCCGTTCTACCCGCAGAATCCCCCTGCCGCCGGTACCGTTGATCGGCTTGACATAGACGGAGGAATGATTTTTCAACAGCCTGAAAACATCGCTCCCGCTTTGAAACAAAACCGTCTCGGGCTGGTTGCCGCGGAACGCAGGCTTGCGGGACAACGTCTGATAAATCGTCCACTTGTTTCGCAGCGGACGGTTTAAAAAAGTCATATTTCCGTATTTCGCCCGGAACCTTAACAGCTGTTCAAACCGCTTGCTGCGTTGAATCCGGCAGCGGTCAAAGATAAGCTCCGGGAAGCTGCGCCATTTGCGCGACCATTTCTTTTGCTTCGGATCGTAAATCAGGGCGTTGATAATGCCCTTTTTGTCATCCACATCCATCGGAGTGAATACAAAAACATCAAGACCAAGGCGTTGCCCCTCTGTGATCATACGCTGATAAATATGCCGCTCTTCCAGGTGTTTTTTATCATTTAAATATAGTGTCAAAATGCCCAAGACCGGTTGTGTCATCAGGAATCACCTTCTTTGCAGGGAATGGATTGGCAAAATCAAGATCCGACATTAGCTCGGAATCCAGCGAGCAGCCATGAGTTTTCTCCAGCAGAAGCTCGGCCCGCCCGGTCTGAGACTTAATTAGGCGACTTGCGCTGAACCCCGCGCGAAAACACATCTGCAGGCTGGACAGGTTGCCGGGTGCTACCCGGCATATCAGGTTTCCAAGAACGGCATGCTGCCGGTTCAGCAGGGCGGATCCCAGCCCTCGACCCCGGTACAGCGGGTGAACGACGACAAGGCAGATTCCGCGGCCATAGTTCGTTACGCAGGATAACCCGGCGACCCGGGGGCCATCCTCCGTTTGGAGAATGGCCAGAAGGAGGGAAGAACCGGGCAGAGTCATTTCCCGGCCGGACAGCTTCATAAGGGCACGAAAGGTCGCGGAGGGAATGCTCTTTCTAGCATAGCGATGCACGAATGCCAACATTTCCGCATGCTTTATCTCCCAGGCGACCCTGTTCCCGGGATGCCAAGCTGCAATTTCCATGCAGAATTCACCTCTTTCCCGGGCTATACCTTACCCTGCCGGTATAAGTAATGGCTGAACTGGAAAATGCGTTCCAGCGATTTTTTGCGGATATGGGGCTCGTCGAACTTCATCGGCTTGGCATTAGCCTCAAAAAACCAGATTTTCCCTTCCGTATCGATTCCGAGATCCATCGACATTTCGCCAAGCGTATAACCGGCGCTCTTTTCTATCTGCTTGGTGATCAACAGGCCGCTTGACTTCAACCGGTTCATCAAAACATTGGTCATTTCCTGGCCGAAGGTCGGAACGAGCAATTTCTCCGGGTCCTCGACACTGCCGCCTTGGGGAACGTGCGTGGTGATCCGCCGCGGACCGGCCAAGCGTGCGCCGATCCCGGTTACTGTCCAGATGCCTTTTCCTGTTTTTTGCACAAGCATCCGGATATCGAAATGCCTGCCTTTATACGAAGCGAGTTTGATGCTCTCCTGCATAATGTAAGGAACCCGGCCGGTCTCCGCCTTGATCCGTTTCCATAACAGGAGGGGTTTGCCGGTTTTATACACGACATTTTTGCGCCGAAATCCCTGAATGGTAAGCTTGTAAGGTCTTTCCTCGGCTTCGTCGAATTGAAGCAGCATAATTCCTTTTCCCGCTTTGCCGCTTTCCGGCTTCAGGTAGAGGCTCCCGTATTGCTCAAGCATGGGCAATAAAGACTTGGGTGAACGCAGCCTCTTAGTGTCGGGGACGAGAGCCTTGGTGGTCCGGTTTTTTTTCAGCCAGTCGAACAGCGTCCATTTGTTGAAAAAAAAAGGATTAAACAGCTGGATGCTCTCGTGCCGGATGCACTCTTCGATTTTGCGCCGGACTGACGGTCTCCGCTCATCCTCGCGCTGGGGAATTCGGTTGTAAATCACTTGCGGGAGAGGGACCCATTGTTTCGTCCACTGTTTTTCTTCCGAGCTGTATACATAGCCTTGTATTTTATGCGACGACAGCTTTAGATCTTTGGTCGTTACGATATATACCGGAAAATCCAGTTCCTTGCCCGTTCTTACGATATCCCGAAAGTTAGCCCGATTGCCGCGAAATTGGGTCCATTCATCATGAACGGTCAGCACGGCGATGACTGGCTTCTGATCGCTCGCAAGCTGGCTCATTAGGCTTCCCTCCTCCGGAATTTACTCAGATAGAGGCAGTGTTCCAGAATGTGTTCGACAGATGCCTTTCCTTCCGCACGGAGCGAGGGATGCTTGAAGATGGACCGGCCCGGCTTGGCGTTCGCTTCAAACATCCAGATCTTCTCGTCCGTGTCGATACCGATATCGAAGCCGATTTCACCGATTAAATGCTGATGATGCGCCTCGATAGCTTCGGCCAGCGTGATCGCCACATTTTTGGCGTTCCTCAGTACCTCATCAGCTCTGGGACCGAATGCGCGGGCGAGCGCCTGATCCGGAGTGAGCAGCGATCCGCCGTTTTTGAGATGGGTAGTTACGCTGCCTTTTCCTGCCTTTTTGGCTCCGATGCCGACTACGACCCACTGGTTCCGCCCGTTTTTGTGCATATGAAACCGGAAATCGATAGGGCAGCTGTCGATTTCGATGAGCCGGATCCCCTGCTGGGCCACGTATCCTCTTAAAGCGCGGCCGTGCCTTGCTTGCAGCGTTCGCATCATGCTATTGAAGGAGCCGAACCGCAAAAGCGCATTTCGGCCGGTTTTGCGGTACCTCGCATAATACCCGCTCTTGGGGATGCGGGAGAGCCGGTAGATGCCGTTGCCGAGACTGCCGTTGTTCGGTTTGTAATAAATCAGCGAATGCCGGTCCAGCAAATCCTTGATTTGCTCGGGGGTCGGGTTCATAATCGATTCCGGAACATACCTGTTTACTAGAGAATCCTTCTCGAGCATGCGGTAAATATCGGATTTATTAAAGAAGCTCCAGTTGAAGAACGGGATTCTCCGCCGGATGAACCGCTCCCGGAGCTGGGCAATCGAAGTAGTCGTTTCCGCCCGCCTGCTGGGAAGGCGATTGTACACGACATCCGGCAGAGGAACCTTCTTTCGGATGAAGTGTCCGGCTTCGTTGAGAAAATAGCCGTTGACCGTTTCATTCTCCCAGTGGATATCCTTGGGGGTGAAGGCGAAGATATAGGATTGTTTGCTGCCGTGTCTCAGCAATTGCTTGATGAAACCGGTTCGGGAGCCAAACGGATTGGCTGCAGACGAGGCCGGTCCATCCGACAAGACGCCAATGAGCGGCCCAATTTGCACTTCCCCTTCCTGCAGGCTGCGTAAAAATATCCCGCCGGCCATCGGTATTTTGATGTCTTTCCGGATACTGCTGCCGAGATAAAGATGCTTACCGGCTTTATTGATAGGTTTGATTACAGCGGGAATGCGTTCTCCGCCAAATCTGAGATGAACCGACTTTTTCCCGGACAGCTTCAAGTTTTTCATTAAAGAGCCGGACACGTAGACGACCCTTTGGGGCTGCTGCGTGAAATGGACGTTGCCAAAAGTCAAACTCATGAATTTTATCCTCCTAAAAAAGTCTTCCGTGCCTCATTCAAGGTTTGCTCAGCAGCAAGTGACGCGCATAGAGAATCGGATTTTCGATCGATTTTCTGGCGCTTTGACGATCGCCGATCCGGAAAAAGGATGAGCGGCCCGGCTTCGAGTTGACCTCCAGCACCCATACGCTTCCCCTCCGGTCGACGCCGAAGTCGATTCCTAATTCGGCCAGGCGGCCGAAATGGGATTCGAGCGAACCGGGAATCACCATCGACAGTTTACGGATCAGAGATAGGGCCTCTTCTGCAGCGACAGTTCCAAGCTCCCGGCTTAGAAACGGCTGCGCTCTATGCGCCGTACCTCCGCCGTGCAGATTGGATGTGAGTGTATGCTTCGGACCGACTCTTGCTGCCATCCCTGTAAGTTCCCATTCTCCCTTGTCATTCTTCTGCATCAGCACCCGGATATCGTACGGCTCATCTTGAGAGGTGCTGAGTTCCAGATAAGGCTGCAGTAAGAAGGGCCGGTCTTTAGTAAACTTATCGATCCATTCGAAGCCTTCTTTCTTGCTGGAGAAAGTATGCCGCAGCAAATCGTTGCGGCCGTCCCGGCCGGTAATTTCCAGATGCTCCCGATTGCTCGTGGTCCTCAAGCGCAGGGTTCGCTTGCCATGTGTTCCGTTATAAGGCTTTAGAAAGGCTTCGCCGCCATGTCCCGCCAGCCAATCCGCCAATTGGGAGGGAGTTTCATAAGGGACTGTCTCCGGCAAAAAAGGGGCGATCTCCGGGAACTTGCGAAGCGTTTGATGGACACGCCATTTCCCTGTCAATCCCCGTGTTAAATAAACGAAGGGATGTTTCCTCGACAATTTCTCCAAAGCTTGCCTTTTTCGCTGTTGCCGCCTCTGGTCATGGGTGAAGCAACGGTCGTAGACTATGTCCGGATGAGGGAACAGCCGATATTGCCATCCGCCGTTTTCGAAACAATAACCGGGTACGGCATCTTGGCTCCTTCGGAGAAAAGACGGGCAAAACACGTAAACGGTCATTCCTTGTCTGCTGCCGATAATGCACAATTTGCGGCAAAATCCCGGCTCCGCAAATGGGATGGGAGCGTTGCTTTCGGCAACCAAAATGCCCATCACGCCATTTGATCGTTTGTTGATCATCCTGTACCTCCTCAAAAGCCGGACAAATAGCGGGCGTATTCAACCACCTGTTTGACGGAAGGGCGAATTTTGTTCCCTCCGATCGGGGTGTTGTCGTTCTTGGAAGGTTTGGAATTGACCTCCAGCAGCCAGATTCGTCCTGACGAGTCCAAGGCGAGATCGATGCCGAGTTCACCGAAATGCGCAGGAATCTGGACATCGACGCCCTGGGCGATATCCAGCGCCGCTTTACGCAGGCGAAGGGCGATCTTACCTTTTATGCCGGCCGGGAGTGAACTTCTCCCGATAGCCTCCTTCACGGTGCTGAGCGAACCGCCTCGGGCAAGATTGGACACGAAATGCTGGCTTCCGGCCGTACGGGCCACTATGGAGGTCACATTCCACTTTCCCGCCCGATTCTTCTGCACCAGCGCACGGAAATCCACCGGGCGGCGATCCGCCTGGATCAAGGTTAATCCTTGCTGGATTTGATAGCGCGTCGTCTTCATTTTGCCGGAGAGGGAGGAGTACAGCTTGGCGAGACTTGGATAAACCTGACGCCTCGTACCTCCGACCTGAGCGGTTAGGGTTTGATAGCTTCCGCCCTCAAGTTTGGAGATCCGGATGATTCCCTTTCCGAGACTGCCTCTTATCGGCTTAAGAAAGACGACGGGATGTTTGGCGCACATCGTTTTAAGTGTAAGAAAGTTACGAAAGAGGTGGGACTCCGGCAAATATCTCGATACCGCCGCATCGCGGCCCAGAGCATCGAAAACTTCCGTCTTGTCAAGAAACTTCTCGTTGAAAAAGTGGCTCCTGTACCGTGATTTTACTTCTTTCAAGAAATGCTGTACGCTAGGTTTATTCTCCAATTTTCGCGAAGTCAGGCGGTTGTAGAACACATCCGCGGCAGGCACCTGGATCTGCTTCCATCCGTCTCCGTAGACCCAGGCCGACAAATTGCTTGAACTGGTGCCGATGTGATCCGGCGTAAAAAAATAAACGTACACACCTTGATGCTGGCAGGCGTTTACGAGCTCTTTGCAGAACATCGTAATCGGCCCGAAGGGGCGTTCCAGGGATCCCGGCAGGTCGCGGCTGATCAGCACGCCGATCAGCGGCCCTAGCTGCAAAGTGGATGAGTGCGGGCGGAATGTGAGCCGCAGCACGGAACGGGCTAGAACACCCATTTTTTCGGCCAGCTCCTGGCTGACCCGGATTCCGTCGAATCTGGCCAATGGCACGACCCGAACGGTCTGCTGAAAAGAGCCGAACACGAGCTGCAGCGGATGGTTCACAGGAATCCGCCACTGTTTGATCAGTTGTTCTCCAAGAACGAGATCGTCTTTTTCCAGCAGATTCGGGCTCATGATTTGAATTTTTAATTTTTTGGAGGGCATGAAGCGGATCTCCTTCCAAGCTTAAGCTTGATGTCTTGGATGCAATAAAAGTCATCTGCATAAGCGCATGTAATGCATCATATGAGGACATAGAATCCTTGGTGATTAACCCATTTCCGATTTGATGTCAGTGCTGCAGACTTTTTGGCAGCCGCTGCATTGGGGCGAAAGCCGAATATACTTAAAGTGTGTGCTCAAAAAGTCGACTTTTCAGCACCGGAAGGCCTGACTGAATGCAAGATTCGATGTCGAATAAGCAACCTGAGGCACTTCGTGATCAAAAGGTGACTTTTTTGAACAACCTCTTATTTGAAAATAATTTGTTTAGCCGGGTTTAAAAGGAGGTATGCCAGGTGGCCGATTGGATTTATGTTCTGATCAGCGTGGCTGTGGCCGCCTTTGTCGGCGGAGTCACGAATCATTTTGCGATTAAAATGCTGTTTCATCCCAGAAATCCGGTATACATCGGTAAATATCACGTTCCGTTTACGCCGGGTCTGATTCCGAAACGCCGGGAAGATATCGCGGAATCTCTCGGAAATGTCGTGGCGGAATATCTGGTAACGACGGAAGGTCTTCAGGAGCTGCTGTCTCGTCCGGCATTTAAAAAGCAGGCGGAGCAATATTTGGAGAACCTGCTTGTCCGATTGGGCGCAAGCGAACTGACGTTAAAGGAAGCGGCGCTGAGGGTTTGGGAGCCTGAACGGTGGGAAGCGGCCAAATCCCGGCTTGCAGATACGGGCAGATCGGTGGCGGACCGCGGACTTAACCTGCTGTGGAATGATCTCGGCTGGGGGGATCGTTTGTTGAAGGACCTCTTGCCGGGCTGGAATGAAGAGAATCGGCAGCGTTGGAGCGGCGCAGCTGCGGAAGCGGTGCTGCTAGCGGTTGAAGAAGAGCTTCTGTCGGCTGAGGGACAGCGTATGCTGACCAAGCTGGCCGGGGACTTGGCGGATAAGGCCGGCGGATTTCTCGGCACGATGGCGGCAATCTTCATGGACGAGGACAAGTTGGTGCGCAAGCTGACACCTGCATTGGTGCGGGCGCTGCAAAGCGAGGAAGCCAAAGACAAAGTTGCGAAAGCGATCCGGGGCAAACTGGAGATGTTCGGGGAGAAACCGGCTGCAGAGCTGCTGGAAATGGTAACCGGAACGCCGGCACAGGAGTGGTTGTCGGACAAAATCAAACAATTGCCGCTCGAAAAGTGGATCGCAACTGCTGAATCCGTCCGGATTTCATCACTGGTTGCTCCGTGGCAGGCTCAGGCGCAAGCGGCGCTGCCTTCGGTTACGGATCGGCTGCTTGCTCTCGTCGTGAAGGGAATTCCTACGGCGATGAAGGCGATTCAACTGCCGAAGCTCGTACAGGAGCAGGTACAGAAGTTTCCGGTCGAACGGCTGGAAGAGGTCATTTTGAGCGTATCCGGCAAGGAATTCCGGGCCATCACCTGGCTGGGGGTCTTGCTCGGAGGCATCATCGGATTATTCCAGTCCGTAATGATCATATGGGTAAGATAATTCATAATATCGGAGGATGATCCTATTGAATATTTACGATAAAGCGAATGAATTGGCAAAAGCACTCAAAGAGAGTGAAGAAGTGAAGGAAATTACCGCGGCGATGAAGCTGGTCGACGCCGATCCCGAAAGCAAGAGAATGCTGGATGATTTCCGCAACCGGCAGAACGAGCTGCAGCAACAGATGATGACAGGTGAGATGCCTGCTCCGGATGAGATGGAAAAAATGGAGAAGCTGTTCGAGGTGCTCAGCATGAACCTGAATATTCGCCGGCTGTTTGACGCAGAACGCCGTCTCAGCATCATCATTCAGGACGTGAATAAGATCATAACGGACAGTCTGCAGCATCTGTACGGAGATCAAATGTAGTAATACAGAAGAAACTAGTCTCATATTTTCCGGACAGCCTTCATAGAATAGAAATATAGATTTGAAGATGAAGGAGCTGCGGAATATATGAAGACCGTGAAAAAAAAGAGCAAATTAAAACATGTCGTGTATCTTGTTTTGGCATTAGCGATGCTGGTGTACGCGTTACCGATGATTTCCTTCGAGCCAGGTGCAGGCTTTGTTTCCCTGTTTGGTGCAGTGTGGGCCGCCTTTGCCTTCCTCGTAATCGGGGCACATCTGCATTTCATACTGGGCGTCAACGAGGAAAAGCAACGTGCACTGGATGCCGTCCGCCGGGCCAAGCTGCGGGAATGGCAAAACAAATGGAGCGAGGACGGAAAGCAAGGCCAAAGCTTGTAAGCGGAACAATAAAGGAAAGGCTGTCTTGAAGCCGTATGGGCTTTAAGACAGCCTTTTTTTAATTTCGTTCATCCATGATCATCTTGTCATTGCTCTCTCCCGGAGGCACCATAGGAAATACATTTTGCTCTTCTTTGACGTTGAATTCCATCAACACCGGTCCCGGGATCTCCAGGCTTTGGCGGATGATGGATTCCGCCTCGTCCAAGGTTTGAGCCCGAAGTCCTGTCACTCCGTAGGCTGACGCAAAGGCTACGTAATCGGGCGACGAGATCTGGACGGAGGAGTAGCGGCGCTTATAAAACATTTGCTGCCATTGCCGTACCATTCCCAGATATCCGTTATTCAGCAAGGCAATTTTGATCGGGAGCTGATAATCTACCGCCGTCATCAATTCCTGCAGGTTCATCTGGAAGCTTCCATCTCCAGTAACACAGATGACCGGACTGCCGTCGCCTGCAATCGCCGCCCCGATCGCGGCGGGAAGTCCGAAGCCCATCGTACCGAGTCCGCCTGAGGTCAGGAAAGAACGGGCATGCTTGAATTTATAATGATGTGCCGTCCAAATCTGGTGCTGGCCTACATCGGTGGCCACGACCGCGTTTCCTTCCGTAAACTTGTGGAGCAGCTGGATAACCTCCTGCGGACACAACGTACCGGCCTCCGCGGTAAAATGAGGGACCTTCTTCTGCCAGCGGGTCGTTTCCTTGGCCCATGCTTCTGCCGCAGTAAGCCGGCCGGTCAGCGGGTTTATTTTCATCAGCAGGTCCCGGATATTGCCGTGTACGGCAACATCGACAGGGATATTCTTGCCGAGCTCCGCGTCATCGATGTCAACGTGAACCTTCCAGGACTCCGGCGAAAAGGATTTGATCTTGCCGGAGAGCCGGTCATTAAATCTTGCACCCAGCGACAGCAGGACATCCGCTTGATGAACGGCCCGGTTAGCCGCATAAGTGCCGTGCATTCCCAGCATCCCGAGATAAAGGGGATGATCGGACGGGAACGCGCCGATCCCCATCAAGGTGCTGACGACCGGAATTCCGGCGTTCACCGCCAAGTCCAGGAGGGCATCCGATGAGCCCGAAGAGGCAACGCCGCCGCCGGCAAGAATGACGGGCCGCTCAGCGGAACCAAGCCGGGTTGCGATCTGTGCGATGGTTTCTCCCGGAATTTCCGGAGCCGGCTCATACCCGCGGATCGAGATCTTTTCCAGCGTTCCCAATGCCGTTTTGGCGTTCATGATATTTTTCGGTAAATCGATCAGCACCGGGCCGGGTCTGCCTGTAGATGCGATATGAAAGGCCTCCTTAATAATTCGGGGCAACTGCTTCACGTCCATGACTACGTAATTATGCTTGGTTACATCCATGGTCATGCCGAATATATTTACCTCCTGGAAGCTGTCGCGTCCGATCAGGTCCGTGGAAACCTGGCCGGTCAGGACCACCAGCGGAACGGAATCCATGAATGCGTTAGCGATGCCCGTGACCGCGTTCGTAGCTCCGGGTCCGGAAGTCACCAGCGCCACACCGGGCCGGCCGGTTACCCGGGCGTAGCCGTCCGCCGCATGAACGGCAGCTTGCTCATGCCTCGTCAAAATATGACGGATATCGGAGCAATCGTAAAGGGCATCGTAAATCGGGATGACCGCGCCGCCGGGATAACCGAATATCGTGTCAACCTGTTCTCCCATCAGGCATTCAATGAGCAGCTCCGCACCGGTTATCGTTTTTTGCTGCCGAATAAGATCGTTAGCCATATGGTTCTCCCCCAGTTTTTTTTCTGACAATTCTATCTTAAATGTGAAGGACTCAAAGTGACTCCAGTCATAAGGGGGCAATAAAAATCCGGATATGATAGGTGAATACAATTGCCGGGAGATGAATGTAATGCAACCTAATTTCACTCAGGAACGGGATTATAACCACAATCCGTTCATCGTCATATGGGAAGTAACGCGTGCCTGCGCATTGAAATGTCTGCATTGCCGGGCCGAGGCGCAATATCATCCCGATCCGCGTCAGCTTACGCTGGAAGAAGGCCGAAAGCTGATCGACGATATCGCGGAAATGGATCGGCCGCTGTTTGTATTTACCGGTGGTGATCCGCTGATGCGCCCGGATCTCTTCGAGCTGGCCAAGTACGCGATTCACGAGAAAGGTCTGCCTGTCTCCATGACGCCGAGCGCAACGCCGAGAGTAACCTTCTCGGCTGTGGAAAAAGCCAAAGAAGTCGGCTTATCCCGCTGGGCGTTCAGTCTGGACGGTTCTACGGCGGAGATTCACGATCATTTTCGCGGAACACCAGGTTCCTACCAAATGACGATGCGGGGAATAGATTACCTGCATGAGCTTGATATACCGATTCAAATCAATACAACCGTGTCGCGTTATAACCTGGATGATCTGCCGCGAATTGCGGAGAAAGTCAAGGGAATGGGGGCCGTTCTATGGAGCGTCTTCTTTCTCGTGCCGACAGGGAGAGGCATGGTTGGCGACATGATCTCGCCGGAGGAGCATGAGAAGGTCATGGAATGGCTGGCTCGCTTGCAGAAGGAAATGCCGTACGGCGTGAAGGCGACGGAGGCTCCTCACTATCGCCGGGTCTTTATGCAGCAAAAGAAGAGGGAGGCCCAGGAGGGGCGGCAGGCCGAAGCTGTAAAGCGGGCCGATGTGCTGGGCCGCTCACCGAAGGGCGTGAATGATGGAGACGGCTTTGTTTTCATCAGCCATACGGGCGACGTATATCCTAGCGGTTTTTTGCCGGTAAGCTGCGGAAATGTCAGAGAGTCCTCTTTACCCGAGATATATCGGAATTCTCCGATCCTAAGGGAGCTGCGTGACAAATCCCTCCTGAAAGGCAAATGCGGAGTCTGCGAGTTCAAGCAGCTGTGCGGCGGCTCAAGAGCCAGAGCCTATGCGGTGACCGGTGATTATCTGGAGAGCGATCCTTACTGCGCGTATGTGCCGATGGCTTATACAAATGGATGAAGTGTGTATGGGGCGTGTATGAGGAGTTGTTGTGTGAAGCGTACGGGTACATTAACAAGTATGCAACAAAGTGTATGGGACGAAAAAAGCGTGTATGAGGCGTTTATGGACGAAACTAGAGCGTGTATGATACGTGTATAGGACGAGAATAGAGCATATATGAATGTGTAGGTATGTGTAGGAACGTGAATAAATGGATAGTAAGCATGTAAAAGTTGTACGCGGGGTTGTATCCGAGCTGTATCCGAGCTGTATGGAGCCTATGCTGTTGTGTGAAGCGTATTAACGAACTACAGAAACGCTATTTGGCGAAAAAGCGTCATCAAAAGTTTCTAACGAACTGAGTTGGCCTTATACCCGTCAAATTCCGTTGATTCCCCTGATTTTTCACTAAATAAGCACGGTACGATTCCTTAGCCTAAATTTTTGCGTTTATTCGGTAAATAAGAAACGTGAAGTTCTTTAGAGCTGGGACTGGGGGCCGGGGCAGGAACCGGAGGAGAGCAAGAGGAAGTAAGAGGAAAGCAAAGGGAAAGCAAAAGGAAAGCAAAGGGAAAGCTGAGGCAAGAGGCAGGAGCATTTTTTTGAACGCTACGAATAACAAAAAACAAACGACCGCACACCGGATTTCTTCGGAGGCGGTCGTTTTTGTATGAAAGAAAGAATTGATTTAGTTTGTTTGCGGAACGAAGGTAACGATCCAGTGATCGCTGCTGACCTGCTCACAAGTGCTGGTGTATCCTTTTCCCTCAAGGAGGGGGATCAGCGGAGCCGGCTTCATGATCGCATGCAGTACAAAAGTTTCGCCGGGCTGCAGGTTTTTAAACGTATCCATGATGATGCTGAACGGTTCCTCGCCCGCTCGAAGCTGCGGACGTACATCCAGCTCTACGATTCCGGTGCCGGGGTTGTTTTCCGAGTTCATCCTTCATTCACCTCCAGTTCCGTTTGCTCCATTGTCAGAACGCTGGACAGGCGGGCCATGCCGCTAAGTCCCTTCATACCGCCGTAAAGCGTGTAAAAGAAAGAGTCGGGCGCATCCAAGGAAAATGACAGGTACTGCTTCGGGTCGATCCCCAGCATTTTCTCAAACAGCATCGCCGTATCGTAGGCGTAAAAGCAAAAATAAGTATATTGGAATTCAGGCATTTTTTCGGCGATCATCAGAATCTCAGCAGCGTATTGTTCCAGATTGCTCTCCGCTTCCGCTATCATGCTAAGTGCATCTTCAAGATCCACCGCTATTTTGATGGTTTTCTCATCAATGACCGTTATGGTTGCCATGAACAGCGCCCCCCGGATTATTAGTTTTTGCCGATTTTAACTTGAAATGTCTCAGGGCCTTGTTCAAGATATTCCCAAGAAAATTGTCCGGGATGCATCGCTTCGAATTGAAAACGCAAAGGTACCGGATCGTGGTCGTTCACCAGCAGCATCGCTTCACCAGACTCAAGGCTGTTGTAGGCGGCAAAGATCGTTTTATGCTTTAATTGCGGCGGATATTCCGTAGCATTGACCGTAACTTTAATATTTTCACTCATGATTATTCCTCCTGATACTAAAAATTTTATGTTTCGCGTTCATTATATCAACGCACCTGACATGGATTGTGATACTAGTCACAAATTAAGCGTACCCATAAAAATGCTCTAACCAGCTTTGATTTTCCGTCAAGGTTAGTGTGACGAGTCTCACAATAACCAGCACAGTTCCTCTGCATAGAACTACCTCGGTCTTCAGACGAAGACTCGCAAGTTTAACTGCAATTACTACAGTTAATTTTCATCAAACGTCGACCAAAATGATATTAACTGTAATTACTACATCTAATTTTGCGTTTTTACCCTTCAAGTCGCATAAAGAGGTGAATTAAAGGTAGGTTCTACAGTTATTTCGTAGTAAGAGCAACTTTGTCCTGAAATAACTGTAAGTTATAAAGCTATTTTAAATTCACAGGTAAGATCGGCAGGACGATAACCTCATGCGAAGTTCCTCAAGCAAAGTTGTACAAACAAAGTTGCTCAAGCAAAGTTCCTCAAACAAAGTTCCTCAAACAAAGTTCCTCAAGCGAAGTTCCTCAAGCGAAGTTCCTCAAGCAAAGTTGCTCAAACAACGTTCCTCAAGTGAAGGTCATCAAGCGGAGCCCCGCAAGTTTAGCTGCAATTACTACAGTTAATTTTCATCAAACGTCGATCAAAATGAAATTAGCTGGAATTCCTACATCTAATTTTGAGTTTTTAACCTTCGGGTCGCAAAAAGGGGTGAATTAAAGGTAGGTTTGCAGCTAGAATAAAAAGTAGACACCTCTTAATGTCACACAGATAATAAATCTAATGAGTCAGAAAGGGTGTCGAGAAATGAGTGAGTCTAGGCAACGATACAATGAAACATTTAAGCGTGAGGCCGTAAAGTATGTTCAAGAGCAGACAAAGACGCTGGAGCAGGTGGCCGACGAACTGAACATCAATCCCGGTACGTTGAGAAACTGGGTGGGTAAGTACCGTGAGTTTGAAAATGAACCGGTAAACCAAGGAGAATCACTTCGACAGCAATCCCAGCTCATTGAAGACCAAAAACGTGAGATCGCGGACCTGAAAGAAGAGATCGAAATTTTAAAAAAGGCCGTGCACATCTTCGGGAAAGAAAAGAACTAAGGTTCCAGTTCATCGAAGATCATCGCTCCGA
>NZ_JAGQEH010000019.1:0-69075 GCF_018101095.1 Paenibacillus sp. Marseille-P2973
TTGAACCGTTTGGTGGCGATGGCGGAGGGGTTCCACACGTACCCATCCCGAACACGACCGTTAAGCCCTCCAGCGCCGATGGTACTTGGACCGAAGGGTCCTGGGAGAGTAGGACGCCGCCAAGCAATGAAGAAGAGCACTGCCGATAACCTCGGCGGTGCTTTTTTGCTATTTAGGACTATCTCAACAACAACTTAGCTGTAAAACCTGCAGTTATTTTCGCAAGATGAGCTCATTTGAGACAAATAGCTGTAAAATCTACAGTTAATTCTGCGGTTTCCACTCGGAATGGCCTAAATTCGCTGAAATAGCTGTACTTTTTGCAGTTAATTTAGCCCGGGGAGCTGAGGGAGTAAAATTAGATGTAGTAATTACAGTTAATTAAGCAGGGGGAAGGTGCCAAGCTCAACTCAAGGGCTCTGATTGCATGGGTTACTCAAAAACTCTGATTGCATGGGTTATTCATATACTCCGATTACATGGGCAGCGCAAATACTCTTATTGTAGGGACTATTTGGGCCGTAGGATCTTAGGAGAGTAGGACGCCACCGAGCAAACAAACAGGGTACCGTTGAGGTGGGGCCGTTATATATGGCTTGGTTTGTAGCTAGTCTGCATTAGGAATGCATTTAGAGGTGCTGTAACAGGTCGTTAGGAGGATTATAGGTAGCTTAGAGTGAAGGAGCACTCATAAGCGCCAGTCAGTTAGTGGGGCCTATAACACGCCCATAGGGACAGGGCTAGTAGATCTAAATAGGGCAACAAGCCAAGACAAGCAAGGCAAGCAAGGCAAGCAAGGCAAGCAAGGCAAGCAAGACAAACCAGACCACACAAACCACACAACGCGAGATAGGTTAGGCCGTGGCCGATCAATGGAACTAGTTGTTTTGTAACTAAACGTATATAGGCACTAGGGTCCTTCTTAGAATAATTGGTTAAAAAAGGTTAAGGAAACGTCAGATTAAAAGGGCAATTAAGAAGAAATCGTAAGGGTGAATGTAAACTATTAATGGCGACAATTGACTATAATAGGATTTGTTATGAAATAACTTCATGGGCGTGGATGCACATTGATGGATGAATGGTTCTCAGTTTGGACATGATCAGGAGGGACAAATATGCATCATAAGAGACATTTAGGTGCTGCATTTTTAGCTATAGGACTGTTGTGTGGAGGAACATGGGCGCCAGGTTTGGGATATGCGGCAAGTGCAAGCTCGAGTGTAAATGCAGCTGCAAGTGCATCACCAAGTCTAACTGCTATTGTAAATAAGCCAGCAGCGGCTAAAAACTCGGTTACGCTTCAATACGAGGGGAAGACTTCCTCGCTGCGCGGGATGCTAGTTGAGGGGAGGTCCTGGATTCCTGTAGCTTTTTTAAGAGATGATCTCAAGTTGCCAATCAATTATAATCCGGTCAGCAAAACATACACGGTCGGAGAAGGATACCGCCAATTGAATATAATTCAGTACGAGGGCGGCATTACTTCTTACGTAAACAGCTATTATATTGGCGAACCGGCAGCCAAAAACATCAACGGCAGAATCTACATTCCTTTTCAATGGGTGAAAAATTATTTAGGCTATCAGGGGAAATGGGATGCGAGTGCGAAGCTTCTGAAGATAGAGAAGGCTCAGGAGAACAAGGTGACTATTGTTACTTCAGGCTATGATAAGGATTCTGAACAAGCATCGATTCATCTCAAATATCCGCAATTAAAGGGAAATGAAAATAAGGAAGCGGAGACTGCAATTAATAACCGAATTAAAGAAGACGTCAATGTATTCCGTGAGAATATGGAGAAGCAGTTGAAAGAGAGGGAGAGTCAGGAGGTCGAAAGCAACCCGTACGCGTTTGAATCCTCCTATATTGTAACGTATAACCAAAATGGAGTACTTAGCCTTTTGACCGAGCAATACGAAAATTTGGGCGGGGCACACGGCATGGTCATGAGAAAGGGTTATACTTTTTCGTTGAAGGACGGGAAGTTACTGAGCTTGGATGATTTATTCGGTGCAAATAAGAATTACTCCAAGCAGTTGAATAGCAAATTAAGCGCAAAGCTGGACTATTTTCCTGGGTATTTTGGCGGATTTAAAGGACTGAGCGATCAACCGGATTTTTATTTGGAGCCGGATGATCTAAAGGTATTTTTCCAATTGTATGAGTATACGCCTTATGCCGCAGGGTTCCCGGAGTTTTCAATCGCATTTAACGAGCTTATTCCGAAGGGGAGCAGTCCGTTCGATCGGTTCAAATAAAGGCAAGTTAATGTAATGGAATAGAACAGTAGGATGGATGAATAAAAAGTTAAGAACCTATCAAAAGGAATGTAACCTTTTTGTTACCGACAAGAGATAGACTACCGTTATAATGAAGTGTGGCATACTTTTTAGGTGATTTGGCCTATCCGCGTTCTATATCGGGAATGGACATCGATGAGTGATATACGGTCAGAATATAGGTTGGGTAAGGAGGAATAATCATGCGGCTAAGGGGAATTCGACATTCCTTGTGCTTCATGGGGGTGGTCTTGATGATGATGTTCGTCATTGCAGGCTGTGCTGCTTCCGAGCCTTCCTGGACGACGTTTGTCGGATCGGCGGTAGAGAAGAGCTTCCCTATTCCTAAAGAAGCTAAACGGACGGAAACAGCAATGAATAACTCCAAGATGGATTATGTGCATTATTCGTTGCCCGGTTTAAAGGAAAGCGATGGAGTTCCTGATGCCTTCCAAAAGGCGATCACGGAATGGGGTTGGACGGAGAATCCGGAGGAGAGTACAGGAACGACCCTGGTTTACAAAAAAGATAAGCTGGTCGTGCAGTTGACCATACATGATAACTCTTTTACCGTACTGGTTCCCAAAATGGAAGAGAAGGCAATCATCCAGGGCTTAGAGAGCCCGTAGTTTCACGATTAGCTTCAGCAAGACAAGCACAAGCGAATGAAATCCTCTGAAATGAGGATCAAGTAGCCTGTTCCCTGCATTAGAGCGGGAGACAGGCTTTTTTTAGTAGTATGGCATATGAAGAAGTGAACTGGTATCGGTGCTAATATGTAGAAATCTCTTAAGGCATGTAATAGGAGGTATCCTGCTCATTAAACTTGATCATTCCGGTCTTAGGCTGCTTTCTTAATCCGGCTAGAATATAGAACCTTGGGGTAAGGAACCAAAAATGCCACAATATCAAAGAGATAGTGAATGACACGGGCGACCAGGGGATGAGAATCGCTATGATGCAGCATCCAATCCAAGCCGCATGCAGATGAACCCGGCGGAATATGGAATAACTAACGAATTGATCCGGTAAGTATCCGATCCAAGGCAGCCGTCTCGTAAAGCTCCAACGCTTGCGATAGGAGTGGCTGGCAATAATAAGCACGGAACGGGAAATGACAAAGTGGATCCAAAGCACGATCGGAATGGCCAGCAGGAAAAAGAAAATGCTAGTCCAAGAGATAAACACCATCTCCGCGGCAAGCCAGATAAAAGGAAGCGTTAGAAAGCTGCGGATAAGAGGCTTGGGAAGAACGATTTTTTTGAGTAGTTTATAATGATAAAACGTTGCATTATTCGCGGACTCGGCAGGCATGTGAGAACGAACTCCTCCTTGGCTTAACTTAGGCGCGGGCTCCATGCAGCGACGCACACCTTGAATTATATATCGGTTAAAATAAAGAATTTTTAAGATGCCGCCGTACAAACACGGAAGGTAAGGAAAGCGCATATATATAAAGTAGGAAAATCACTATGAAAAGGTTTAAAATAATAGAATATGCGCCATACTGGTAGTAAAACAAACAAGGTGGGATCGTAAATGGATGAACTTGCCGAAAATACATGCATTATCTGTGGAGAGCCGAAGTCAGAAGGTATTCATATTGTATCCGAATTTATATGTGACGCTTGTGAGGCGGAAATGGTGCACACGGATGTCCAAGAAGCAAAATATCATTTTTTTATTCATCGTATGAGACAAATTTGGGTAGAGAAAAATGCATAAAAGCATATTGTGAGGGACCTGTTCTAAGAAATGGCGGGTCCTTTTATATTGCCCTCTTTGACAAGAAAGCGTTACAATGAAGCGAAAGACCCGTAATAGAACAAGCCCGGAAGGATCAGGATATAGATTGAGTATTGGTGAGGACAAGAAGGATGATGAAATAAACGTCAAAGCTCCGTTGTACGAGGCTTTGCTGCGATATAAGGAGCGGAAGGACGCCTCTTTTCATGTGCCGGGGCATAAGAACGGCATGTCCTATGGGGGAGGGGACCTGGGGAAGGAATTGAGCCAGGTCATGAAGATCGACGTGACGGAGATTACCGGCACGGATGATTTGCACCATCCGGAGGGCGTCATCCGCGAGGCGCAGCTGCTGGCGGCGGAAACATTTGGCGCGGAGGAGTCGTTTTTTCTGGTTGGCGGAAGCACGGCCGGCAACCTGGCATTAATCCTGAGCGTGTGCACCGCTCCAGGCGATGTTCTGCTGGTGCAGCGGAATGTGCATAAATCCGTCATTCACGGATTAATGCTGGCGAACGCGAACGCGGTGTTCCTGGCGCCGCAGCACGATGCCGGCAGCGGCCTGGCGACCATCCCGTCCGAGGCGACGGTGCGTGAAGCCCTGCGCCGGTACCCCGGCGCCAAAGGGCTGCTAGTGACGCACCCGAATTACTACGGGATGGGGTCATCGCTGCGGCCGCTGGCCGCGCTCTGCCGCGCGAGCGGCGTGCCGCTGCTCGTGGACGAGGCGCACGGCGCCCACTATGGGCTGCACCCGGCGCTGCCGGAGAGCGCCCTGCAGGTCGGCGCCGACGGCGTCGTGCAGTCCACGCACAAGATGCTGACCGCGCTCACCATGGGCGCGATGCTGCACGTGCAGGGCGGCCTGCTCGACCGGAACCTGCTCCGGCAACGGTTGGCGATGGTGCAGAGCTCTAGCCCGTCCTACCCGATCATGGCTTCGCTCGATTTGAGCCGAAGCCAGATACAGTCCGGAGGACAAGCCTACTTTGAAGGCGGCCTGGCGGCTGCAGAGAAGCTGCGGCTCGGCGTGCAGGCTTATCCTAGCTTCGGGATCCTCGAACCGGGCGCACGCGGAGAAGGTGCTGCATATGCTATACAAGATCCCTTTAAAGCCGTCCTGTATGACCGGACCGGACGCTGGAGCGGCTATGAGCTTCAGGAGAAGCTGGAAGAGGAAGGCTGCGTCCCTGAGATGAGCGATGACCGTTATTCCGTTCTCGCGCTTAGTCCGGCAACTACCGAAGAAGATGTTACCCGGCTGCTGCAAGCGCTGGAGCGGATAGAAGCAACCCGAGCCCGAGATACCACTTCTGAGCAGAGGAAACCTCAAAATCCGTCATCATTTGAGTTTTCCACGTGGAACAATGCAGCCGTTTCGACACCCGTGGCATTCGGACTTCGTCCTCTTTCGCCGAATGATAGGGAGACTTTACCTTTGGAGCAATGTGCTGGACGATTGGCGGGAGAGATGGTAATTCCTTATCCCCCGGGAATACCGCTGCTATATCCCGGCGAAGAGATCGGAGAGCAAACCTTGAAGCAATTAATCGCACTTCGACAAGCCAAAGCCAAATGCCAGGGAACTGCGGATGTTACATTGTCGACCCTACAAGTGATAAAAAAGATTGCACCAAAAGCAAAGGAAAGAAAGCAGGGAACGAATTGAACGTGAAGAGAAAAGGGTTGTTTATTACCTTAGAAGGTGGCGAAGGATCAGGAAAAACATCGGTCATCCACGAACTGGGGAAAGAATTAGAAGCACACGGAATTCCATATATCACTACCCGGGAGCCGGGAGGGATCAAGATTGCTGAGAAGATCCGCGAGACTATCTTGAATCCGGCCCATACGGAAATGGACGGGCGTACCGAGGCGCTGTTATATGCGGCGGCAAGGGCGCAGCATTTGGCGGAAAAGGTGGAGCCCGCCTTGGCCAATGGAATTACCGTGTTATGTGACCGCTTTATCGACAGCAGCTTGGCTTACCAGGGATATGCCCGGGATTTGGGCATTAATGAAGTGCTTTCGATCAATCTGTTTGCCACAGCCGGACGCTTCCCTGACCTGACCTACTATTTGGATATCGAACCGGAAGTCGGGCTTTCGCGAATTGCCGCCGGAGAAGGGCGGGAAATCAACCGCCTTGATTTGGAGGATCTTTCTTTTCACTATAAAGTAAAGGAAGGATACGAAATCGTTAAATCCATGTACCCGGAGCGAATCCGGTCGGTGGATGCCTCGGGAACGCGAGAAGAGGTAGCAGCCTTAATAAGAGACCGATTGGCCGCGGATTTAAAGGATTTCGGGGTGTGAACGTCAAATTATATAAAAGTGGTTAAAAATTTTATAGGTAGATCAAATATAACGAAACGAGGAGGGGCTGCAAATGAAACTAATCGTGGCGATCGTACAGGATAAAGACAGCAACCGTTTGTCCAGCGCACTGGTAAAGGAAAACTTCCGGGCGACGAAATTGGCCAGTACCGGAGGGTTTCTGCGGGCAGGGAACACAACGTTTATGATCGGGGTTGACGACAACCAGGTTGAATCCGTCATGAATGTGATCCGTAACAGTTGTAAGGTTCGCGAACAGCTGGTGACCCCGGTGACGCCGATGAGCGGAACTACCGATTCGTATTTGCCGCTTCCGGTAGAGGTTCAAGTTGGCGGAGCTACCGTATTCGTTCTGCCGGTTGAACGCTTCGAACATTTCTAAGACGTGTTGTATGCATATACTAAGATTATGAAAGAGCGGCGGTGATAGCTGTGAAAATAGATCCGGGTTACAGACCGCTGAAAAGCGGTTTGGGGGTAAACGAAAATGCGGCCAAGCCGATTCAGGCAAAAAGCTTTTCCGATGTCATGCAGCAGCATGGCGAACAGGCCTCCAAAGAAGAATTGAATCGGAGATTTAAGGAGATTCAGCTTCAGGGGGATCGGCTGGCCCGTTCGATGACTGTCCGGGAACTGAAGGCGTACCGCCTGTTGGTCAAAAGATTTCTGGAGGATACCGTCCGTCAGGGAGTCAGCATCAAGGAATCCCGGGGCTGGGACCGCCGGGGGCGCGGCAAACGTTATAAATTGCTGGATGAGGTTGATGCCGCCCTGCTTGCGATGGCTGATGAACTGTTGGAAACGGAGCAGGGGAAGATCGATCTTCTGCAAAAAATCGGCGAAATCCGGGGTATGCTGATCAATATATGTTTCTAAAGCCGAAATGCTTTTGAAAGAGCGGCATTCTTCCGGATATGCAGATATGTCTTGGAAGAAAGGTAGAAAAGAATTATGTCTTTTAAAGAAATTATAGGTCAGGAGGCGGCGAAGCAGTTACTGCAGAGCGGCCTCCGCCAGAATCGCATATCTCATGCCTATATATTTAGCGGTCCGCCGGGAAGCGGCCAGAAAGAAATGGCGATGGCTTTTGTCCAAGCCCTCTTTTGTACAAAGGGGGGAGACGATGCCTGCGGCGAATGCCTGGAATGCCGGAAAGTGCTGCACGGCAACCATCCCGATCTGCATCAAATTGCGCCCGACGGGGCTACGATTAAAATTGATCAGATTCGCGACCTGCAGCGAATTTTTTCTTACCGTTCGGAGAGCGGGAATCCGAAAGCATACATTATTGACCATGCGGACAAAATGACCGTGCAAGCGGCGAATAGTTTGCTGAAGTTTTTAGAGGAACCGCCATCCCCGGCGGTGGCGCTTCTGCTTTCGGATAATGGACGGGCCCTGCTGCCTACTATTCAATCCAGGGCACAGCTGGTGCCATTTTTGCCCCTGGACCCGGAACGGATGCTGCAGATGTTATCGGGCGAAGGGTTCCCGGTGGCATTATCCCGGCCTGCCGTACATGTGGCTGCCGGACTTGAGGCCTGCCGCGAATTATTGCGTCAGAATTGGTTTGCAGAAATTAGAAACGTAGTGTTACAATTAGGGAAGGAAACCGCTGGCCGTGGCGGGTCTCCTTTAGTTACAGCGCAGCAAAGCGTAATCAAAGCTGGGCTGGGCGAGCACTTGGACATGCTGTTTGACCTTTTCCATTTGTGGTTCAAAGACATGATCCATGCGCTATATCATAGACATGATCAAATCGTTTTCATAGATGCACTGGATTTTATCGTTAAACATGCTTTCTCCCGCAGTGCGGCACAGTGGATTGACGCGATGGCGCTTGCGGCGGAGAGCAAGAAGAAGCTTCGTCAGAACATGAATGGCCAACTCTGTCTCGAACAGTTCCTGATCGGCATTGGCGGATAAACGCAGATGCTTCAGGCCGGTGCCCCGGCTCCGGACAGATAAACTTTCTCCCGTGCAAGAACATGGGTTTTTTTAAGAGTTACAGGTTTTTATAGGTATACAAGGGGGTAAGTTTTTGTACACTGTAGTAGGCGTCCGTTTTAAAAAGGCGGGCAAAATATATTACTTCGATCCGTTGGAGCTTCCTGTCGAGAAGGACAACAGCGTTATTGTCGAAACGGCGCGCGGGATCGAATACGGTAAAGTGGTCGTTGGCAAGAAGCAGGTCGGGGAGAATGATGTAGTGCTCCCGCTGAAAAAGGTGATCCGTATCGCCGACGAGTCCGACGCCCGTGTTGTGGAGGAGAACAAGTTTGCGGCAAAAAACGCATTTGCCACATGTTTAAATAAAATTAAAGACCATGATTTAAAAATGAAGTTGGTCGACGTGGAGTTTACGTTTGACCGCAACAAAATTATTTTTTACTTTACCGCGGAAGGCCGGGTCGATTTCCGCGAACTGGTTAAAGATTTGGCGAGTATTTTCCGGACACGGATTGAACTTCGGCAAATCGGCGTCAGGGATGAGGCCAAGATGCTCGGAGGAATCGGTCCTTGCGGACGGGTGCTCTGCTGCTCTTCCTGGCTCGGGGACTTTGAGCCGGTGTCCATCAAGATGGCGAAGGATCAGAGCTTATCGCTTAATCCGACCAAAATTTCCGGACTTTGCGGCCGCTTAATGTGCTGCTTGAAATTTGAGCATGATAATTACGAAAGCGTGAAGGAAGAACTTCCATCGGTAGGCAAGATGGTCGTCACCTCATTGGGAGACGGGAAAGTCGTTGGTCTTAACGCCGGGTCGCGTACCGTTCATGTGCAATTGTTTGAGATTGGCAAAGTCAAGGAGCTTCCGCTTGACGATGTCGTTGTAAAATAGAATTTCAAGAAAGACTTTAGAGAATGAATGACTCTGGGGTGGGAACTTGGAGAACAAAGATGTTTTCAATCACATGCAAGCGCTGGAAACACAAATGGGAAAGGTTCACGGCCAATTTAGCACGCTAATGCTGGAGGTCAAGAGGCTGCTCGAGGAAAATCAGCAGCTTCGCCTGGAGAACGAGAAGATGCGCAAAATATTGAAGGGGGAAGGCGGAGAAGGCACAATGCCTGCGTTATCCCCAGTTCAGCCCGCTCCTTTGCTGTTGGAGGGGAACGAAGCCATCGATATCGTCGGTGAAGGATATGACAATCTGGCGCGTCTGTATCATGAAGGTTTCCACATTTGCAATGTCTATTATGGACATTTGCGAACGGAAGGCGATTGCCTGTTCTGCTTATCTTTTTTGAATAAATAACGAACCGTAGGGATGTTTCCTACGGTTTTTTTTAGAAATTTGCAAATTGGCTAAGTTAGTTTGAGTAACTTATATAACTTTTAAAAGAACGGAAGATTAAAGTTGAAGAATCAAGTCGCAATTCATGAACAAGAGCGGGTCGATGATTTGCTGACCCATGAGCTGGGCATTATCCAGAGCGAGGAAGTATTCAGCTTCTCGATGGATGCTGTTTTGTTGGCCCGTTTCGCTCGGGTTCCTATTCACGGAAAGATCCTGGATCTGTGTACCGGCAACGGAGTGATTCCGCTCCTGTTATCTACCCGCACGAAGGCAAAGATCGAAGGCATCGAAATTCAGCCCCGGCTTGCGGATATGGCGCGGCGCAGTGTGGAAATGAACGGGCTCGGGGATCAAATCACGATTCGTGAAGGCGATTTGCGGGAGCTGGTCAAAGAGACAGGACATGGCGTTTATGACGCGATTACGGTAAATCCTCCCTATATGCCGCTCACCGGCGGGGATGTAAAGATCAATGCCCATCAGGCGATAGCCCGGCATGAGGTCCATTGTACTTTGGAGGAGGTTATCTCCGCTTCGATGCGGCTAGTGCGCCCGGGAGGCAAAGTAACGATGGTGCATAAACCGCAGCGGCTGGGAGAAATCCTGACCGTATTCCGCCAATATCGGCTGGAGCCGAAGTTGATTCGTTTTGTCCATCCACGGCAAGAAGCAGAAGCTAATATGGTGCTGATTGAAGCTCTCCGTGACGGCAAGCCGGATATGCGGGTACTGCCGCCGCTAATCGTTTATGATGAGCAAGGCGAATATTGTCCGGAGATTATGAATATCTACTATGGATCAAAAGAGGGAAGAGCATGAGCATAAGCATTCAAAAAAGTTTCGATGAACGTTCAAGCGAAGGGTACGGAAAATTGTACTTGGTCGCCACTCCGATCGGCAATTTGGAGGATATGACATATCGGGCAGTACGTACGCTGCAGGAGGCGGATATTATTGCTGCGGAGGACACACGACAGACCCGTAAATTGTTGACTCACTTCGAAATTACACCGGGCAAATTGCTCAGTTATCACGAGCATAACAAGGCGGCGAGCGGGCCGGAATTGATACGCTTTATAATAGAAGGAAAAAATTTGGCCCTGGTCAGTGATGCCGGTTTGCCGGCCATCTCCGACCCCGGCAGTGACCTCGTGAAACTGGCGGTGGAGAAGGGGATTTCGGTCATTCCAATACCGGGAGCTAACGCCGCTTTGTCAGCTCTGATCGTGTCCGGGCTGCCAACCGAGCGATTTCAATTTATCGGATTTTTGCCGCGGGATCATAAGGATAGGGATAACCTGCTTAACTCGCTGCAGGATGAGGAAAGCACGATGCTGTTCTATGAATCACCTCACCGGGTCATTAAAACGCTGGAGTCCATGTTTAAGGCATGGGGAGACCGCAAAGTCGTGTTGGCACGAGAATTAACTAAGCGTTATGAAGAAATGGCCAGGGGCCTTCTGAGCGAGTCCATATCGTGGCTGGAGGAACATCCGCCGCTTGGAGAGTATTGTATCGTTGTTGCAGGGGCACACCCGGAAGAGGTTAAGGAACGAAAAGATGCCTGGTGGCAGCCTTTATCGGTAGAAGAGCATGTTCGTCATTATGAGGAGCAAGAGGGGCTTCCACGGAAGGAGGCCATGAAGAAAGCCGCAGGAGATCGGGGCGTTTCCAAACGGGATATTTACAAAGAGCTTTTGTAACTCTATTAGATGAACTTGAAATGGATGTTAGGATAAGTACGAAAATATTCGTATTATAATAGAAGGAAATAGAATTTTTTGGTGGGAAAATAAAAAAAAAGGGGCCTTCACAGGCTGGGTTCAAGCCTGGAAGGCGCCAAGGAGATATGAAAAAGGTTAGAATTAACAGTTTTCAATAAAACTATTATATACTATAAATCTTAATTTGTCACAGGGGTAGGAAGCTCTGTGAGACATTCATGGCAAACAATTTTGCCTTTGAAGTAAGTAACGTTCTCTGCGTTGCCGCAGAAGATGCAGGCAGGCTCATATTTTTTCAACATGATGCGTTCACCATCGACATAAATTTCGAGGGCATCCTTTTCGCCAATACCGAGCGTACGGCGCAATTCAATAGGAATAACTACCCGTCCCAATTCGTCTACTTTTCTTACAATACCTGTTGATTTCATCATAACCGATGATAGCCCCTCTCGCTATAGTTTAAAAGTGTCATTATTCGACAAACTTCTATCTTTTATGATATTTATAATACCAACCATTGCCAAAACAGTCAACCTATTTATGGTAGAGTTCATTTTTATTTCTAATTTTAATTATTAAACGGGGCATTAAATTCGCGATTTCTCGGTATAAACGTGGTTTTTTGGCTTTCGACATTTTGGAAGTTCCTATTAAGACATTATTCGACAATATTCGACATAAACCTACGATATCAGTCACAAACTCTCTTTATTTTTCAAAATCTTTTTTTGAGATAAGGGAAAGGGGACCTTGGTATGAATAATCAGCTTCGGGAAGAAAAGGTATTTAAGGATCCGGTTCATAATTACGTGCATGTACAGGATGAAATCATTTGGGCGCTCATCAATACGTCCGAATTTCAGAGGCTGCGGAGGATTCGGCAGCTCGGCACCTCGTATTTGACTTTTCATGGGGCAGAACACAGCCGGTTTTCTCATTCATTAGGCGTTTATGAAATTACGCGGCGGATTATTTCTCAATTCGAACGTGCCGACTATGCCGATTGGCCGAAGGAAGAAAGACTTGTCACCCTTTGTGCGGCATTACTTCACGATTTGGGGCACGGCCCGTTCTCCCATTCGATTGAGCAGGCGTTTCAAATGCATCATGAAGATTGGACTTGTAAAATCGTGCTCGGCGATACGGAGGTCGGGGAGGTGCTGCGGCGGCTGGGAGAGGATTTTCCGGATAAAGTGGCGGCCGTTATCCGCAAAGATTATGAGCACCCGATCGTGGTAAATTTGGTATCCAGCCCGCTTGATGCAGACCGTATGGATTATCTGCTGCGGGATGCCTATTTTACAGGAGTCAATTACGGAACGATCGATATGGACCGGATTCTCAGAATGCTTAGGCCGTTCCAAGGCCGGATTGTGGTCAAGGAGTCGGGTATGCATGCGGTTGAGGATTACCTGATGTCCAGGTACCAAATGTACTGGCAGGTTTATTTTCACCCGGTTACCCGGAGTTCGGAAATTATTCTGCGGCAGATTTTCCGCAGGGCTAAGGAGCTTCACGAGAGTGGGCATCAATTTGCGTTCTTGCCGGATCCATTACCGGGATTGTTCAAACGGGATCTGACCGTGCAGGAGTACCTCCTGCTTGACGAAGCTTTGGTGCAGACTGCCTTTATGCAGTGGAAGAGAGAATCCGATGGACTGCTGAGCGAGCTGTGTTCTCGATTTTTAGATAGAAAGTTGTATAAATATGTAGAAGTGGAATCGTTAGATCTGGAAATGATCGACGACATCCGCGTCGCATTCAAGGACGTGGGGCTCAATCCGGATTACGATCTGGAAATTGATTTTCCGACCGATCTGCCTTATGATGTGTTTCGTCCGGACGGGGAATTTAGGGACAAGCACATCCTTCTATTGGACCGGCAGGAGCAGATCCGGGAAATCTCCGAGGTTTCGGACATTGTGCGTTCCATAAGCGGACTGCACCGGGGGAAATATCATTTGTACTATCCCGATAATAAAATTGCGCCGGTTATCGAACGGCTTCCGGAGCATATTCACGAAATATTTAAGCAAACCACATAAGAATACACCTAAGGAGGTAACAGCATGGAGTTATTTGATACGCACACGCATATGGATGCGCCGCAATTCGACGGCGACCGTGAGGAAGCGATTCATCGCGCTTTGGAACAAGGGGTAACGCGGATGATTAATATCGGTTTTAACCGCGAGACCATTCCGACTACGATGAAGCTGGCGGAGTCGTATGAATTCATTTATGCGGCGGTCGGCTGGCACCCGCAGGATGCGATTACGATGAAGGAAGAGGATTTGGACTGGATTGCAGAACTCTGCAAACATGAGAAGGTTGTGGCGATCGGCGAAATCGGACTCGATTATTACTGGGATACCTCGCCAAAAGACGTGCAGCATGAGGTTTTTCGGAAGCAAATTCGCCTCGCCCGCGAGTTGAAAATGCCGATTTGTATCCATAACCGGGAAGCCCATGAAGATGTCGTCCGCATTCTGCGGGAAGAGAAGGCGAACGAGATCGGCGGCGTCATGCATTCCTATTCGGGAAGCTGGGAAATTGCCAAAATGTGTCTGGATTTGGGATTCCATTTGTCGTTTGGCGGACCGATCACGTTTAAAAATGCAAAGCAGCCTAAAGAGGTGTTGGCGAAGACTCCAATGGACCGATTGTTGATCGAAACGGATTCCCCTTATTTAACACCACACCCTTTTCGTGGGAAAAGGAATGAGTCCGGACACGTCCGTTTGGTCGCCGAGGCTGCTGCCGAGTTAAAAGGGGTATCTCTCGAAGAAATCGCCGAAATTACCACCCGAAATGCGCTGGAACGATTTGGAATTCGGTGAAATCGGGAGCAAAAGCGGTGAAAAAAGAAGCAATCGCGAAAGATTAATGCTTTTTAACTAATTAGCAAGAGATTATTACATTTTTTTAACCATTTATTAAAATAAACGTTGTTGATTCGTCCTTTACAACATGCATCGAAACAGGATAGAATCTTTTCAGTAATCGATTTGGGGTCGCTCATTTGCAGTTGGCGATTCCGGTTACATGGTTCCATGAACCAGTCTCGCTTAATCTCCACTTGTGGGGAACGGGGGAACCAAGTACGACACGCCGGGAAGGCCCGGCCAGATCGTAATTGATTTCTTTTTGGGTCATTGGGGTGAATTCAAGGTCATTGCGCCATGAGCGAATGAACTGAGGAAGGGCGGCACTCTCGCGTCCTAACCCGACAGCTAACCTCGTAAGCGTACATTGAGAGGGCAAACTCGTGCATCCTATTACACCAAGACATTCGGAAGCCACGAAAGAGAGCCTCTTACTCTTTCTTTGGGCTTCTTTTGTTTTTGAATAAAAGTAATAGGGTCATCATACTGTGTTAAACAGGAGGTGACGGTGCCGGGCAGACTGGGGCAGGATGCGAAGTGCAGCTCATTCAAAGTGCATTTCGTAAAAATGAATTGTAGTCACGTCATATGTATCATGAATCGACCTAGACGGCGGGACTATGTAAGGAGGACGGAAGAAATGGGCTTTTTCCGCAAAAAGGAATCCCATGAATCGCGCTCATCCAGCATGTCTTACGCAATGCGGTGGAAACAAGAACATTTACGTCAAATTTCGGTTATCGGATTGTTGGCCATCGCGGTAGTACTCATCATCCTGATTTGGTCTTACAGCCAGAACAATAAAAAGATTTACTTGGTTGTTGACGGGCAAAGTCAAAAAATCGAAACCCGTCATTCGCTGGTCAATCAAGTACTGGAAGAACAGTCCATTGTGTTGGGTCCCGAGGACGCGGTATCGCGGCCGCTCGCTAGCTCCATCCAAGATGGCAACCGGATTGTCATTGTACGCGCGGTTCCGGTAAACGTGAGTGTGGACGGCACGAGCAAAGTGCATTTTACAACCAAGGACAGTGTGCAGGAAACGATTGAAGAGCTCGGCGTTACTATGGGGCAGGAGGATAAAATCACTCCGGCTTTGACCAGTAAGGTGTCGGCGAATTTAGATATTAAAATCGTCCGTGTCACCAAACATAAGGTACAGACCAAAGAAAGCGTACCTTTTACCGTCGTGAAAACATCGGACAATACTTTGCTTAAAGGGAAAACTAAAGTAGTGGCCCCGGGAAGCGAAGGTGTAGTCGTCCACAACATCGAAAAGGTATATGAGGACGGAAAATTCGTGTCAAAGCAATGGCTCGGCAAAGAAGTTGAAAAAGCAGCTTCGCCGAAGGTAGTCGCCGTAGGCACGAAGAAACCGACAGCCGTTGCGTCCGCCAGCATTTCCCGCACTTCGAACGCGGTGAATATCAGCGGGCTTACGACGAAAGGCGGCGTCTCGTTTAAATATAAAAAAGTACTTAAGAACGTAACTTTGACCGCTTATTCCGCCGAAGAAGACGGGATCGGTACGAAGACGGCTTCCGGTACCCGAGTCACGGAAGGAAGAACGATCGCGGTCGATAAGAGCGTCGTTCCTTTGGGCTGGTGGGTTTATATCGAAGGCATCGGCTTCCGTAAGGCCGAAGATACCGGCGGTGCCATCAAAGGCAACAAGATGGACGTTTATTACGACTCCCTGAAATCCGCGAAAAACTTCGGACGGAAAAAGGGCCGGACGGTGTATGTAATCGGTCCGACCAAGCCGGAGTTGAACTAACCGGGCGCGTTTACTTTGCTCAGGGAATGATATACTATTAGGATGATGAATAAGACACGGATAAGAAGAGGATGAATTCCTCTTCTTTTTGTTGTAATACAACCATTTTATTGCGGAAAGGTATGGGGCAACATGATTAAGGAGGTCATTGTGGTGGAAGGCCGCGACGATACCGTGGCGGTGAAACGGGCCGTTGAAGCCGACACCATTGAGACCGGGGGATCCGCGATCAATGAGGCGACGTTACGCAAAATCGCGCTCGCGATGGAACGCCGCGGGATTATCATCTTCACGGATCCGGACCACGCGGGGGAGCGAATCCGCAAAATCGTAGCGAACCGGGTGCCGGGCTGCAAGCACGCTTTCTTGCGGGAGGCAGATGCGACGAAGGGCGATGACATCGGTGTGGAGAATGCTTCGCCGGAAGCGATCCGTGAGGCGCTCTCCCGCGTCCGGAGCGAGGTGGTAGGAGCGTCGGAAGAAGCGCAGGATCAAATCGACTGGGAGGATTTGATCGGCGCCGGACTGATCGTACATCCCGAGGCTGCCGCCCGGCGGCGCTTTATGGGGGAACGGCTGGGAATAGGGTATTGCAACGGCAAACAGTTTTATAAGCGGCTGGCTATCTTCCGGATTAGCCGGGAGGAATTTGCGGCTGCACTGGCGGAGTTGGAGAAAGAGAATGAAAGAGGCGAATAACCGATGACCATGAGAGAAGATGTATCTACACCGCGCCGGACGAAGGAAATTATTCAGAGGCACGGTTTTTCATTTAAGAAGAGCCTCGGTCAGAACTTTCTGATCGATCAAAATATACTGGGCAAGATTGTGGGCGCGGCCGGCCTGGACGAGTCCAAGGGAGCATTGGAAATCGGACCGGGTATCGGAGCATTGACCGAGAAGCTCGCTCAGACGGCAGGGCGCGTAACTGCGGTGGAAATCGACCAAAGGCTTCTGCCGATCCTGAAAGAGGTGCTGGAGCCTTATCCGCAGGTCCATGTGATCCATGGGGACGTGCTGAAGCTGGATCTGCAAGAGCTGTTCGCAAACGAATTTAGCGGCTGTAACGGCGTCAGCGTGGTGGCCAATTTGCCATACTACGTTACGACCCCGATTTTGATGAATCTGCTGGAGGCCAAGCTTCCGTTGGAGAACATCGTGGTCATGATCCAGAAGGAAGTGGCGGAGCGCATGGCTGCCTCTCCGGGAGGCAAGGCATACGGAAGCCTTAGCATTGCGGTTCAATATTACAGTGAGCCTGAGCTTGTCTGCACAGTGCCTCATAGTGTATTTATCCCGCAGCCAAATGTGGAGTCGGCTGTTATTCGTTTGAAGGTACGCAGCACGCCGCCGGTATCCGTGGAGGATGAGGCCTTTTTCTTTGAGGTAGTTCAGGCGTCCTTTGCTCAAAGACGTAAGACGATTTCCAACAATCTTAAGAGCCGTTTTTTCCCTGGGGAAGGACGGGAGAGGCTGGAGTCCCTGCTCGGCGAAGCTGGCATTGAGCCTTCCCGACGCGCTGAAACGCTGGATTTGCAGGAGTTTGCGAACCTTAGCAATACGCTGTTGGCTGCAGGATTAAAATAGTAGAGCTGTAACCAATCCCCTCATTCGCCCATAGGATGGAGTTAGAGGTGATTGATTTGACGAAATTGGGAGACTTGGTCGTCCGTAAATCGTACGGAGGGGACGTTACCTTTCGTATTGAAAAAATAGTGCGGGAGCAGGCCATCATCAAAGGAACGGAGTTCCGGCTGCTGGCCGATGCTCCCTTGACCGATCTGGTCGGGGTTAGCCCGAACACGCCGGGCGAAAAAACGCAGCGAGCCCGGATCAAGGCTACCGAATCGCTGCAGCAGCTGACTAAAGACCGCCTGGAACTGACAGAGCGAAACCAGTCCACTTTGGGACGGGAATGGTTCCCTCCGGGAGAACCTTCATTTTTCGAGGTACCGGGCAAGGTGCTTCACTTGGACGGGGATGAGCGTTATTTAAAGAAGAGCCTTGACCTCTACGAGAAATTGCGCGTACCCGCGCATGGTTACTTTGTCACGGAATCCTCTATGGCTAATGCCCTTTACCGCCTGCTTCCAAGCATTCAGCCCGACATCGTCGTGCTGACAGGTCATGACGGGGTTCTGAAGAATCGCCCCACAACCGACTTATACAACTTATCCAGCTATAAAAACTCGAAGCACTTTGTGGAGGCGATTCAGACCGCTCGGAAGTATGAGCGGAATTTTGATGCCCTTACCATCGTCGCAGGTGCTTGCCAATCGCATTTTGAAGCCTTGCTGCAGGCGGGGGCCAATTTCGCAAGCTCCCCGGCCCGCGTGCTGATTCACGCCCTGGACCCGGTCTATATCGCCGCCAAGGCGTCTTTGACGTCCATACGCGAAACGATCCACATAACGGATGTCCTTAGTCACACGGTCAGCGGAACTCAGGGCGTAGGGGGAATCGAAACCCGGGGAAGCTACCGGATCGGTTTGCCGAAACTCATGGATTTATCCGCTTTAAAGGTCATTCCTTCGATGTAATTTCACATTTTAGTGGGCTCGAGAAAAGTGTCGAAAAAAAATCGTTGACAACCGTTTTTTTCTGCTGATATAATAATCTGTTTCGACTTGACAGGCGACTCCCTTTCTTGTATAATGGACAAAGAAGGAAGGTGGTCACAGGCAATGGCTAAAAATGCGCTGTCAGAAATTAAACACAGTCTCGACGCTCACGTTGGACAGAAGATTATGCTGCGTGCAAACGGAGGTCGCCGAAAGACCGTCGAACGCACCGGTGTATTGGAGGAGACCTATCCTTCGGTCTTTATCGTGAAGCTGGATGAAGAACAGCAGACCTTTAAGCGTGTGTCTTACAGTTATGCCGATATACTTACCGAATCCGTTGAAGTCATGGTTTGTGACGATAACAACGAAATGCGGCTGTCGTATATTAAACCGTGAACATCATAACGATGCAGTAAACGGCCTTTGCGTTCATACGCAGGGCCGGTTTTTATTTTTAGGGGAATTTTCAGATGCGGCGTGCGCGCAGGGTGGACATATTTTACCGGCGTATGAACGTTGAAGAACGACGCATACTAGGGATGTTCTATATCCATGACTTCTTAAAGGGGGAATGGCACATGTCACGCAGAAGGCGCAGCGTCATGTCTGAGAACTTAAAGGTCGAGCTGGCGAAGGATCTCGGGTTTTATGATACCGTTCAGCAAGAAGGCTGGGGCGGGATTAAAGCCAAGGATGCAGGAAACATGGTGAAAAGAGCCATTGAACTCGCCGAGCGGGCCGCATCAAGGGAACCATAGCGCTTGAAAGCACATAAACAGGCTTCTCCGTTAAGCGGAGGAGCCTGTTTGTTTTTGTCCCGAGATCAAGTAAGATAGAGGAAAGTAACAGCATAGAATGTCTTCCGTGCATAGACGAAGACCGGAGTTTTTTTTATAATATGTAAGTTAAAAGTTAAGACGGGTAGAATTTTACGGAAACTGAAGGTGGGTGAGCGTCTTGAAAATTTATGAAAAAGCGCCGGCTAAAATTAATTTGATGCTCGATGTTCTACATAAGAGGCCGGATGGCTATCATGAAGTGGAAATGATCATGACGATGGTGGATCTGGCCGACCGGCTGGAAATGAGCGCTCTCCCGCGGGATACGATTATCATCTCAAGCCAGGCGGGGTATATCCCGCTGGATGAGAAGAACCTGGCTTTCCAGGCCGCCAAGCTGATTAAGGAACGTTATGACGTTCGCAGCGGCGTATATATTCATTTGGACAAGAAGATCCCGGTAGCGGCCGGCCTGGCCGGAGGCAGCAGCGATGCGGCAGCCACGCTGCGGGGCCTGAACCGGCTATGGAGACTGGGTATCCCGGATGCCGAATTGATGGAGCTTGGAGCTGAACTCGGCTCCGACGTGCCGTTTTGTGTTACCGGGGGAACGGCGCTGGCAACAGGGCGTGGAGAGAAGCTGACACCGCTGAAAAGTCCGCCCCAATGCTGGGTCATTCTCGCCAAGCTGCCGATTAATGTGTCAACCTCCGAGATTTATGGACGGCTGAGAAGCGAAGAAATCCAAGTACATCCCTCCGCTGTAAAGATGCAGCAGGCTTTGGAGAACGGATCTTTTACGGAAGTCTGCGGGGAGCTTGGAAATGTGCTGGAGGATGTTACGCTTCAAATTCATCCGGAAGTTGCCCATCTGAAGGAAACGATGATCCGGCTCGGAGCCGATGGTGTGCTTATGTCCGGCAGCGGCCCGACCGTATTTGGACTGGTATCCAAGGAATCGAAGGTTCCAAGGATTTATAATGGGCTGCGCGGATTCTGCAAAGAAGTTTATGCCGTACGGCTATTGACCTGACCGGATCACCCCGGGTGAGGTCGGCCTGTTTTGCGGGTTATGGGGAATAAGCTTGAACAGAGACGTACAAAAATGGTATATTTTCTATAAAATATTCGGATTTAGCGAGGGGTACTTCGTGAAAAAATTGAAAAGAAGCGCTCGATTAGTGGAAATGACGCAATATCTATTGGACCGTCCGCATCAGCTGATACCGCTCACCACTTTTGCGCAGCGATATGGAGCTGCCAAGTCCTCGATCAGCGAGGATTTAGCGATTATAAAAGAAGTTTTCGAAGGCGAAGGCACCGGGGAGCTGCATACCTTGGCCGGCGCGGCCGGCGGGGTGAAATACATTCCGATGATGGGCCGGGAGCAAGCCCTGCATTTTGTGGAGCAGTTGTGCGAGAAGCTGTCGGAACCGAACCGAATCTTACCCGGCGGTTATTTGTACATGTCCGATCTCCTGGGATTGCCGGGGTTGATGAACGAAGCGGGTAAGCTGTTTGCAACGGCCTTTGCCGGACGCGATATCGATTGCGTCATGACGGTGGAGACCAAAGGGATTCCGCTGGCCTATGCCACCGGGGCGGAGCTGAACTTGCCGGTCGTCCTTGTACGCAGGGACCATCAGGTTACGGAAGGGTCGGCGGTCAGCATCAACTATGTGTCGGGTTCGCATAAGAGCTTGCATACAATGACCTTGTCGCGCCGGGCAATGAAGGAGAAGTCAAAGGTATTGATCGTGGATGACTTCATGAAGGCAGGCGGAACGATTCAAGGAATGGTTGATCTGCTGGCGGAGTTCGATGCCGAGGTCGCCGGAGTCGGTGTACTCGTGGAATCGGGCGAGGTAGAATCGGAACAGCGGCTTCTCCAGGATTACGTGTCTTTGGCAACGCTTAGAGCAGTGGATCCCAAGGGAAAAGAAATTTCGGTGGAACCGGGCAATTATTTTACCAGAAAATAGAACCGTAGACCTTGTCGATTCTCTGTAAAACCATTGGAATTTACGACGAAACGTGTCGAAAAGCCCATCTGTTCAAAAAAATTCCTGAATTTAGGTCATTTTGTTCATTAAAAAAAAAGGATTTCCGTTAGCTATGTGGAATATTACACCAAGTCTCTGATGGAAAAAGGTGGTGAACACATATGCAAATTACGGATGTAAGACTCCGCCGAGTCAGCTCTGAAGGCAGAATGAAAGCGATCGCATCCATTACCATCGATAACGAATTTGTTGTTCATGACATTCGCGTAATCGACGGAAATAATGGAATGTTCGTGGCTATGCCGAGCAAGCGTACTCCTGACGGGGAATTCCGGGACATTGCGCATCCGATCTCTTCGGGTACACGCGAGAAGATCCAAGCCGCAGTCCTGGCGGAGTACGAACGTGCTGCCGAGCAAGAAGAAGTGATTGAAGAAGGGGCTTAAGTCTCAGTTTTGTCTCAACCAATTGGGGTTCGAGAAAAGGGAGCCATGTAACATGGCTCTCTTTTCTTTTTGTCTTAAATGAGATATATTCAGTAATGAGTTCAAGAGAAGGAGGCCGGGGCCTTGAAAAGATTTGCGATTGTTCTTGCCGCAGGTCAGGGGAAGCGCATGAAGTCCAAGCTCTATAAAGTGCTCCATCCTGTGTGCGGCAAACCGATGGTCGGGCATGTCCTGGACACGGTTAAGAAAGTCCAATGTGAGCGCAGCATCGTGGTTGTAGGTCACGGCGCAGAAGCGGTCAAGTCTTATCTGGGAAATAATGCGGAATATGTGTTGCAAGAGCAGCAGTTGGGAACCGGTCATGCGGTTAAGCAAGCCGGGGATCTGCTGGGGCAGGAGGAAGGAACGACGATCGTCATCTGCGGGGATACTCCGCTTGTGACGGAGGAGACACTGCAAGCCATGCTTGACCTTCATAGCCAAAAAGGAGCGGCAGCTACCGTATTAACGGCTTCTATGGATCGTCCTCAAGGTTACGGACGGGTCATTCGGGACACCGAAAACGGTTCCGTCGTAAGGATCGTCGAGCAGAAGGATTGCTCGCCGGAAGAAGATGCCGTGAAGGAGATCAACACCGGAACTTATTGTTTTGATAATGCGAAATTATTCGCGGCGCTGGAGAAGGTCACAAACAGCAATGCGCAGCAAGAATACTATTTGACGGATGTCATCGGAATTCTAGTTTCCGAAGGAGAAGTCGTCGAGGGCTATATGACCGGGGATTATGCCGAATCCATCGGAGTCAACGACCGTTTGGCATTATCCGAAGCGGAAGGCTTCATGCGTCAGCGTATTAACCGGCGGCATATGCTCGGCGGGGTTACGATCATCGATCCAAGCTCCACCTATATCGGGGCCGACGTAACGATCGGAGCGGATACCGTGATTTATCCGGGTTCCACCCTTTCCGGCCACACCGTAATCGGTGAAGATTGCGTAATCGGACCTGCCGTGGAAATTGAAGACAGCCGGATTCATGATGGCGCAAAGGTAAAGCAGTCGGTATTGTGCCAAGCGGAAGTAGGCAAAGAAACGACGGTTGGACCTTTCGCTTATTTGCGTCCAGGCACTAAGCTGGGCGAGCATGTCAAGGTAGGCGATTTCGTGGAGATCAAGAACGCTACGCTTGACGATGGCTCCAAAGTTTCACATTTAAGTTATATCGGTGACGCCAAGGTGGGTAAAAACGTCAATATCGGCTGCGGTGCGATAACCGTCAACTACGATGGTTATAATAAGTCTATTACCGAAATCGGCGATGACGCGTTTATCGGAAGCAATGTCAATTTAATTGCTCCGGTGAAGATCGGCGATGGCGCTTATGTCGTCGCGGGATCGACGATCACGCATTCCGTACCGGATAATGATTTGGCAATTGCCCGAAACCGCCAGGAGAACAAGCCGGGATACGCGGACAAGCTTCGCGCTCGTGCTAAGGCGAAGAAACAAAGGGAACAGGAAACAAAAGGTTGAACTTAAGTTTATGGTAAAGTGCATGTTCAAAAAGATGACTTTTTGAACAACTTCTTAAAGAGATAGACAGTAGGAACAGCTTTTAGCGGATCAGGATGCAGTGACATTTCAATGACGGGATAGTTAATCTATCTACACAGCACGGAGGGTATTAAAATTTATGACTTATTGTGATTCTAAACTGAAGATATTCACTTGTAACTCTAATCCCAAGTTGGCTAACCAAATAGCCGATTATATCGGAATTCCGATGGGAGACTCGGAAACGATGAGCTTCAGTGACGGCGAAATTCAAGTCAAGCTGTCCGAGAGCGTTCGCGGCTGCCATGTGTACATTGTTCAGTCCACTTGTGCGCCGGTAAACGACAATCTGATGGAGCTCCTCGTTATGGTGGATGCTTTGAAACGGGCTTCGGCCAAGAGCATTAACGTTGTAATTCCTTATTACGGCTATGCTCGCCAAGATCGTAAGGCACGTTCGCGTGACCCGATTACTGCCAAGCTGGTTGCCAACCTGATCGAAAAAGCCGGCGCTCACCGCGTCATCACGATGGATTTGCATGCCATGCAAATTCAAGGCTTTTTCGATATTCCGGTGGACCATATGCTCGGCGTACCGATTTTGGCCCAATACTTCCGTTCGAAGCATATTCCGAATCCGGTTGTCGTATCCCCGGACCATGGCGGAGTTGTCCGCGCCCGTAAACTCGCTGACTTTTTGAATGCCCCGCTGGCGATTATCGACAAGCGCCGTCCGGAGCCGAACGTGAGCGAGGTCATGAACATCATCGGGAATATCGAAGGGAAAACCGCGATTCTCGTCGATGATATCATCGATACGGCCGGCACGATCGTACTTGGCGCCAACGCCCTCAAGGAAGGCGGCGTCGAGGAAGTATATGCATGCTGTACGCATCCCGTGCTTTCAGGTCCGGCGATGGAACGCCTGGAAAACTCTCCGCTGAAGGAAGTTATTGTTACGGATACTATTCCGATTACGCATCCGAATCCGACCAGCAAGCTGAAAGTGTTGTCCGTTGCTCCGCTGATGGGTGAAGCCATCATCCGGGTTCACGAAGAATTGTCGATCAGCAAGCTGTTTGAGATCGAATAAGAGTTTCAGTCCTACTGCATAACAGGGGTTGCACCTTCTATAAAGGAGGGCAACCCCTAAGTTCGTATCATGGCTCAACCCTCCCAAACCGTGGCTCAACCCTCCCAAACCCTCCCTTACCGTAAGGGAGGGCCCCCCTAGGGCCTGCTGCCCTAGGGGATCACCCGCAAACAGGAGGAACGTGGGAGATAATGAGGCTCTCCTTTGCCGCTGTCCCCTTCGGGGATGCGCTGGGGTTGGGTGCGAGGCACGCTTTTCCCCCTTCGGGTACGTCTTACTTTTGGCGCACCCGGGCTACCTGGTTGTTGGAGGCACTGCTGCTTTCGGATGCACCGGGGGGGCTTTGGCGGAATGAGCCGCTTGTCTCCCCTTTGGGGTACGCTCTACGTTGGCGCACCTGCGGGGCTGGGGAGCGACTTCTGGAGGGAGAGAGCCACTTTGTGCAAGGAGGCGCTGTCCCTTTGGGATGCGCTTGGGTTTGTGCGAAAAATGCGGGGTATGCACGGTTGTGCTATGGCCGCTGTCCCTCCGGGATGCGCTGGGTTTTGGCGAAAAGAGTGCGGGGAGTACTGAGGGGCGGGCCTAGTCCGCTGTCCCTTCGGGATGCGCTGGGATCATTAGGGAAGAACTTATTTGTCTGGTGTATGTGGAACAGAGAGGAAATTTGGAGCAGACCAAACTTATATTTTGTAGACGGAGGATTCAAAATGAAATGGATCGTAGGCCTCGGCAATCCGGGGGCCAAGTATGAGAAGACAAGGCATAACATCGGATTCATGGCGTTGGACGAGCTGGCTCGCAGACACGGCATCGCGATCAAACAAAGCAAATGCAAGGCGTTGATTGGGGAAGGCGTGTTGCCGGGCGGCAAGGTAGCGCTCATTAAGCCGATGACATATATGAATTTATCCGGGGAGGCGGTTCGCGCCTTTATGGATTATTATAAGGTTCCCCTTGAAGACATGATCGTCGTTTACGATGACCTGGATACGGAAATCGGGCGCAACCGGCTGCGGTATCAAGGCAGCGCGGGCGGTCACAACGGCATTAAATCGATCATACAGCATACGGGAACGCAGTCCTTCAATCGGATCCGGATGGGCATTTCGCGGCCGGAGCCGGGATTCGCGGTTGTGGACTACGTGCTTTCGACGTTTGCCAAGAAGGAGGCCCCGCTGTTGCAGCAGTCGATAGAGGCGGCTTGCGACGCATTGGAGTACAGTCTGGATCATACTTTTGAGCAAACGATGGCCAAATTCAACGGGTAATTGGAAATTCGGCGAGCCGCATCCGGCTAAAAGAGGGAGATACAGGGCATACTGAAGGTTATATTGATTCTTCAGGAGGCATATAGATGGCAATAAACTATGTTTGCCGGCACTGCCGAACGTCCATTGGTAGAATAGAAACGCCTTATGTATCCGAATCCCAACTGGGTTTCCATTTCTTGACCCCCGAAGAGCGGCAGGATATAATAGCGTATGATTCGAATGGTGAAATGACGGTCCGGGTGACCTGCGATTACTGTAAGGAAGCTCTGGAGAATAATCCGGAGTTGTCCCTGATTTCGAATCCTTTGCAATGACTGCACCTATACCGGATAACGGAATACAGAGCCTTGGCACGGTTGCTGAGGCTCCTTTTTGGTTGACTTCGCAAGGAACTGCAATCTTGGCCGCCGGGGGAGTAATATGCCTCTTATGACATGACTTAGTAACCGCTCCCGCGGGTAGATAATAAGATGTTACTAATATCTTGCAGGAATATCGCAATAAGAAATAAGAGAGGTGCCTCACTTGTTACAAGCACTCATACAAGCATTCTCCCGGGATTCGGACTTCACCTCGATGATATCGGGAGTAAGCGCCGGAATGAAGGAGCAACTGATTTCCGGTTTGTCGGGATCCTCGCGTCAGGTTGCGCTTGCCGCGCTGCATCAAGAGACTAAGCGGCCATTGCTGGTCGTAACCCATAATATGTTTTCCGCACAAAAAATATATGAAGATTTGCAGGAAGCGCTGTCAGCGGATCAGGTGCTGTTATATCCTGCGAATGAGCTGGTTGCCGCGGAAGCGGCCGTCTCCAGTCCGGAGACGCTCGCACAGCGGATCGAGGTACTGCTGCAATGCTCCCATTCATTCCGGGGAGTTGTGGTTGTGCCTTATTCGGGCGTCCGCCGGTTTATACCGACCCCCGAAGCGATGTCCAGTGCCGGGCTGACGATTGAGTTGGGAGGAACGCTCCAGATGGACAGCTTCCTGACCCGCATGATCGAGCTGGGTTATGAAAGAGTGGAGCGCGTGGAATCGCGGGGAGAAATGAGCATCCGCGGCGGAATTATCGATTTCTATCCGTTAACCTCCGCTTTGGCGTACCGGGTGGAGCTTTTTGACGATGAAGTCGATTCCATTCGCACTTTCGATCCGGCTGACCAGCGTTCCGTCGATCAAGTCAAACAGGTGCTGGTGACTCCTTGCAAGGAGATGATCGCGACCCGGGAACGGTTGGAGCAGGCTGCACAGAAAGCGACGGAAAAACTGGAACAACAGTTGGAGAAAATGACCGACCGCCAGGCGAAAAACAAACTTCGCGAAGAGGTATCCAGAGAAATTGAGCTGCTGCGTGAGCATGTTTATTTTCCGGAAATCTATAAGTATATTTCTTTGATTTATCCGGAAGATAAAACGCTATACGATTATATGCCTAAGGATACGCTGCTCATCCTCGATGAGCCGGCCCGTCTATTGGAAACTTCCCGTCAGTTGGAGCGGGATGAGTCTGAATGGAATCTGCATTTATTCCAGAACGGCAAAAGTTTGCCTGAGCTTCCGCTTGCGCTGGAAGGGGAACGCGTATTGTATCATCGTCCGTTCCAGACGCTGTTTTTGTCGCTGTTTTTGCGTCAAGTGCCTCATACTCAGCCGCAAAATATCATTAACTTTGTCAGCAGGGCAATGCAGGATTTCCACGGTCAGATGAACGTGCTGAAGGCGGAAATGGAACGCTGGAAAAAGAGCGGCGCCAACGTAATCATGCTGGCCAGCGGCGAAGAGCGGATGGACCGGATGCGCCGCGTGCTTCAGGACTACGGAATCGATGAGCCGACACTGTTGCAGGGTAACCTGCAGTCGGGCTTTGAGCTGCCTTCCGTGCATTTGGTCGTAATTACCGAGGGAGAAATGTTCTCGCAGAAACAGCGGAAAGCCCGTAAAGTCGCGAAGAGCATGGACAATGCAGAACGGATCAAGAGCTATACCGAGCTGAAAGTGGGCGATTATGTCGTTCACCAAAACCACGGTATCGGGAAATATTTGGGTATCGGGACTTTAGAGGTCGGAGGAATCCATAAGGATTACATGCATATTTTATATGCCGGCGGCGACAAGCTGTCCGTTCCGATCGAACAGATCGACATGATCCAGAAATATGTCGGTTCTGAGGAGAAAGAGCCTAAGATTTATAAACTCGGGGGCAACGAATGGACCCGGGTCAAAAATAAAGTACGTACTTCGGTACAGGATATTGCCGACGATCTCATTAAGCTGTATGCGGACCGCCAGTCTTCACCCGGCTATGCGTTCGAGAAGGACACGCCGGAACAGCAGGAGTTCGAAGCGATGTTCCCTTATGAAGAAACGCGGGACCAACTGCGGGCTATTGAAGAAATCAAAAAAGATATGCAGCGGTCCCAGCCGATGGACCGGCTTCTATGCGGCGATGTAGGCTACGGGAAAACCGAAGTCGCCATCCGGGCCGCGTTCAAGTCGGCGATCGAAGGCAAACAGGTGGCCGTCCTTGTTCCGACGACGATATTGGCACAGCAGCACTATGAAACGTTCCGGGAGCGATTCTCCGGATATCCGATCAATATCCAGACGCTGAGCCGATTCCGCAGCCGGAAAGAACAGAATGAAACGATCAAGGGCGTGCGCCAAGGTACGGTGGATATCGTCATCGGAACGCATCGCCTGTTGTCGCAGGACCTCGTATTTAAAGATCTGGGCCTGCTCATTGTGGACGAGGAGCAGCGTTTCGGCGTAACTCATAAAGAAAAGCTCAAAAAACTGAAAACGAATGTCGACGTGCTGACTCTGACGGCAACGCCGATTCCGCGGACGCTCCATATGTCCATGTTGGGTGTGCGGGACTTGTCCGTTATCGAGACACCACCTGAGAACCGGTTCCCTGTGCAAACCTATGTGGTAGAGCATAGCCAGGCGCTTGTGCGTGAAGCGGTGGAACGGGAAATGGCGCGCGGCGGGCAAATCTATTACCTTTACAATCGCGTACAGGGAATTCAAGAGATGGCCGCACAGATTTCGATGCTTGTTCCTGACGCCCGGGTAGGTATTGGACACGGACAAATGTCGGAGCAGGAGCTGGAGAAGACGATCCTTGATTTCCTTGACGGGGAATACGATGTGCTGGTCAGCACCAGTATCATTGAAACCGGGGTGGACATTCCGAACGTAAATACACTGATTGTGCATGACGCGGATAAAATGGGCCTGTCCCAGTTGTATCAGCTGCGCGGCCGCGTAGGCCGGTCCAATCGGATCGCTTATGCTTACTTTACGTACCAGCGCGACAAGTCGCTTACCGAGGTTGCCGAGAAACGCCTTCAGTCGATTAAAGAGTTTACGGAACTCGGCTCGGGCTTCAAAATTGCGATGCGCGACCTTTCCATTCGCGGGGCAGGCAATCTGCTGGGCGCCGAACAGCACGGATTCATCGCTTCCGTCGGTTTTGACCTCTATTCGCAAATGCTGGCGGAAGAAATTCAGAAGAGAAAAGTGACCATGCTTGGCGAAACGGTGCCGGAAGAGTCGAACTGGAATACCACGATCGATCTTGGCATCGACGCCTATTTACCGTCGGATTATATTTATGATAGTATTCAGAAGATTGAGATCTACAAGAAAACAGCCTCCGCAGCGACCTTTGAAGATGTGGCCGAGCTGGAGGATGAACTGCTGGACCGTTTTGGCGAGCTTCCTGAAGCGGTGCAAAACCTGCTTTCGGTAGCCCGGGTCAAGCTGTACGGCAAGCAATACGGCATTGAGTCCATCGCTTTGCGCGGGGATGAAGTAACCTTGAAGTTTTACGATGGACGGGAAAAGGAGATCATTCCGGCCAAAATCGCGGAAGTTGGAAATCTGTTCGGAAGACGTGTACAATTTAATCAAGGGTCGGTTATGCTGATCCGCATCAAAACCAAGGGAATGGACGACAAAGAAATGATGGGCTTATTGGAGCAGTTCCTGGGAGCCCTGAAGGACTCGTTCAAAGCGAAAGGGGAACTACAAGATGTTTCGAAGTAAAGGGCGTTCTTGGAAGACGCTGCTCATTGCCCTCGTTGCAGTAATGGCTTTTACCGTTATGGCGGGTTGCGGCAAGAAAGAGGACAAGGGTGCTGCCGGTGGCAGTGAAGACAAGAGTAAGGTGATCGCAACTTACGAAGGCGGCGAAATTACGGAGGACGAGTTCGACCGGGAACAACGGATCGTGCTGGCACTTCAACCGCAAATGGAACAATTCATGCAAATGGACGATTTTCGCGATTATTTGATCAAACAGGAAATCGCCTACGAATATTTGGATACCAAGGCCGACGCCAAGATGAAGGAAGAGGGCAAGAAGAAGGCCGAAGAACAGTTCACTGCAATGAAAAAGTCGATGGGCGATGATGCCTTCAAGCAGTTGCTGGACGGACAAAAAATTTCCGAATCGGAATTTAAAAACTACATGGTTCGTATTTATACCGTCATGGAAAGCGAAAAAGCGAAAGTAACCGACGATGACGTGAAAAAAGAATTCGAAGCGACCAAAGAAAATTATATTACCGCTTCGGTTCGCCATATCCTGATCGGGTTCACCGACAAGGAAGGTAAAGAACGCAGCAAAGAAGATGCATTGAAGGTGGCTAATGAAGTTAAAGCCAAATTGGATAAAGGGGAAGACTTCGCAAAACTAGTGAAGGAATATTCCACCGACGGTCAACCCAATATCGACAATGGAGGACTCTATGCGGATACTCCTGTCAGCAACTGGGTAACTGAGTTCAAGGAAAAGGCGATCACTCTGCCGATTAATACAATAAGCGAACCGGTGGAAACCACGTATGGCTACCATATCATTCGTGTGGAGAAACGGACCGAGAAGAAGTTCGAGGATTTGACGCAGGAAGAGAAAGATCTGATCAAAATGTCCGTCGCTTCCCAAAACTTGGACAAGTTTATGGAGGGCGACCTGGAGAAGAAGATCATCAAGAAGATCGAATTGCCGAAGGTTGAGCAGAAGAAAGAGGAAGACGGGGCAACCAATTCCGGAACAAACGGGAATGCCGATAAGAGCGGAACCGATGCCGGAACTTCCGGAAATGACGGCGCAACCAAGGACAACGGCGCAGCCACGAACAACAGTACAAGCAGCAACGACAAATAAACGAGGTAACTTGTTTTATCTGGTTTTGCCGGAGCAGCGCGGAGCGATTCGCGCTGTTTTGTTGCCGCAAAATCCCTATTCCATGAGAAGCTGCCACATCAAGCAGTGAAGGGCCGCACCTTTGCGGCATTTTTTTAGTCCCCTTGGCCTGTTGCAGGAACAATAAAGGACTGTTAAATTCGAATGCATAAGCTGCTGGGAAGGGATGAATACTATGCTCAGAATCACAAGAGCCGAATCCCTCCATTGTATACAAATTCAGCTGCGGGTCGGTCCAGCAAATGCTGAAAGCCGCGCAACTTTTTTACCGGCAGCGGTGTATTAACATACCTAAGGGTAAATGAATATCCAACAGACAGTAGTTCAATACTTCTTTAGAAAGCGGGGCAACATGTGATATGAAAGCTACTGGAATTGTACGCCGTATTGATGATTTGGGCCGAGTGGTCATTCCAAAGGAGATCCGCCGCACACTGCGGATCCGGGAAGGGGACCCGCTCGAGATTTTTGTGGACCGCGACGGCGAGGTTATTCTGAAAAAATATTCCCCTATCGGGGAATTGGGCGACTTTGCAAAGGAATATGCGGAATCGCTGTATGAAAGCACAGGCCATATTACTTTGATCTCTGACCGGGACACAGTGATTGCAATCGCAGGTGCCTCGAAGAAGGAATACCTGGACAAGCAGATCGGTACTATCCTGGAAAACAGTATGGACAACCGCAAAATTGCACTGGAGTCGAATACGGGAACGTACGAGATTATTCGGGACCATCCCGAGACAATCTCTTCCTTTGTAATCGCTCCGATCATCTCGGGTGGGGACCCGATCGGTACAGTGGTTCTGTTGAATAAGGACGAATCGGTAAAAATGTCGGAACTGGAATCTAAAATGGCGGAAACGGCCGCCGGATTTTTAGGAAAACAAATGGAACAGTAAGCGTGTCTGGAAATGACAAGTACACTCCCGAAGTAACGGGGCGGCAGAGCCGCCCGGGACCGGGAGTGTCTTTTTTTGGCGTTATTGAGGCTTGGCAAGTTTGTGCGTTTAGGCTCCTCCAACGGGCTATCATGGCGGGAGAGGAGGTTTTCGTCTTATAATGGAACCTACATAGTAAGATTGAGGCCATTTTATATTCCGCAAGGTAGGTAGATTATGAGGGAAGACAAAAGCACGGCGTCAGGCCTGCTGAAGGGAGCGGCCGTTCTCAGCTTGGCGGCCATCTTGAGCAAGCTGTTAGGAACTCTGCAGAAAATTCCGCTGCAAAATATCGGGGGAGACGGTGTTTTTGGAATTTATAACACCGTTTATCCGTTCTATACCATTCTAATCACACTGGCGACGGCGGGGTTCCCGACGGTTGTTTCCAAGTTTGTGGCCGAACGGCATGCTATGGGCGAAGAGAGCGGCAAACGGGCCGTTCTTCGTATGGCAACGGCTGTGATGGCTATACTCGGGGTTGCCGGTTGTATTCTGATGTACTTCGGAGCTCCGCTTCTGGCGGCATGGATCGGCAACAGCCATCTGATCCCGGCTTTGAGAAGCGCAGCGCCTGCGCTGCTGTTTGTTCCGCTTACCGCATCCCTAAGGGGGTATTTCCAAGGGCTGCAGAATATGGTGCCGACCGCAGTTTCTCAGGTTTCCGAGCAAGCCGTGCGCGTAGCGGTGATGATTATTCTGCTGTTTTATTTTACGGGCCTCGGAGGAACGGAAGCCGTGATCGCAGGCGGGGCGCTGGCGGGCTCGGCTGTGGGTGGAGCTGTAGGATTGCTCGTCATGCTCCTGTACTGGAGAGGGCATCATAAACAGATGAGGCAGGATTCGGCGTGGCCCAGCGGCAGGGGGGCATCCCCGGCAGGCCAGGACCGCTCTGAAGCTCTGCCGCAGCCACAGGTTATAATAAAGTCGAATACTCCAAATTTCGGGCCAGCAGAGGAACTGACGGATCAGGGAATACCCGCTGCCGGGTTAAGGAAAAATTCGGAGAGCGGCCGGGGATTGTTAGGGGAAATGCTTCGTTATGCGATTCCCATCTGCCTTGCTTCCCTGGCGATTCCGCTGCTTAGTTTGGTCGATACGTTTACCTTGCCACGGCTTTTATCCCGTGGCGGGGACGAGCTACGGGCGATGGCCGAGGTAGGGGTCTATAATCGGGGCATTCCGCTCGTCCAACTGGTGACGATGCTTGCTTCGTCCTTGTCGGTGCTGTTCATTCCGCTCATGGCGGAAATGAATCTGCGCGGCGACAGGGAGGGGATCCGCCGCCAAATCGGCTTGGCGCTGCGCTGGTTCTGGCTGATTGGCCTGGCCGCCTCCGCCGGGCTGGCGCTGCTCGCCGGGCCGATCAACGTCATGCTGTACGAGGACGGCACGGGAACCGGCACGTTCGCCTGGGTGGCTTGGACCGCCGCGCCTGGTGCGCTGGTGACGATCACGGCGGCCCTGCTGCAGGGGCTGGGCTTCGTTCGCGCGCCGGCGGTGCATCTGCTGGCGGCAGCTGCGCTTAAGGCAGCGCTGAACGTGCTGCTCGTGCCGCAGCTCGGCATCACCGGCGCGGCGATCGCCGGCATCGCCGCCTACGCCGCCGCCGCAGCGCTGAACCTCGCGCTGCTGCTCCGCCGCGCAGGGCTGCGCCCGCGCCTGCGGGACGCGCTGCTGCGCCCTGCCGCGGCCGCCCTGGCGATGGCGGCCGCCGTGCTGCTGCTGCGCCTCGTCGCAGACGCCGTGCTGCCGCCGGGCCGCCTAGCGGCCTTGGCGGAGAGCCTGCTCGGCGTGCTGCTCGGCGCAGCCGTGTTTGCGGCCGCCGCGGTGCGGGCGCGCCTGATCGGTGCGGCAGAGCTGGGCGCCCTGCCGCGGGTCGGACCGAAGCTGCTCCGCCTGCTTCGGAAACTGCGTCTGCTGCGGTAACGCCAAACGGAGTACCGCGCCCAGCGGCTGAGTGCAGATCTTTGTTGCACTCTCTTATACGCAGATCCGCCGCCCTTGCCGCAGCCAATAACCGTCCACGGCACTTGATCGCGGACCTGCCGGACATTTTTGCCATCGGTTCGGCAAGTGGTATAGTAAGGGATAGAATGTTCAAATTAAGCCGGTAACTAGACAGGAGTGTGGCTCAAATGGGAGCAGTGATAACTGTAGTCGGCCTAGGCTCGGGCGATCCCGACCGACTGACGCTGGGAAGCTTGAAATTGCTTCAGGAGGCGCAGGAGAGATATGTACGTACCAAGGACCATCCGGTGGTGGCTTGGCTGGAGGAAACGGGAGTTTCATTCACCTCATTCGATGAAGTGTACGAAGCCAAGGACGACTTTCCCTCCGTATACGAAGAGATCGTGGAGCGGCTGATCGCCGCAGCCAAGACGGCCCCGGAAGGGAAAGAAGTTCTGTACGCCGTGCCCGGGCATCCGATGGTGGCGGAAGCTACCGTAAAGCGGCTGCAGGAACGCTGCCCGGTTGAGGGAATCGAACTGAAGATCACGGGGGGAGAAAGCTTCCTCGATGCGGCATTTATCTCTCTCGGATTCGATCCGATCGAAGGCTTTCAATTGCTGGACGCTTCCGAGTTGTCGGGAGGACGGCTTGATCCCCGACGCCATACGTTGATCGGCCAGGTTTACGACGAATTCACCGCCTCGGACGTTAAGCTGGGCCTGATGGACATTTACCCGGATGATTATCCGGTCGTTGTCGGACATGCGCTCGGCGTAACCGGAGCGGAGCAGGTGCTTCGCATCCCGCTTTATGAACTGGATCGCATCCAAGGATACGGGAACTTGTCGCTGGTGTACGTTCCGGCCAGCCCTGACGAACAATTGCGCATCCGGAGCTTTGAGCGTCTTCATGAGATCGTAACCATTCTCCGCAGCCCGGAAGGCTGTCCATGGGACAGGGAGCAGACCCACCAATCGATTCGCAAAAACCTCATAGAAGAAACCTATGAAGTGCTGGAAACGATTGATGCTGACGATCCGGATCATATGCGGGAAGAACTCGGTGATTTGCTGCTGCAAATTATGCTGCACTCGCAAATGGAAGAAGAGACCGGAATGTTTACCGCTTACGACGTCATTCAGGAGCTCAATGAAAAGCTGCTTTACCGCCATCCGCATGTATTCGGCAACCTGAGTGCCGAGGATGCCGAGGCGGCGCTCAAAAATTGGGACGCCATGAAGGCCGAAGAGAAGCGGCAAAAGGGTATCGAGCCTGAGAAATTATCGGCGCTGAGCGGAGTGCCCCGGGACTTGCCGGCGTTAATGAAGGCGTATAAGCTGCAGAAGAAGGCGGCTAAAGTAGGCTTTGACTGGGATTCCATCGATGGCGTCTGGGCGAAAATCGAGGAGGAGCTTGCCGAATTCAAAGAGGCCGTAACCGGCGGGCATAAGGCCGAGGACCAAACGCTGGAGCTGGGAGATGTTCTGTTCTCCATCGTAAACGCGGCCCGGTATATCGGAGCCGATCCGGAGGAGGCCCTGTCCATGACAATCGCGAAATTTGTCAGACGGTTTACTTATGTGGAAGACAAGCTTCGCGAAGCCGGAAAGACGCCGTCAGACAGCAACTTGGCCGAAATGGACAAGCTTTGGGACGAAGCCAAAAGTCTCGAATAGTCCAAAAAGGCTATCCAAATAACTCGAAATTTCCCTAATAATCGGTTTTTTTTGCGAAAAAGCAAAAAAAAGTTGAATAGCGGGCAGGAATTTGAGTTTTAAGGCAGAATACTCATACAAAGATATCTCCGCGGCTTACTGCCATAAGGGCTGAAGCCGTTAGTATCCATCTATTTCTTTTATTATTGGGAGGCATTATTAATGAACAAAACAGATCTGATCAACAACATTTCCAGCAAAAGCGGTTTGACTAAAAAAGACGTTGAAACCGTATTGAATGGTGTTCTCGGCGAAATTACCGATGCCCTTGCCGGCGGCGACAAAGTACAACTGATCGGCTTCGGCACGTTCGAAACCCGCAAACGTTCCGGTCGTACAGGCCGCAACCCGCAAACTGGCAAAACGATTGAAATTCCTGCATCCAACGTTCCAGCTTTCAAAGCGGGCAACAAACTTAAAGAAGCCGTAAAATAATGCGTCTCGATAAATTCCTGAAGGTGTCCCGGTTGATTAAGCGGCGCACGGTGGCAAAGGATGTCTCCGAACAAGGCAGAGTCCTGATCAACGGGCGCGAATCCAAACCGAGCAGTACCGTGAAGGTAGGCGACGAGATCACCGTTCAATTCGGCCAGAAGCTGGTGACGGTTCGCGTCGAACGCCTCGCGGAGACGACTCGCAAGGAAGAGGCTGCCACCCTGTATACCTTAGTCAAGGAAGAACCGATCGCTAAAGACTCCGGTCTTGACTGGAATTAAGGCGTGAGATCAAGCATGTTCCGTTTTAACTAACGGGGCATGCTTTTTTATTTTGTTGTTTACCATTACATAAAGTTGCGAGGTCCGTACAGTTTTTTAAATCGGTTCTAAAGATAAATCCCCTTCCATAAGCTATTGGTAAGAAGGAGGGGTACATGCCATGGTCGAACAAGGAAAAGGGAAGCGTCAAGAACTGCATCTGATGCAGAGGAAGCTGCTGGAGATTTCAGGAGTTCAGAACGTGGAGAGTTTTGACAGCGAGGAATTTCTGCTTCAGACGGAACTGGGGCATTTGACGATCCGGGGTCAAAATTTACATATCAAAAATCTCAATCTGGAGCAGGGGTTAGTCAGCATTGAAGGCCTGGTAAACTCCTTATCCTATTTGGATCCGGGAGCTCATGCGCCCGGCAAAGGCCTGCTCGGGAAGCTGTTCCGATGAATTTGCATACGCAGTGGGCGACTCTCCTATGGATGTTCGCATGCGGGGGAATCATGGGGATCGCCTTTGACAGCTATCGTGTCGTATCGGGTCAGCTTCGCTTCCCCCGCTGGAGTGTACATATCCTGGATCTATGTTACTGGATCGCCGCCTCCCTTTTTGTTTTTCGCACGCTTTACCACGTTAACCAGGGAGAACTCCGATTTTATGTATTCCTCGGTTTGTTTATAGGCGTTTGGATTCATTTTTTGTTTCTCAGTTTTATAACGGAACGTTTTGTGGTAAATTTAATAAAGGTAGTTCAAAAGATTTACAGAATAACCATTAGAATATTGGAACTGGCAGTGCTTACACCGTTGAAATGGCTGCTAAAGACCCTACGGGTGCTGCTGGGATTTCTATGGATCGTTTTGTTTTTTATGGGGAGGGTGACACTGTCCCCGATTTGGAAACTCTTGACCTGGGTCACAAGACCTATATGGAAGAGGCTGAAGCTGCCGGACAGGCTTCGTTCTGTACGGGATAGTCTGGCAGGATTATGGAAGCGCTGGTTCGGCAAAGAATAACGAAAACGGAGGTGCCCTGAATGCGCGATGTAGCGGCCAAAACGAATAACATGAAACAGAACGCCGTGAAATCGGTCGGGGCGCGCAGACGTATTCGGTTATGGACGTGCTTTATGGTGTTGTTCGTCGGGTGGGCAGGCTATACCTATATCGCCCAATCCGGAGAAATCGGTAATAAATCCCTCCAGCTTTCGGAGCGGCAAGCTTCCAAGGAAGCTAATGAGCAAACATTAAACCAATTGAAATATGAATTAAATCGTCTTAAAGACCCTGAATATATCGGTCAAATCGCGATGAAGAAATACGGACTTTACAAACCGGGTGAAATTCCGGTGCGCATATCCGAGTCGGACTCCTAAAAAGACTGAGCCCATAGGGATATACGGCTGTTGACCTTGTTTGGCTCATTATGTATAATCAAATCACCGCAGTCATGTTTTCGAGGCCTGGCTGTATATTTTTAAGGGAGGATCATTTTATTTTATGTCAATTGAAGTGGGCACCAAGTTAGAAGGAAAAGTGACAGGCATCACGCATTTCGGAGCATTTGTGGATCTGTCAGGAGGTGTCACGGGTCTCGTTCACATCTCGGAGATCGCAGACAATTATGTTAAAGACGTCAATGATCATCTGAAGATCGGCGATGTTGTTACCGTTAAGGTAATCAACGTCGACAAGGACGGCAAGATCGGACTTTCCATTAAGCAAGCCGTTGATAAACCGGTAGAGGCTACTAATACTAGACCGCCTCGTGCACCACGCAGCGATCGTCCTGGAGGTAGAGACGGAGATCGTCCTGGCGGCGGATTTAACCGGGATCGGGGAGGACGTCCTTTTAAGCCGCAACCGAACAAAGCTTCATTTGAAGATAAAGTTTCCCGTTTCCTTAAGGACAGTGAAGAGCGTATTTCTTCGCTGAAGAAGAACACGGAAGGCAAACGCGGAGGACGCGGAGCCAAACGCATGTAATTTAACAATTTTATATTGAAACCCACCGCAGGCAATTTGTTGCTTGCGGTTTTTTGTTGCCGTCATAATTACGACGAAAATTCTTTTTTTGTCGTCTGGGCGTCCGAGCCGACAGGTTATTACGGAATCTTCGTCCATCCTTGGATGAATTGACAAAAATTGTTTACCCCATCGGATGCATTTTGTACGAACATAGGAACGCCTACCATGGGTCATCCTCATGGGGGGCATGGGTTCGTGATGTTTCGTATTTCACTCTCAATTTGTCGGAAATTTCTTTGGTTCAGGTTCCGGTATATGACAAACTTTCCGCGCACCCCCTCCTATAATGGGACATACCTTACAAAAATGGAAAAGGCGGTGCCAGGTAATGGAGAAATGGAATGTGATCCCATTCCCAGGGATGAAAAAGGCTAAAGGGCAGATGAGAGGATTTCGGTGGGATGGATGGAGGGGGATTCCTATCATTATTACGTTCGGCAGAATGTTTGCAGCAAGCAAGTGGACAGGCTTGTTCCTGTTGATGAGCTTCTTGCTCGGCAAGGCGACGATCCTGGATGAGCTATCGCCTTTTGCCGCCGCTTTTTTTGCGGTAATGATGTTTATGCGGCGCGATATCGCTGCGGTGACGGGAGCGGTCATGGTTGCCGGGGCGATGTTTGTATCGGGCCAACACGCTGCCGTGATAGCGGCGGAGCTGCTCATTTTCTTTCTGATCCATAAAGGAATGGAATCGTTCGAGCGCGCCGATGTATCTTATGCGCCGCTGATGGTATTTACAAGCACCTTTTTAGCCCTTCTGTTTACGGCGGTTATCGGCCCGTCCTTATCCTGGTATGCATTTGTGATGATCGTAATGGATTCGGTACTCAGTTTTGTTCTGACCCTGGTGTTTATTCAGGCGGTTCCCGTCTTTACTTACAGGAAAAGAAACTATCAGCTGAGAACGGAGGAAATCGTCTGTCTCGTCATTTTGCTGGCATCCGTAATGACAGGCTCGGTAGGCTGGGAGATTTCCGGACTGTCCATCGAGCATATTTTGACGAGATATTTAATCCTATTGTTTGCTTTAGTTGGCGGCGCCACGCTCGGCGCTTCGGTCGGTGTGGTAACCGGGCTGATTCTTAGCCTGGCCGATACATCGGCACTCTACCAGATGAGTTTGCTGGCATTTTCGGGCATGCTGGCCGGGATGCTGCGCGATGGACGCAAATGGGCCGTAGGCTTCGGAATGCTGCTCGGCTCGTCGATTCTATCCATTTATCTAACGGGCCCGGCGGATGTGCTGGCTTCTACCTGGGAGAGCTGCGTTGCGGTCGCATTCTTTTTATTGACGCCGAAGGGAGTCGTTAGCGCTATTGCGAAATACGTTCCCGGCACTCAGGATCATACGAAAACCCAGCATGAATACGCCAAGCGGATGCGTGAAATCACTGCGGGCCGGGTCTCGCAATTTTCTCAAGTTTTCCGTCAGCTGTCCCGCAGCTTCGGTCAGATTGCCAGCTCGGGAGAAGTTGCCAAACGGAGCGAGGAAGTGGACCATTTTATGAATGCGGTCACCGAGAACGCCTGTGCCACCTGCTTCCGCCGCAATGCCTGCTGGGACGGAAAGTTCTATCAAACTTATAAGTATATGACCGAAATGATGACGGCGGTGGAGGAGAATCCGGACCTGTCCAAAGGCGAACTTCCTCCCAAGTGGAACAAAATATGTACGAAAACCGATCAGGTGCTGGAGGTCATGAAGCGGGAGTACAATCTCTATCAACATGATATGCACTGGAAACGGCAAATATACGACAGCCGTCTGCTGGTAGCGGAACAATTGTCGGGCGTATCGCAGGTTATGGAGGATCTGGCCAGAGAGATTCAGCGCGAAGGACAGGCTATGTATAAGCAGGAAGAGCAAATCCGCGAGGCTTTGGAAAAAATGGGCTTGTCCATTCATAACATAGACATCGTGAATCTGGATCACGGCAACGTCGAAATTGAAATTGTCCATGCCTATACCCGGGGATATGATGAATGCCGCAAAATCATTGCCCCGCTGCTGTCCGATATCTTGGGCGAGCATATCGCCGTTATCGACGAATCAACGGCGGGCGGGCGCGATGGCCTGGCTACCGTAACCTTCGGTTCGGCCAAAACCTATGAGATCACGACCGGAGTAGCCGGCACTGCAAAAGGGGGAGATCTCTTATCCGGAGACAGCTTCAGCGCTGCGGAGCTGGGAAACGGAACCTATGCGGTGGCCATCAGCGACGGGATGGGCAATGGAGAGCGCGCCAGATTGGAGAGCAGCACGGCACTGAGCATTTTGGAGCAGCTGCTGCAATCCGGTATGGATGAAACCCTGGCCATCAAGTCGGTGAATTCCATATTGATGCTCCGTTCGCCGGACGAAATTTACGCAACGGTCGATATGGCGCTGATCGATGAATACTCCGCCCGGACCACATTTTTGAAAATCGGCTCTTCCCCTAGCTTCATAAAAAGGGGACAGGAAGTGATTCCGGTTTCGGCCAGCAATTTGCCGATTGGAATCATTCAGGATATCGAGGTGGATTTGGTGACGGTTCAGCTGCATCCGGGCGATACGTTAATTATGATGACCGACGGGATTTATGATGCACCCGGGTATGCCGTAAACAAAGAGTTATGGATCAAGCGGCTGATCCAGGAGATTCAATCGGAGGATCCTCAGGAAATTGCCGATTGTTTGCTGGAGTCCGTGATCCGGTATCAAAAGAATGTGATCCTGGATGACATGACCGTGGCGGTCGCGAAGATCGATCATTTCATGCCTCAATGGTCCACGCTTCATATTCCCGGAATTACCCGGTTGGAACGGCCGAGGACAGTTAGCTAGGCATTGGGTAGGAGGGTCGTGTAGCAAGGAATAGGTCTGTTTAGTCATAAAGTCATAAAATAGACAAACAATTGGTTTATTTTACATGGGAATGATTTCAAGTTTGTAGTAAAATTGACTCTATCGTTCTAATAAAGAACCAAATATAGCACTATTTCTCAAAAATTTTAGATATAATTTGGCAAAACTGCCGAAAGGCAGTGACGCAAAACTATAGGGACTAAATCCCCCCCATTAGGGGGAAATGTCAGCCAGTTGCCTAAAAAACGGTAACCTATAGTATTTACTACTAGAGGTTATCTTTTTTTTTGCCTAAATTCGGGAGATTCTTGCGCCATTAGAAGGAAGGGAGGGGAGCGCCGGGGCATTTTGACGATGCAGGGTATGCAGCCTTTACACATTTATAGACAGAAAGAGGAGACATAGTAATGAAGTTGCCGCAAGAACTGGGCGGAATCCGCCGCTGGAGTATCGTAACGAAGAACATGATTTTGACAAGCGCCTCCATCCTGATGACTGGCGTAATTCTGATTGCATCCAGCTTTTATATCCAAGGCGGAGTATTGACCAATCAGCTGGAGTCGGATTCACAGGAGGTCATGGAGGCCTGGATGAACAAGGTTACTCCGGCTGAAGCCGCGGAGGCTATGAAGACAACAGACCGCAATGCACCGATCCAGAAGAAATTGACGGGTATATTCGATGAATTATCCGCCACGCATCCTAATGTAGCGCAAGGTTATATTTTCGGATCTGAAGTAGTGGATAACAGCACGCTTATGATTGCTTTCCCAACGGCCATCCTGGATATGTTTGAGGGAGAAGGTCTTCACTTGGGGGATCAACTGGGACAACCTGCATTTCATGTGAAGGGCGTCCAGGAAATGTTGAAAACAAAACAGATTACCTTTACGAAGCCATATAAGGACGATTATGGGACGTGGCTGACGGTATTGTACCCGTTCCAGGATGCAAGCGGACAAGTATTTGCTTATATGGGTATGGACTTTGATGCGAGCATTATCCTTAACGGGCAGCAGGATCTGTTGAAATATACTTCTCTTGCATTGGTTGCTATCTTGCTTGTGATTCTATCGTTTCAATATATTACGATGCGCAGAACCTTCGCGCCGGTCAAAGACTTGATGAAAGCACTGGATAAGCTCAGCCAGGGTGATTTTGGCGTGCAGTTAAAAGCAGGCGAGAGCGAACTCGGTCAGGTCAACGCGAAGTTTAACGCTACGGTTGCGAATATGAAGGAAATGATCATGACCCTGAAGGCGGTTTCGACCCAATCGGCAGAACAGGCACGTGTCTTATTTACGACTTCCGAAGAAAATCACCAAAGCTCCATGAACATTACCAATCATATCGAGGAAATTTCGGAAAAGGTATCCCTGCAGAGCAAATCGATTGGAGAAAGCGTAACTTCCCTTGAAGAAATCAATTCCGGGGTATCGACGATTGCCGGAAGTACTTCCTCCTTGTCGGAGGCCTCCCTTCAAATGAAGGAGCAGTCCGAACTGGGCGGCGATAACATCAGTAAAGTGATGAGACAGATGGATTCGCTCCAACAATCGGTTCAAAATTCGGTGACTTCAATAGAACAACTTCAGAAACGCTCCGGGGAGATCGAGGAGATTGTACAAGTCATTACACAGATTTCTTCGCAAACGCATCTTTTATCGCTTAATGCGAGTATTGAGGCAGCCAGAGCCGGTGACGAAGGGCGCGGATTTGCAGTCGTAGCGAATCAGGTGAAAAAACTGGCTGAAGAATCCGGGAAATCGGCGGAGAAAATCGCCGACCTGGTTCGGTATATCCAATCCGAGACCATGACGGCCGTGACGGCCATCACTGAAGGACAACGCAATGTCGAGGCAGGAATCGATGTAGTGAAGGAAACGGGAGAACTGTTCTATAGCATCTTGCACGCAACCGATGCGATTACAAGCCAAATTCAGGAGGTCTCGGCATCGACTGAAGAAATGGCGGCAGAGACAGAGCAGATCACGGCTACGATCAAGCAAATTTCCGTTTTTGCGGAGAGAAACGCCGACATTTCGGAACATATTAAATCCAGTGCCCTGGAGCAGCGTTCCTCTGCAGGTAAAATCGTGGATTCGGCGGAGAGTTTGAACCAAATTTCCGGAAAATTGGAGAAAGTTGTGGAAGGCCTCAAATTATAGAGAGAGATACAAGGAGTTGAATTGGAGTGGGTACCTTACTAATGGACCGCATTGTCCGGGATTTTTGGGTAAATGAGCTGCAGCCGCCTTTGTCCGGACTTGATATTTACACGGATTATCCCCGAATGAATTCCGGACGGGATAGAAGGGAAACCGTCTTCAGACTGAATGTCAACGCAGGGGAATTAACCCGTATTTCCGAGGGATATGACTACAACACATGGATGCTGGCCTGCTATTTTGCCTTTTTATATCGGATGAGCGGGGAGCAGGACCAGATTGTCGGAGTAAAGGATGCTCAGCACAGGCTGTTGCCGCTGCGGGTGCGTTGCGAGGCGGGGACTTCATTCAAGGATCTGTATCGGACACTGTTGGATAAATGGGAGGCCTTGGATTTTGCCGCTTTGCCGTTGCAAGAAATTGAGCGGTTGACCGGGCAATCTCCTCTGATTCAGACGATATTCGGCGAGGACACCTCCTATGGGGCAAGCTGCCTGAATTGGCATGTGAAGCTGGTGGAAGGCGAAGGCCTGCTCCATATTACCTACGATAAAAACCTGTTTAAAGAGAGTACGGTCAGGAAGTTTGCCTCCCATTTTGAATGTATCGTAACTGCGGCTATGGCCGATGAGAATGCTGCTATAGGCAATATTCGCATTTTGACGGAAGAAGATGTCGAAGCCTATACGGAGCTGAACAATACAAAGAAAACATGGCCGTCCATGCCGCAGCATATTCCGGACATGCTGCGCCTCGCCGTGGAGCGCTGCGGGGACCGGGTTGCATTATCGTCCGGGGACCGGCGGCTGACCTATGCGGAATTGAACCGCTTGTCGGATCAGGTAGCCCGGATCTTGTTGAACAGAGGTCTTAAGAAGGGTGATTTCGTATCCATCTTTATGGAACGGAGTATGGAAGCCATTATCGGGATGCTTGGTGTCGTCAAAGCCGGCGGCGCTTATGTACCGCTCGATCCGGAGCATCCGGAGGACCGGAATGCCTATATCATTGCCGATACCTCCTCCCGCATCGTAATTACGAAGGAATCATATACACCGCAGTTGTCCGCTTTATTGGATGAAGGCAGCGGCGATGTTTCTCTCTTATGTCTGGATACTCAACTTGACGGAGACGCAGATGCAGACACGGGCGAACCGGACATCGTTGAGATTTTTTCCGAAGATATGGCCTATGTGATTTATACGTCAGGGACGACGGGAAGACCGAAAGGAGTCCTCATTCCGCATGCCGGCGTTGTCAATCTGGCGCTGGCTACCATAGAGCAACTTCACATGACAGAGCAGGATGTGATCCTTCAGTATTCCACGTTTAGCTTTGACGCATCGGTATACGATATTTTTAGTGCGCTTTGCTGCGGAGCAAGATTACATCTGTTGTCCAACGAGCAGCGGTATTCGGTCGACTCCTTTACGTCGGCAATTGAAGAGACGGGGGCTACGCGAATCGGAATTTTACCAACCGTATTCTTCAACCAGCTATCTTCCTATTTAAGCGTGGAAGAAGCGGCCCGCTATGTAAAGATTCAAAGCTTTGTCATCGGCGGGGAGGCTCTGCCGGGAGAATCGGTACGTACGCTGCAAAAGAAGCTCACGCATCAGCCGATTATCGTGAACGCCTATGGGCCTACGGAAGTAACGGTCGCAACGACAACTCATATCATTGAAGGTCCGGTACCGGATGAATGGACCACGGTTAGCATCGGCAAGCCGCTTGCGAATTACGAGGTTCTGATCGTGAACGAAAAAGACCAGCTGTGCCCCTTGAACGTGGTGGGCGAATTGCTGATTCATTCCGTCGGTTTGGCTAAAGGATATCTCAATCAGCCCGGGAAAACCGAAGAGGTCTTCGTTACGGATCCCGTGAATCCGGACTCTGGCAAAAAATATTACCGTTCCGGAGATCTTGTTCGACTGCAGGAAAACGGAATCGAGTATGTCGGAAGGAAAGATCTTCAGGTCAAAATTCGCGGCTACCGGATCGAGATCGGTGAAATTGAAGAAAATTTGGCTAAACACGATGCGATCAGGGATACGGCGATCATCGTCAAAGAGGATGAATCGGGCGAGAAGCTGCTTGCCGCTTTTTATACATTAAAAGGTGGCGTATCCGCCGGGAAGACGGAGCTTGCCTCCTTTTTGAAGACAAAGGTTCCGGCGTACATGGTTCCAAGTTATTTTGTATGCCTGGATGTAATGCCGCTCTCCCCAACGGGCAAAATTGACCGGAAGCGTCTCGGCGTGATGGAAATCCCGGCTTTCGAAGAAGAGGAGAATGCGGATTTTGCGGCACCCGAGAATGAACTGCAGAAGGAAATAGCAACGGCATGGGAAAATGTGCTTCGCCGTAAATCTATTGGAATCCATGATGACTTTTTTGAGATTGGCGGGCATTCTCTTAAAATCCTGGAGACGCTCGTGCTGCTGAAGCCCAGCTTTCCGATGCTGAAAATCAGCGACTTCTTCAGCTATCCAACCATATCGAAGCTGGCGGATCGCGTGACCGAACTGAAACATACGGCGTCGGGAGAACATGCAGCCCCCGGCCGTTTGGGAGAAATTGTGGATCTGGCTGAGTACCCCCGCAGCTTCGGTAATGAGTCACTGACCGAATATAACGAAGGTCGGCAGAGTCATATTCTCCTTACGGGAGCGACGGGTTATTTAGGGTCGTCGCTGCTGCGGGAATGGCTCCGCACCACGGATTCCTTGGTTTACTGCCTGATTCGTCCGGTACAGGGCGAGGATCCTTACCAGAGACTAAGTAAGGTAATGAGGGGATATTTCGGTCCGGAGATCGACTCCTTGATGGAAGGCCGCGTATTTGCGGTACAAGGAGATCTGGAACAGCCGAATCTGGGACTGAATGAACGCGTCTTGAGCCTGCTCGAAGACAAAATCGATTCCATCGTACACTGCGGGGCTGAGGTGAAGCATTTCGGCGATCCCGAGTATTTTGCCAAGGTGAATGTGGAAAGTACCGACCGACTGATGGGGCTGGCCCGTTTCAAGAAAACCCGGTTCCATTATGTGTCCACGCTCGGGATTCCGGAAGATCTGGCATTTGGCGGGCAATGGGAGCGATTTACCGGCTTTGACGGCTATGACGATACGGTATCGACCGATAACGTCTATACGAACAGCAAGCTTGCTGCGGAGCGGCTTGTCGTTAGAACCTGTCAGGAAGAGGGCGTCCCGGTTACGGTATATCGCGTCGGTAACTTGTCCTGCCATTCAGAGACCGGCGTTTTTCAGCGGAATATCGATAATAATGCCTTCTATAGAATGCTGAAGGCCATGATCCTGCTGGGCAAAGCACCAAGTGTCAGCTGGCAGGTCGACATAACGCCGGTAAACTATGCAGCCGAGGCGATAACTGCCCTGGCCTTGCAAAAGGAAACGGCCGGCCGCCTTTTCCATATTTGTAATCCGGTTCAGCTCTCTTACACGCAGATGATAGACTACTTCCGGCAATACGGTTATCAGATCGATCTTCTCGACTGGCCGGAATATGAGTCCTGGCTGCTGGATTCCAATGTGCCGAAGGATAGTACGGGAATGGAGCTGGCGATGGCCCAGCTCGAGGGTGATGGAGCGAAGAACTCTCCTTATCGCTTTGCGTGCCCGCACACCGTGGAGTATCTCCAGGGTACCCCTGTAGTGTGTAAGGAACCCGATCGGGAATATATGACCCGTTTGGCCGATCACGCCGTTTCCGTAGGATATTTTCCAAAACCGAAAGTATTGATCGAGCAGTAACGAGAAGACGGCTTACCCTAACCCGTTTGTTTGGGCTTGGTAGGCCGTCTTTTTGCCATCAGATCATGAATATATAGTTGGACCCGCCCTTTTTAAGTTTGAATTCTCTCTTAACTGGAAATGATAGAGATGAGAGTCTTTCGAATCATTCATATTAAAAAAGGCGGGATTCATAATGAAGCAAATCATGCTGATCACGGATGGATGTTCCAATGTTGGAGAGAGCCCGATTATGGCCGCGGCGCTGGCCAAGCAAGAGGGGATTATTGTCAATGTAGTGGGAATCGTCGATTACGGCACCATCGGAGAGCTCGGCAGTTTGGAGATTGCCGAAATTGCTAAAGCCGGCGGCGGGATGAGCAGATTGTCGGGCACGCAAAAGCTGGCTCAGACGATGCAGATGATGACCCGGAAAACCGTGGTTCAGACAATTCAGCACGCGGTTAATAAAGAGTTGAGACAAATTTTGGGTAATTCTTCCGTCGAAGACCTGCCTCCTGATCAACGTTCCCAGGTCGTCGAGGTGATTGACGAGCTCAGCGAGACCAGTACCCTTGAGATTGCGTTATTGATAGACGCAAGTGCCAGCATGAAGCCGAAACTGGCTGCTGTGGAAGAGGCTATCCGCGATATGATGCTTAGTTTGGGTGCCCGAAAAGGAGACAGCCGCTTGGCCGTATTTCATTTCCCGGGGCCGCACAGCGGCGAGGATGCCGTATTGGATCTGGATTGGACAACCGATCTCGGAACGGTACGCTCGATTTTTCAGCGGCTTTCCATGCGGGGTGCCACGCCAACCGGTCCGGCGATCCTGAAGGTGATTGAATTCTTCCAATATGGTACACTGAAGGGACATGAATCCAAGAACTGGCCGGAGGAAACAGGCAGAGGAGAAGGGATACTCGGTGACTACGTCGTCTAAATCGGCTCTGACGCAAGGAACGGTGGTGACCGGTCGCTGGAATGGCGGGCGCTATATGATTCAGCGTCTGCTCGGACGGGGAGCGAACGGAGTCGTATATTTGGTGAAGCAGCTGGATAATGCCAAGCTGTATGCGCTCAAAATGGGCTTCGACACGGTGGATATACAATCGGAAATCAATGTGTTAAAGGCGCTGCAGCGTCAGGGCCGCCGGCGCGGCAGCGCGGGACGGGATCTTTCTTATCTGGTGGAGGTAGATGACTACTCCCTCCAAGGAAGGGAGATTCCTTTCTATGTTATGCGATATGTTAAAGGGGATCCGCTCCGATCTTTCCTTGCCAAAAGGGGAGGACCCTGGCTAAGCATCGCCGGCCTTCACCTGTTGCGGCAACTCCGGCAGCTTCATGAGAACGGATGGGTATTTGGTGATTTAAAGCCGGAGAACGTGCTGGTATCGCCCTACGGCGAGGTGGAACTGATCGATTACGGCGGGGTGAGCGCTATCGGGCGCAGCGTAAAGCAGTTCACCGAATGGTATGACCGCGGATTTTGGGGTGCAGGAGGAAGGACGGCCGATCCCTCTTATGACTGGTTCTCCTTTACGGTGGTATGCATTCACCTGTTGGCCGAGGAACCCCTCAAACGGGCCGCTACCCAGTTGCCCCAGATGAGGAGCTCTAGCGACCTGCTTGCGATCATCCGAAGCGAGCCGGCTTTGGCCCCTTACCGGGCCTGGATGGAGCGGGCCATTGCCGGAAAGTTCGGCGACACAGCTGAAGCGTGCCAACTATGGAAGGAACTCGTTACATCGCCTCTTAGCCGCCGCAAACCGAGGCAGCAAACACCCCGCTGGATGTTGGGGGCGTTCGCGCTGGCGCTGACCTTGTTGGGATGCGCTATCTACTTAACCCTCGGCTTTTGAACACACACTTTTAATATGAATCCCATCTATTAAAGAAAGGAAGAGGCGCATGATGAATCCCGAAATACACCGTTTGGTGGGGCAAGTGCGCCGTACCGGGCAAGAACACGGTTTGTGGGCACCCGGGGATTGTATTGTGGCGGCGGTTTCCGGAGGACCCGACTCCGTCCTGCTGCTGCATATTTTAAATGAGATTGCCCGGGATTCTGAGCCTGGCTTGAAGCTGATCTGCGCTCATGTCAATCACGGGTTCCGGGGCAGTGAATCCGATGCGGAAGCCGAGTTTGTACGGAAGTTGGCGGGCAAGCTCCAAATTCCGTTTGAACTCGGCGTTTTTGACATTCCTGCTTATATGAAGGAATCGGGTAAAGGAGGCCAGGTGGCCGCCCGGGAAAAAAGATATGAATTCTTGCATTCCGTTGCCGATAAATATGGGGCATCCGCCATTGCCCTGGCCCATCATGCCGATGATCAGGCTGAAACCGTGCTGATGCGGATTTTGCGTGGCAGCGGACCGTCGGGCTTGGGAGGCATGAAGCTGAAGCGTCGCGAAAAAAATGTGGAACTAATCCGTCCTTTTCTCCGTATATACAAGAATCAGCTGGTGGCGGCTTGCGAGAGCTCCGGCATACCTTATGTAACCGACAGCTCCAACCTCAGTACGAAGTATTCAAGAAATGCGATCCGGCTGGATGTGCTGCCTTTTTTGGGGCAATATAATGAACAGTTGGCGGATTCCTTGAACCGTTTAGCCGATGTGGCGGGCGAAGAAGACGATTATATGCAGTTGGAAACAGAGCGCATCCATGCCGAAATCGTTACTTGGCAAGACGGCGGAGCCGCTTTCGGGGTTCGGAGTTTTACCTCCTTACATGCCGCTTTACAACGGAGGTTGATTAAACTAATATTAAATTATCTGCCTTTGGGCACGGATGACAGCGATTTTGTCAAGATAGAAACCATTCGGAAAGGCGTGGTCCAGGACCTCCCTACGACTTGGTCTCTGGATCTTGGCAGAGGAATCCGCTGCTTGCGTGAATACGATACAGTCCGATTTGTGCCTGCCCGAGCGGAAATTCAGATTCCTCATTATACATATGTTGTGGAACATTTTCCGGCGGAGGTGGCTCTTACGGACATAAGGCACGTCCTGCGGTTTACCCGCGAGAGTGCCACGGGCGTTCAAGGAACGAAGCCGGAAGGCAACGACGAGGCTGCGTTTGATGCGGATGAGCTCGTTTATCCGCTTACTGTGCGTTCCCGGCTTCCGGGAGACAGAATGAAAGTTATGGGACTAAATGGAAGCAAAAAGGTGAAAGATATTTTCATCGACGAGAAAATACCTCCCTCTCTTCGCTCCCAAATCCCAGTGGTGACCGACGCCAAGGGCCGGATCATATGGATTCCCGGAGTTCGGCGTTCATCGGTTGCAGCGGTTAGCCGGCTTACGTCTTCCATTGTTCGTATGGCTCTGGATACGGGAAGCAAAGAGCCGACCTTGGGGTTAACCAAGTGAAGGCATTCATAGTATAACGTAGGAGGTTATTTGTCTTGTTAAACGACATTCAAGAAATTTTGATCACCCGGGAACAGATTCAGGAAAAAGTTGCGGAGCTCGGACGCCAGCTAAGTGCCGAGTATGAGGGCCGGAATCCTTTGGTCATCTGCATCCTGAAGGGCGCTTTTATATTTATGGCTGATTTGGTTAAGGAAATCACCGTTCCGCTGGAACTTGATTTCATGGCGGTATCCAGTTACGGAGCCTCCACCCGTTCATCGGGGGAAGTAAAGATTATCAAAGACTTGGATTCCTCTGTAGAGGGAAGAGACATCCTGATCGTGGAAGATATCATCGACAGCGGTCTCACACTTAGCTATCTCGTTGATGTGCTTGAGCGGAGAAAAGTTAATTCCGTCAAGATCGTTACCTTGTTTGACAAGCCGGCGCGCCGGACCGTGAAGCTGGAGGCGGATTTATCGGGATTCGTAATCCCGGATGCTTTCGTTGTCGGTTACGGCCTGGATTACGCCGAGAAATACCGGAACCTCCCCTTCGTCGGAGTGCTGAAGCCGGAAGTATACACAAGCTAAATCTACCGGCTGAAGTCAGGCCGGAGCAGGCTCCGCCGTTTTTTTGAAAGGCGTGGGCGGCTATGTTAAAATAACTTAAGGTTTTGAGAGGAGGTAGGGGATGAATCGGTTCATCCGGAATTCTGGTTTTTATTTGATACTTTTCTTAGTCGTGGTGGGCATCGTCCAATTCCTCAACAGCGGAAATGAGGCAACCGTCAACCCAAGTTATGCCGAACTGCGGCAGCAATTGAAGGAAAACAACGTCGAGGAATTAACCGGGAAATTCGACGGTTACGCCTATCTGGTAACCGGTAAGTATAGAGTTGAAGTTGGAGACGGCAAGACGAAAACAAAGAACTTCTCCGCCTATATCCCTTATGACCAGAATGTGCTCAAGGAAATTACCGACCTCAGCGAAACGAACAAATTCGATTTGAATTGGAAAAAGATGCAGGGGGAAAGCATCTGGCTGACTTTCCTGACATCCATCGTTCCGCTTGCGATCATGTTCATTCTGTTCTTCTTCCTGTTTAATCAAGCACAGGGCGGCGGCGGCAAAGTGATGAACTTCGGCAAGAGCCGGGCCCGTCTTTATAATGAGGAGAAGAAGAAGGTTACGTTTGAGGACGTAGCTGGAGCCGACGAAGAGAAGCAAGAGCTTGTCGAAGTCGTTGAATTCTTGAAAGACCCGCGGAAATTCTCCGCGGTTGGAGCACGTATCCCTAAAGGGGTTCTGCTCGTGGGTCCTCCGGGGACCGGTAAAACGTTACTTGCCCGTGCAGTAGCCGGGGAAGCGGGCGTACCGTTCTTCAGCATCTCGGGTTCCGACTTCGTGGAAATGTTCGTTGGTGTCGGTGCTTCCCGCGTACGGGATTTGTTCGAGAATGCGAAGAAGAACGCGCCTTGTATCATTTTCATCGACGAAATCGATGCCGTAGGCCGTCAGCGCGGCGCCGGACTCGGCGGCGGGCATGACGAACGCGAACAGACCCTCAACCAGTTGCTCGTTGAGATGGACGGTTTCGGCGGCAATGAAGGTATTATCATCGTGGCGGCAACCAACCGCGCGGATATTCTGGACCCTGCCTTGCTGCGCCCTGGACGTTTTGACCGTCAAATCACGGTTGACCGTCCTGACGTGAAGGGCCGCGAAGCGGTACTGAAAGTTCATGCGCGCAACAAGCCGCTGACCAAGGACGTTCGCCTGGACGTCATCGCCAAACGGACGACCGGCTTTACCGGCGCCGATCTGGAGAATTTGCTGAACGAAGCGGCTTTGCTGGCGGCTCGCCGCAACCGCAAAGATATCTCTATGCGTGAAGTGGATGAAGCGATTGACCGCGTTATCGTCGGTACTGAGAAGCGCAGCCGCGTAATCAGCGATCGGGAGAAACGGATTGTGGCGTTCCATGAAGCGGGCCATACGATTGTAGGCTACTTCCTGGAGCACGCGGATATGGTGCACAAGGTTACGATCATTCCTCGCGGCCGTGCCGGCGGATACGTAATCATGCTGCCGAAGGAAGACCGGATGCTCGTTACGAAGCAAGAGCTGCTTGATAAGGTAACCGGCCTGCTGGGCGGCCGCGTGGCGGAGGAGCTGTTCATCGGCGAAATCGGCACCGGGGCGTATAGCGACTTCCAGCAAGCGACAAGCATTGTGCGCAGCATGATCGTCGAATACGGTATGAGCGAGAAGCTTGGACCGATGCAGTTCGGCACATCGCAAGGCCAAGTGTTCCTGGGCCGCGATATCGGACACGAACAGAACTACAGCGATCAGATCGCTTACGAGATCGACCAGGAAATGCAGCGTTTCATTACTGAATCGTATGAGCGTTGTAAACAGCTGTTGACCGAGCATGCCGCCGAGGTTCGCCTCATCGCGGAAACTTTGCTCGAAGTCGAAACGCTGGAACTGGAGCAGATCAAGGAATTGATCGAAAACGGCAAGCTGCCTGAAACCGGCGAAGCCGGCAATGACAGCGGCAACGGTTCTTCCGAACCGGGCGAGCCGATCGTGGATAACATCGGGGACGTACGCGTCCGTATCCAGAGTAAAACCGAGGATCCGGCACCTGCAGGTCCTACCGGGGATATCCCGAACGAGATTCCTGGAAGTTCCACGAACGACATCTCTAACGACCCTACGGTGGATGCACCCGAAGGTACGGTAAGTGATGCTCCGCAAACGCCGGACCAAGACAATAAAGACGGCAACGGCCAAGGAGGCGGAAATACGCCAACGGTATAAGGCGTAGCCGTATACAACCAAACACGAAAGGGAGACTCATTGAGTCTCCCTTTTTTTATTGTCCGATTCAATGGCTCAATCCCGGATCGTATTTTCTCGGGAGGGATTGGCCAATACGCAGGTGCACATGATTTTGCCTAAAATTTGATCTATCCGGTACAGATTGATTGACAGCCCTAATTCCCTTGTGTAAATTAGTTGTTAAACACACCGTGTGAAATTGGTTACGTTGACGGGAAGTATGCGTATTTTTGCACAATCATAAAGGAGATGCGGACAAGAGAGAGGATCGCGGCTTGAACCGCGGGCGCATTCTAGGGGAGGAAGTCAGGTGGAAGCTCTAGCACTGGAGCGGAAGGCGGAAATGAACCGTGAACTTCGGGAGAGGTTGGTTCAGCTTAAAAAGGAACGCAATGCCATTATTTTAGCGCACTATTATCAGCGCGATGAAATCCAAGAGGTGGCCGATTTTCGCGGCGACTCCTTTCTGCTTGCCCAAAAGGCAGCCTCAACCGATGCTGAGACCATCGTGTTCTGCGGGGTTCACTTTATGGGCGAGAGCGCGAAAATTTTGGCTCCGAACAAGACGGTCTTAATTCCGGACGAACGGGCAGGCTGCCCGATGGCCGACATGGTTAATGTGGACGGTTTGCGCAAGCTGAAGGCACAGCACCCTAACGCCAAGGTGGTCACTTATATTAACTCATCGGCCGAAATCAAAGCGGAGACGGATATATGCTGTACCTCTTCCAATGCAGTGAAGGTTATTAATTCGGTAGATGCCGAAGAGATCATCTGGGTTCCCGATAAAAATCTGGGCCATTACGTTCAGCAGCATACGGACAAAAAGCTCATTATTTGGGAAGGGTATTGCAATACGCATGATATGTTGACTGTGAAAGACGTGGTCGAAATGAAGGCGAAGTATCCGAACGCCGAGTTTGTCGTCCACCCGGAATGCCGGCCTGAGGTGGTAGCCATGGGTGATTTTGTAGGCAGCACGACCGCAATTCTGGATTACTGCAAAAATTCGTCCAACCGCCAATTTATTATCGGTACGGAAGACGGAACGGGTTACCAGCTGCGGAAAGACAGCCCCGACAAGGAATTCCATTTCGCTACGAAATTTCTGGTATGTCCCAACATGAAAGTCAATAATCTAAAGAAACTGGTCAAATGTCTGGAAACGATGCAGCCGCAAATTTATGTGCCGCCTGCCATTGCCGATAAGGCCAGAACCTCACTAGAGCGCATGCTACAAGTTAAGTAGCATGCGCTACTCTCTGTTCAAGGGCAGGCGATACCTTTGATTCCACAATATTTGATTGACTTCGATTTGAATGAAATACCGGTGATCGATACGGACGTCATTGTCATCGGATCGGGGATTGCGGGCCTGTTCACGGCCATCAAAGCAAGCGAAGACCGCCGCGTTACCGTAATTACGAAGAAATCGTTGATGGAGAGCAACACCAGATATGCTCAGGGCGGGATCGCTGCGGTCATTTCCGATGAGGATTCTCCCGCTTCTCACCGGGAGGATACGCTGATGGCCGGGGCAGGACTTTGCTCTTCGGATTCCGTAAATATCTTGGTGAATGAGGGACCCCGCGGGGTTGAAGAGCTTATTACGCTGGGAACGGCATTTGATTTGGAGAACGGCGAGTTGGCGTTGACGAAAGAGGGAGCGCACAGCCACCGGAGAATTCTGCATGCGAACGGCGATGCAACCGGCTATGAAATTGTTCGTGCGTTGTCGGAACAGGTTGCGGGGCATGCTAATATCGATATTTGGAACGATCATTTTGTAATTGACCTGATTACGGAGGATAATGAATGTCTGGGGGCTTTAGTTCAGCGCCCGGACGGTCAGCGTGTGTTCCTGCGGGGAAATGCAACGATACTGTGCAGCGGGGGAAGCGGTCAATTGTACCGTTACACCACGAATCCGGAGGTGGCCACGGGTGACGGGGTGGCTATAGCTTACCGGGCCGGCGCCCTGATCAGGGATATCGAATTCATACAGTTTCACCCCACTTCGCTCTGTTATCCGGGCGCTCCGCGTTTTCTGATCTCGGAGGCGGTGCGCGGGGAAGGTGCCATCTTGCGCAATATTCACGGAGAACGGTTCATGGAGAGGTACCATGAACTGCTAGAATTAGCTCCCCGGGATATCGTGGCTCGCGCTATCGTCAGCGAGATGGAAGCGACCAAGTCGAGCGTTGTGTACCTTGATATAACCCATGAAGATTCGGATACGATTAAGCAGCGTTTCCCGACGATTTATGAAACCTGCATCAGCTACGGACTCGATATGACTTCCGATTGGATTCCGGTCGCCCCGGCTGCACACTATATGATGGGGGGCGTGCAAACGGACCATCATGGCGAGACGAGTGTAACGCGTCTATTTGCCTGCGGTGAGGTGTCCTCCACCGGGGTACACGGCGCAAACCGGCTGGCGAGCAATTCGTTGTCCGAAGCGATTGTGTTCGGGCGGCGCATCGTCGAGCGAATTCGGGGATTGGAGCCGCTGACAAAATCGGGAGCGGATATCGCCTGCCGGGAGAACCGCCAGGACCCGGTAATGCAGCCGATTGTCGAACGTCGGCTCAAGCTGCAAAAAGTGATGGTCCGGCAGGTCGGGCTGCGCCGAAGTAAGGAAGGCCTGATGAAAGGTCTGGAGGAGCTTAAGCGGCAACTGCCGATTTTCGGAGCCGCCCTGCATACCCGGGAGCAATTGGAGTTTGCGAATATGCTGACATGCGCTCTGCTGTTGGCCGAATCCGCGCTGGCCCGCGAGGAGAGCCGCGGAGGACATTACCGGGAGGATTTCCCGGAACGGGACGACGCGCGGTGGCGCAGACATATTTTACGTCACCGGGACAAAGGAATGTTGGAGGAAATCAGCGATGATGTTTAATGGATATAACGAGGGCCTGGTGGAATCGATCCGCTACTGGCTCAAGGAAGATGTGGGCTCCGGCGATGTATCCACCGGAGTGACGATTCCGGCCGGACATGAGTCGAAAGGGATTATCCATGCCAAAGATTCCGGTGTAATTGCCGGGATACCGGTCGCCCAGCTTGTGTTCGAGGTGGTTGATCCGATGCTCACGTTCACCCCGCTGGTGAATGACGGAGATACTGTCACCAAGGGAACCGTACTGGCGGAAGTGGAAGGCAGCACGCACAGTATTTTGACAGGGGAGCGGCTTGCCTTGAATTTGCTGCAGCGGTTGTCCGGCATTGCTACGCGGACGCGGTCTTTCGTCGAAGTGCTTGAAGGACTACCGACTCGTCTGGTGGATACGCGCAAAACAACGCCGGGCCACCGCATGCTCGAGAAGTACGCCGTGCGTACCGGCGGTGGTGCAAATCACCGTTTCGGCCTCTATGATGCTGTGATGATCAAGGACAACCATATTAAAGGAGCCGGCGGAATCGCTCAGGCGGTCGGCCGGGCGCGGGCGAACATCCCGCATACGATGACCATTGAGGTGGAGACGGAGAGTCTGGAGCAAGTCGAGGAGGCATTGGCTGCGGGTGCGGATATTATCATGCTGGACAATATGTCGCCGGAATTAATGAAAGAAGCGGTGCGACGCATTAAGGCCAAGGCACCCCATGTCAAGACGGAGGCCTCCGGAAATGTCTCGCTCCAGACCGTGCGTGGAATTGCGGAAAGCGGTGTGGACGTCATTTCGGTAGGGCGGTTAACTTATTCTTTCGAGAGTCTGGATATCAGTCTGGACCTGGGCGAAAAGAAAGAGGGGTAACGCCATGTTTCTTGTGGTAGATGTCGGCAACACAAATATCGTACTTGGCATTTACAAGGGGCGTGAACTGCTCCACCATTTTCGGATCGGCACGAACCGGCAGTCCACGGTCGACGAGTACGGAGTACTGATTTATGATCTGTTTCAAATGTCCAAGATCGATGTGCGAGAGATTGAAGGAGTTATCATTTCTTCGGTCGTCCCGCCATTAATGCATGTGCTTGAAGAGTTATGCGAAAAATACCTGCATCGCAAGCCGCTGATCGTCGGCCCCGGGATTAAAACGGGGCTTAACCTGCGCTATGAAAATCCGCGGGAGGTCGGCGCGGACCGGATCGTCAACGCAGTTGCGGCAATCGAGCAGTACGGCGGCCCGCTGGTGGTCGTCGACTTCGGGACGGCAACGACGTTTGATTGTGTCGATGCGAAGGGTAATTACTTAGGCGGAGCGATTGTACCGGGCATCGGCATTTCAACGGAAGCTCTGTATCAGCGCGCGTCCAAGCTTCCTAGAATCGAGCTGGAGAAGCCGAAGAAAGTCATCGGCCGCAATACGGTGCATGCGATGCAGGCGGGGATTATTTTTGGATATGCCGGCCAGGTAGACGGGATTGTGGAACGGATTCGGCGCGAGATGGAGGCGGAGCCTAAGGTCATTGCGACCGGTGGGCTGGCCGAACTGATCGCGAGCGAGGCGTCTTCCATCCAGGAAGTTAATCCTTGGCTTACACTTGAAGGGCTTCGTCTGATTTACGAACGAAATCAATAGAATGGTTTATATACAATGAGGACAAGAATAGTCTAACAACCTCTAGTAAGGGAGGCTTCATCAGGGTGGAAAATACGACAGAGAAAAAAGACCGCCTCATCCGCGGAACTGCCATGGAGGGAAAAGTCCGCGCTTTCGCGGTCCGGACGACGGAATTGGTAGAAGAACTCCGCCGCCGGCATGATACCTATCCAACGGCGACGGCGGCGATGGGACGGACGGTAACCGCAGCGGCCATGATGGGCGCGATGCTGAAAGGGGAAGAGCGGCTATCGATCCAGGTTAAAGGCGACGGGCCGATCGGACAGATCGTGGCTGATGCCAATGCGAAAGGCGAGGTCCGGGGTACCGTGACCAATCCGCATGTTCAATTGCCCAGCAACAGTAAGGGGAAGCTCGACGTAGCTGGAGCAGTCGGTACGACCGGATTTATTCACGTGACCAAGGATTTAGGGCTTAAAGATCCTTACCGCGGCAGTGTGCCTTTGGTTTCCGGCGAGCTCGGAGAGGATTTTACGTACTATTTCGCTCTGTCCGAGCAGACCCCTTCGGCGGTAGGATTGGGCGTATTGGTGGATACGGATTCCTCCGTCATCGTGGCGGGCGGATTCATCATTCAATTGCTGCCAGGACTCAGCGACCCCGAAATCGATGCTATCGAGAAGGCGGTAGGACAGCTTCCGCCAGTGACTTCGCTGCTTGATCAGGGGTTGGAGCTGGAAGAGATGCTTCGCTGGATCTTGCCGGACATTAAGGTGCTGGACGAAATGGACATTACTTTCTCCTGCCACTGTTCCTGGGAACGGGTCGAACGGACGTTGATCAGCTTGGGCAGAGACGAACTGGTCCAATTGCGCGACGAAGGCAAAGAGACCGAGGTCGTTTGCGATTTCTGCAACGAGGTCTATACTTTTGGCCAAGACGAGCTGAATGCTCTAATCGACCAAACCAAATAGAGCTATATAAGTTGAACTAAGAATGAATACTTCGCTTCCTGAGTTATCACTTGGGAGCGAAGTATTTTTTTTTGGCCTTTATTGACAACTCCGATCGGGGTTGTTAAGATATAGATAGTAAAACCAACTTGTTTACTCGGAAATGAAATTGCTTACTTAATTCAGCTAGAATCATGCTATTTTTCATATGCTTTTTATATTAGAGGAGGGCTTTGACATGGCAAAAGTCGTAAATAACGTAACGGATCTGATTGGCGGTACGCCGCTGGTTCGCCTGAACCGCATTGTTCCGGAAGACAGCGCGGAGATTTATGTAAAACTGGAGTATCAAAACCCAGGATCCAGCGTAAAGGACCGGATCGCAATCAGCATTGTTGAAGAAGCCGAAAAAGCGGGCAAGCTTAAACCGGGCGGAACGATCGTTGAAGCGACAAGCGGTAATACGGGAATCGGCTTGGCACTTGTAGCTGCGGCTAAAGGATATAAAGCGGTTATCATCATGCCGGAAACGATGAGCTTGGAACGTCGCAACCTGTTGCGCGCTTATGGAGCGGAACTTGTATTGACTCCTGGCTCGGAAGGCATGAACGGAGCGGTTAAGAAAGCCGAAGAGATTTTGGCAGCTAACCCGGACTACTTCCTGGCTGATCAATTCAGAAACCAGGCGAACGTTAAGATCCACCGTGAAACGACCGGCCCGGAAATCGTTGAAGCGATCGAGTCGCTGGACGGCCAACTGGACGCATTTGTTGCCGGGATCGGCACAGGCGGAACGATCTCGGGTGCGGGTGAAGTGCTTAAGAAACGTTTTTCGGATGTGAAGATTTACGCGGTAGAGCCGGCGGCATCCCCGATTTTGGCGGGCGGCAAACCAGGTCCTCATAAAATCCAAGGCTTGGGCGCGAACTTTATTCCTGAAATTCTTAACCGTGAAATTTACGACGAAATCATTCATGTTGAGAATGACGACGCTTTTGAACAAGCGCGCAAATTGGCTAAAGAAGAGGGAATTCTGTCCGGTATTTCTTCCGGCGCGGCTATATTTGCTGCTCTTAAAGTGGCTAAAGAACTGGGCAAAGGCAAGCGCGTTGTCGCTGTCATTCCAAGTAATGGCGAACGCTACCTCAGCACGCCGCTTTACAACTTCGAGGCTTAAACGATATTATCTAGTTTCATCAGTACGGATGGAATGAAAGCTCTACCCTCACGGCTGTTCTTTCGGGAACGCCCGTGGGGGTTATTGTATTTTCAAAGCACCGGGGTTCTAGTATACTAGCTAGCAATAAGTTATAGAGATCAACACGTCTTGAACAAAAAGAGTGAAGCTGGAGGATAGGTCGGCGGATGGAGACGATAATATCGCAAGAGCAATGGCAAGCATGGGAGGCGGAAGGTGCGTGGACACTGCTGCCATATGCCATAAAGCATCAACCAGCCGGCGGTTTGCCCGCCGATTGGCGGAAGGCGTGGGAGCAAGCGGGACCTTACTCCTTTGTTTTGGAGAGCGGTAAGGGAGGAAGATATACTTTCCTGGGCTTGAATCCGGTGTCTGTGATTCATGGTAAAGGTGACGCGGCAGTGGTTCGAGATATGAAGACCGGCGGCAAAGAAGAGCTGACAGGCAAGCCTTTGACCCTCCTGCAGCAATGGATGGAGCCTTACAGGTCCCCGGCCGTAGCATCGCTGCCCAAGTTTTCCGGAGGTGCCGTAGGCTTCCTTGGCTACGATATTGCCCGGTCGTTGGAGCGTCTGCCACAGGTGGCGCATGACGATTTGGGGATTGATGATTATATTTGGATGCGGTTTGAAGAGATTTGGGTATGGGATGAGGCCGAAGCTGCGTTATATGCCGTTGTTCATCAGCGTGCGAAGGGTCCGGCTACTTTGACGGATGACTTTCAACAGGCTGAAAAGCGAGCCGTCCGAATGATCGAACTATGGGAACACATTTGCGTTGCCGGGACGAATGGAGAAGCGGGGACCTTTGAGCCGTCGCCAGACGTATCTGTTATGGGGAACCCGTTCTCCTCGGACTTGGCCGATAGAGCAGAGGATGCATTTGAAGAGGCGATTTACTCGATGTCCCAGGAGAATTTTGAGACCGCTGTGTCCCGTGTGCAGGAATACATTGGCGCCGGAGATGTGTTTCAAGTCAATCTGTCGCTAAGACAAGGCTTCAAGATGGTTTCTTCGCCGGAATCCGTTTATGAATGGCTTCGCCGGATCAATCCTTCTCCTTATATGGGACTGTTGCGTTTTCCCGATCTTCAACTCGTTTCCGCCTCGCCCGAACTGCTGGTTAAGTTGGAGCAGGGACGGATGAGTACCCGCCCGATTGCGGGGACCCGGCGGCGCGGCCTGACGGCGGAAGAAGATGCAGGTATGGAAGCGGAACTGCTGAATAGTGAAAAAGAGCGGGCTGAGCATATTATGCTTGTCGACCTTCTGCGAAACGATTTGGGGCGCGTTGCCGAATACGGATCGGTCCGCGTCAGCGAGCTGCTCACCATCGAGCGTTATTCGCATGTGATGCACCTGGTGTCCGAGGTGGAAGCGGACCTGCCGCAAGAGAAAACCGCTTATGACGCCATTGCTGCCGTGTTTCCCGGAGGGACGATTACCGGAGCGCCTAAAGTCCGGACAATGGAGATCATAGAGGAATTAGAGCCTGTCACCCGCGGCCCTTATACCGGCTCTATGGGGTGGATTGACTATAACGGAAATATGGAATTAAATATTATTATACGTACACTGGTCGTGAAGGACGGATTTGGATATATTCAGGCGGGAGCAGGCATTGTGATCGATTCGGTTCCGTACCGGGAATATAGAGAAAGCCGGAATAAAGCCAAAGCCGTAGCCATGGCGCTGCGGCAAAGTCAATTAACCGCCTCTTTGGCGAAGGACAGGGGATGAAGCCATGATATTGGTCATCGATAATTACGATTCATTTACGTACAACCTGGTTCAATATTTGGGAGAGCTCGGGGAAGAGGTAACGGTTCGGCGCAATGACGAAATCGATTTGGCCGGGATTGAAGACCTGAAGCCGGATCACATTCTGTTGTCCCCGGGGCCTTGCACACCGAATGAGGCGGGGATTACGCTGGCCGTGATTGAGCGGTTTAAAGGCTTGATTCCGATCTTTGGCGTCTGTCTCGGACACCAGGCGATCGGTCAGGCCTTTGGCGGGAACGTCATCCGTGCCGAACGGCTGATGCACGGCAAAACCTCACCGATCCACCACCATGGCGATTCGGTATTCGCCGGGCTGCCTTCACCATTTACGGCAACGCGTTATCATTCCCTGATCGTGGAGCGGGAGAGCCTACCCGATTGCTTGGAGATTACGGCCGAGACGGAGGAAGGCGAGATCATGGGGCTGCGCCACAAGGAATATGCGGTAGAGGGAGTCCAGTTTCATCCGGAGTCGATCATTACCGATCATGGGCACCAGATCCTCCGCAATTTCCTCAGCCGGAAGGCTGAAGCAACAGTATGAAATACATTGGGGTGAACGGAGTGCCCACCCCATCTGCCGAAGCCGTGATATCCGTAATGGATCACGGCTTTATGTACGGGATGGGCTTGTTTGAAACGTTCCGGACTTATGGCGGGGAGCCCGGTCTGCTGGACCGGCACCTGAAGCGGCTGAACGAGGGGTGCCGTACCCTCGGTATCCCTTATGAAGCGGATGCGGAGCGGATTAGAAAGGAAGTTACGGAACTGCTGGTCCTGAACGGCCTAAGCGAAGGATATGTCCGCTTGACCGTCTCGGCAGGAGAAGGCCCGCTCGGGCTAACGACGGAAGATTATATCAAGCCCACGGTCATCCTTTACGTGAAGCCGCTCCCTCCTATGGATTTCTCGTTATATACTCAAGGCAAGCGGTTATGGCGGCTCCGAACTCAGCGCAATACGCCGGAGAGTGAGGTCAGGCTCAAATCGCTCCATTACATGAACAATCTGCTGGCACGCCGTGAGTTGGCTGTCTATGAACAAGACTCGTCAGCCCATCTTCCGTCGGAAGGAATGTTATTGACGGCGGAAGGACATTTGGCTGAAGGGATTGCCAGTAATTTATTTTTTGCCGAACAAGGCAGACTATATACACCGGAAATCGGCACTGGGATCTTACCGGGAATAACTAGAGCTATCGTTATGGAATTGGCGGCACGATGCGGACTCTCTTTGGAAGAAGGCCGTTATCCGTGGGACAGGCTAGGGAATGCCGACGAGATATTCGTTACCAATTCGGTTCAGGAGCTGGTGCCTGTGACACAGCTTGCCGAACCGGACGGAAAGAGCGCTGTTGTCGGCGAAGGCGAAATTGGGCCGTTGACTAAGCAGTTGCTTTATTTTTATAGAGAGAGTGTGGGGAGTTAAATGCGAAACAGGTTATATAAAAGGGAATACCGCTGCGGCGAGACGACATTGTCGTTGGGCGGGAAAACGCTGATTATGGGGATTTTGAATGTGACTCCCGATTCGTTCTCGGATGGAGGACGGTACAATGATGTGGAACGGGCGGTTCACCATGCCATGCAGATGGTCGCCGACGGTGCGGATATGATCGATCTCGGGGGAGAATCGACGCGTCCCGGCCACAAGCCGGTTAGTGAGCAGGAGGAATTGGAAAGAGTAATTCCCGTGGTGGAAGCCCTTCACCGCGAAGCGCCTCATATTCCGATTTCGGTGGATACCTATAAGTCGAAGGTGGCGCGGGAATCACTTAAAGCTGGAGCTCATATCATCAATGATATTTGGGGATTTAAAGGGGATCCGCTTATGGCCGGTGTTGCGGCCGAGTTCGGGTGTCCGGCGATCCTGATGCATAACCGGCATGACCGGGACTACAAGGATTTACTTCAGGATGTGGCCGACGATTTGATGGACTGTGTACGGATCGCCAGAGAAGCCGGGGTTAAGGATGAGCAGATTATTTTGGATCCGGGAATCGGGTTTGCCAAGGATTATAACGAGAATTTACAGGTCATGAAGTCGCTGGACCGGCTGATGGAGCTTGGTTTTCCGCTGTTATTGGGGACTTCTCGCAAAAAATTCATCCGAACCGCCCTGGATTTGCCGACGGATGAGGTTATTCTTGGAACTGCGGCCACGGTAGCTTTCGGAATTGCGCAGGGCTGTCAGATTGTACGGGTTCACGATGTTAAGGAGATTAAGCGTACGGCTCAAATGTGCGATGCTATTTTATATGCCTAAATCGAAGTGTGGAGGGATTTAATTATGGATAAAATGATCATCCGGCGGATGGAGTATTACGGATATCATGGTGTTTTTGAAGAGGAGCGAAAATTGGGCCAACGGTTCTACGTCGATCTTACGCTGGAACTTGATTTACGTAAGGCCGGACAGAACGACGATCTTACCGAGACGGTAAATTATGCCGAGGTTCACGAGCTGGTCAAAGGCATCGTCGAGCAAAAAAGTTTTAAATTAATCGAGGCGCTTGCCGAGCATATTGCATCCTCGGTATTGGACACTTATACTATGGTAGATGCATTGACGGTCTGTGTAACGAAGCCGCATCCGCCTTTTGACATTCATTTCGAGGGTGTGACGGTTGAATTGCACCGATCCAGAAAGTGAGAAGGATTCATGACTAAACATTCCACCTCTGAGGCTTCAGAGGCTTATATTGCTTTAGGGGCTAATTTAGGGGACCGCGAGTCCACTTTATTCAAAGCCGCTGAGTTGCTGGACGGGCATCCGGATATCCAGGTGCTGCGCAGTTCCAATTTATACGAGACTGATCCGGTAGGCTACGAGGACCAGCCGAACTTTCTCAATATGGCAATGGCGCTCCGGACTTCGCTGACTCCTGAGGCTTTGCTCAAGGTTATGCTGGAAACCGAGCTTGCTCTCGGACGGGAACGAAACATACGCTGGGGCCCGCGCACCGTGGATCTGGACTTGCTATGGATGGAGGGCCAAGTGCTGGATACACCGCTTTTGACGCTGCCTCATCCGCGCATGCTGGAACGTTCTTTCGTGCTGGTTCCCCTGTGCGATATCGTTCCGGAAGAAGATCCTACCGGGCTTTACGAGAAGGCGCATGCCGCCTTGGATCTTATGAACGGAAAGGAAGGAATACGGTTTTGGAAAACAGGCATCTGGCCCAACGCATCCGTGCATTCCGAAAACTGAAGGGGTTCACGCAGCAACAGCTTGCCGACGAGTCCGGCATTTCGCTGGCTGTCTTAGGGGCTATAGAACGGGGAAACCGCCGTGCAGAAGATCAAATTTTAAATAAAATTGCAGATGTTCTTGGAATCACGCTTGCGGAGTTGACACAGAGAGATGAATAAAGCTCATAGAATGGAGCTCATGCTTCAGTGCTTCATGAAGATCATCGGGAAGTATAGTTTACAAAACTAAGCCAACGATAAACAAGATTAATAGGGGGGACCATCATGCTGAAGATCGGCGATATTGAAATGAAAAATCAGGTCGTGCTAGCCCCGATGGCGGGGGTGTGTAATCCGGCTTTCCGGTTAATTGCCAAAGAGTTCGGCACCGGGCTTGTCTGCGCAGAGATGGTTAGCGATAAAGCGATCCTTCACGGTAACAAGCGGACCAAGGAAATGCTGTTCGTAGACGAGCGGGAGAAGCCGCTCAGTCTGCAAATTTTTGGAGGAGACCGCGAAACTCTTGTTGAGGCGGCTAAAGTGGTCGATCAGGATACGAACGCGGATATTATCGATATCAATATGGGCTGCCCGGTGCCTAAGGTAACTAAATGCGACGCCGGCGCTCGTTGGCTGCTGGATCCGAATAAAATTTTTGAGATGGTGTCTGCTGTCGTGGATGCCGTAAGTAAGCCGGTCACGGTAAAAATGCGGATCGGCTGGGACGCCGAGCACATTTATGTCGTCGATAATGCTAAGGCGGTCGAACAGGCCGGCGGCAAAGCGGTCAGTGTTCATGGCCGTACGCGCGAGCAATTGTATACCGGGAAAGCGGATTGGGGATTCATAAAGCAGGTTAAAGAGGCTGTGTCGATCCCTGTCATCGGAAACGGTGATGTAGCTACGCCGGAAGATGCCAAACGCATGCTGGAGCAAACCGGTTGCGACGGAGTTATGATCGGGCGCGGTGCCTTGGGTAATCCTTGGATGCTTTACCGTACGGTGGAGTATCTCAAGACAGGGATTCTCTTGCCTGAACCTGAAGCCGCAGAGAAGATCCGGATCGCAATCCTGCATATGGATCGCTTGGCGGCCTTACGGGGAGAGAGAGTAGCCGTTCGCGAAATGCGCAAGCACATGGCGTGGTACCTCAAGGGGCTGAAGGGCTCCGCCCGGATTAAAGACGACATTATGGAAGAAACGAAGCGGGATGAAATGGTGCGCATTCTGGAGAACTTTGTCGCCGAGTTGGACACGGAAAATCAAACGGCTGTGGAATCTGCGTAAATCCGATGTCCCCCATTGGCATGGGGGATTCTCTTTTTGGATGGGCTCGACGTTTGTGAAGCGTTTTCATTTGAAAAATCGGGCGTCATTGACATTTCAGAATGGTTAACCTATAATTTCACAGTATAAATTCGCCTCAGGAGATAACTTCCACAACATGGATGGTCTGACCTCCATGCGATTGCATATGATATTCTCAATGATGCGTGAGTTTTCACGGCCGTTGTTAGGCGGGAATTACGGATCTTCTTTGAATGGACGCCGGATGTATCTCCTTTTTTCGGAGGGGCGTTAATGAAGCTTCCCTGCAGTCCGCCGCACAGTGCGAATATTATTTCCATGACAGGAGAATCGGTTGAGATGAGCGATAAAGAAGTCATTCTTACACAGGACGGTCTGAAAAGACTGGAAGAAGAACTGGAAAATCTGAAATCTGTGAGACGCCGCGAGGTTGCTGAGCGGATTAAAACCGCCATTGGATACGGGGATATCAGCGAGAACTCGGAATACGAGGACGCTAAGAACGAGCAGGCTTTCATCGAAGGGCGTATCATCACCCTGGAGAAAATGCTGCGCAATGCCCGGATCATCAACAATGACGAGATTGATACCGATACGGTAAGCATCGGTTCTACGGTAACGGTTCAAGATTTGGAGTATGGCGATACGATGGAGTATGCGATTGTCGGGACGGCCGAGTCCGATCCGCTGCAGAATAAAATATCGAACGAAAGTCCTGTCGGCAAAGCCATTTTGGGCAAGAAAAAGGGTGCGGTCGTCGATGTGACGGTACCGGCGGGCGTCATTCAATATAAAATAGTCGATATCAAGAAATAAGGCTGAACTAGCGTCCCAAGAAGCTTCCCAGGCGGAAGCTTCTTTCACTGTTTTAAATACAAGTTGTAAGGAGTGGAACGAAGTGAGCGAGGAACAAAATAACCAGGAAGTCGTTGAGATCAGCGAACTGCTGCAGGTGCGTCGCGACAAATTGGACGAGCTGCGCGGTTTGGGTGTGGATCCCTTTGGCGGCAAGTATGAGCGCACTGCCATGGCAGGGGATATTTTGAAGCAATACGATGGATTGACCAAGGAAGAGCTTGAAGAAAAGCAGTTGAAGGTTTCGATCGCCGGACGGATCATGGCGAAACGGGTCATGGGTAAAGCCAGCTTTGCGCATATCCAGGACTTGTCGGGCAAGATCCAGATTTACGTGCGTCAGGACAGCGTGCCTGAAACGGAATACGCGGCTTTCGGCGTGCTGGATCTCGGGGACATCGTAGGTGTGACCGGCGAAGTGTTCAAGACCAAAACCGGTGAAACTACAATTAAAGCAGAAAACCTGGTTGTTTTGTCCAAGTCGCTTTATCCGCTTCCTGACAAATATCATGGTCTCAAGGATGTCGAGCTGCGCTACCGTCAGCGTTATGTGGATTTGATCGTGAACCCGGAGGTGCAACAGACTTTCATTAAGCGCTCCCGGATTATCCAATCCATGCGCCGTTACTTGGACTCCCTTGGCTACCTGGAAGTAGAAACACCTACCTTGCACAGCATCGCAGGAGGAGCTGCGGCTCGTCCCTTCGTTACGCATCACAATGCGTTGGATATGGAGCTGTACATGCGGATCGCGATTGAACTTCATCTGAAGCGCCTGATTGTCGGCGGATTGGAGAAAGTTTATGAGATCGGGCGGGTATACCGGAATGAGGGAATTTCCACGCGTCATAATCCGGAATTCACAATGATCGAATTGTACGAAGCTTATGCCGACTACAAGGACATTATGGCTTTGACGGAAAACATGATCGCTCATACCGCACAAGAAGTGCTGGGAACGCAAATCTTGAACTACCAAGGTCATGAAGTTGATTTGACTCCGCAATGGCGCCGCGTATCTATGGTGGATGCGGTTAAGGAAGTAACAGGCGTGGACTTCGGTGTTCAAATGAGCAACGAAGAAGCTCATCGCTTGGCGAAAGAGCATAAAGTACCGGTTGAACCGCATATGACTTTTGGACATATTCTGAATGCGTTCTTCGAGCAGTTTGTTGAGGAGACCTTGATTCAACCGACCTTTGTATTCGGACACCCTGTGGAAATCTCTCCACTGGCCAAGAAGAACGAGGAAGATCCGCGTTTCACCGATCGCTTTGAGTTGTTTATTGTAGCTCGTGAGCACGCTAACGCATTTTCCGAGCTTAATGATCCAATTGATCAGCGCCAACGGTTTGAGGCCCAGTTGCTTGAGCGTGAGCATGGTAACGATGAAGCGCATGAAATGGACGACGACTTCATTCGCGCTTTGGAATATGGCATGCCGCCTACAGGCGGATTGGGTATCGGGATCGACCGTCTCGTTATGTTGTTGACCGATGCGGCTTCGATTCGGGATGTTCTGTTGTTCCCGCATATGCGTAATACGGCTGAATAAGTTCATTGATTGCGTCCCCTGCTGTAGGCAGGGGACGCTTTGTTTTTGTATTGGATTTTATTTCTTGAATAAAGGTGTTGCATAGTTTATCTGCCCATGATATATTATATATCCGGTCGTTGATAACAAGCTTTGTTGAAGACATCGAGAAATTGATCGAAAAAATAATGCTTGCTAAATTGCGCCGGATGTTATATACTATAAAAGTTGCCGCTGATGAGGCGACAACAAAATGAATGAAGTTGATCTTTGAAAACTGAACAACGAGTGAGTATTAAATAGAGAAATTAATTTTTCTCGTCAGTTTCAAAATGAGCAAGTCAAACACTTTATTGGAGAGTTTGATCCTGGCTCAGGACGAACGCTGGCGGCGTGCCTAATACATGCAAGTCGAGCGGACTTGATGGAGTGCTTGCACT